>CAZYEA010000101.1:0-14803 GCA_964646485.1 uncultured Acidobacteriota bacterium
GCAGATTTCAGAGTCTGCCATTTCGACCAGTTGCAGCCCCTTGATCGAGGTCAACAACTGGCGGGGTTGTTGTTTGATCCCCAGTTCGCGCAGGCCCGAGCAACTGTCGTGATAGGTGACGGTCACCCGATTGCCCGACTGCAGCTCGGCTGGAATTGCCCGCATGCCCCGCACGTCGACCAGGAAAGAGACGAGTTCGTGGACGCGGGCAGCAAAGTCGCGAGCCCGGGCGGCATTGGCCGGATCGTCCTCGAACAGCCGCGGATAATGCGACTTCAGCATGCCTGCGCACGAGCCGGACGGCGCCACCACGTAGTCATAGCCTTCGAACGCAGCGATGGTCTGCAACGCCAGGGCCTTGGCATCGGCTCTATCGCCGGAGTTGTAGGCGGGTTGTCCGCAGCAGGTTTGGCCAATCGGTACTTCGACGGTGCAGCCGGCCGCCCCCAAAGGCCTCCTCTACCCCGGCGATGCGGGGATCCCCGACGGCGGATACGCCACCGACAAGAACAACATCGCGCCACGGGTTGCCTTCACCTATGACCCGACCGGCAAGGGTCGCACCAGCATCCGCGGGGCGTGGGGCATCTTCTACGACTCCCTGGCCGGCCAGGGCGACCTCTTCCAGTCGGGCGTGCTCGCGCCGCCCTTCACCCCCCTCGTCGAGCTGAACGCGATCCGCGCGAACCCGAACATCTCCTTCGCGAATCCGAAGGCCGCGCAGACCGGCGGAGCCACCCTCTTCCCCGCCAACCTCACCATCATCGGCTGGGGTCCCACCTTCGACACGCCGTCGGCTCAGCACTTCAACCTGACCGTGCAGCAGCAGATCGGCGATCACCTCGGTCTCGAAGTGGGATACGTGGGTTCCAGGGGCAAGAACCTGCCGATGTTCTTCGAGATCAACCCGATCATCAACGGCGTCCGCAAGTACCCCGCCTACTCCCTGCTCCGCCCAACCCTCACGGAAGCCAAGTCCTGGTATGACTCGGTTCAGGCCTCGCTTCGCATGCGGCCCTGGCACGGGATCAACTTCCTCGCCTCCTACACGTATGGCGATGCGCGCGATCACGTTTCGGGCCTCAACATCGGCGGCGAGAATCGGCCGGTGCTGCCCATCACCCTCGGCGACAGCAGCAGTCTTGAGACCGCGCTCGCTCAGGAGAAGGGTCCCGCCCTCTTCGATGTGCGGCAGCGCTTTGTCTTCAGCTTCGGCGTGGAACTTCCGAAGCTCGCGGACAAATCGCCGGCCATGAGGGCGGTGCTGGGAGGCTGGCAGTTGAACGGCATCTTCCAGGCCCAGACCGGTTTCCCCCTGACCGTGACCGACTCCGTCCTCGCTCTGAGCGGCCTGACCAACCGCCCGAACATGACCTGCGATCCGAACGCGAATGCACCGCACACCGTGGCCAAGTGGTTCGACACGAGCTGCTTCACCCGGCGCGCGGCCGCGAACACCGGCGGGCTCTCGTCGCAGCCCCGCAACGCCGTCCGGGGTCCTGGCTTCAACCGCACCGATCTGTCCATCTTCAAGAACATCAGCTTCGCGAAGAACAAACAGATCCAGATCCGCATCGAAGGATTCAACATCTTCGACCAGGAACGCTGGGGCCAGCCGGTCGGTAACAGCGCAGCCGCGAACTTCGGCGCGATCACGAGCGCCGATGACGGACGCACCATTCAGTTCGGGGCGAAGTTCAGTTTTTAGTTGAGTCTGGGGGGGCCGGACACGGACCCGGCCCCCCCGGCCTCCCCTCCGCGAATCGTCGTTGATGCTCGCATCGCCCGAGTCAATCAGGCGATACGACGCTCACCGCTAAGATCCCTGTCGCGGTGAATCCCCAACAGGCGGCGGCTCGAGAGGCTCTGGTCCTCGTCCTCCAGTCCGCCTATTCCGGCGAGCTCGCCGCGGGTTTCGCCTACGCCGGGCACTGGCGCAGCGTGCGCGATGAGAGCGAGCGGGCCCGTATACGGGCCATCGAGGAGGAAGAGTGGCGCCATCGCGAGGCGGTGGGCGAGATGCTCTCCAAGCTCGGCGCTTCGCCGAGCCGCACACGGGAGTTCATCTTCCGGATGATCGGGCGGACCCTGGGTCCGCTGTGCTCGTGGAGCGGGTGGCTTGCGCCCATGTACGGGGCCGGGTTCCTCGAAAGCCGCAACATCGTGGAGTACGAAGTGGCGGCCCGCCTCGCCGCCCAGTGCCAACACCTTGAGCTCGTCGAATGCCTGCTCGAAATGGCCGAGGTGGAATGGGAGCATGAGCTCTATTTCCGGCAGCGCGTCCTGAGCCACCGGCTCGCCCGACTCATTCCCATGTGGCCGGCGCCGCCTCCCAAATCGACGATCCGCCGGCCGCTTGAGAAGCGAGCGGCCTGAGTAAGATCCCATCCATGAAACGCCGAGACTTCCTCGAACGCGCATCCCTGGGCGCCGCCGTCCTGGGCTTCCCCGCCATCGTGAGGTCGCAGAGCGCGGCACCGCGGGTGGTCTCGGGCGTGCAGGCAGGCGACGTCACGGGTGGGCGCGCGGTCATCTGGTCGCGGGCCAGCCAGCCCGGCGAGATGGAAGTCGAGTGGGCCACCAACGAGCGGTTCGAGAACTCGATCGTGGTGGGCAACACCTTCGCGCTCAAGAGCACGGGCCTGTGCGCGAAGGCCGATATCCAGAGGCTGCCCGCGGGCGAGACCATCTTCTATCGGGTGCGCTTCCGCGACCTCGCCGATGCGCGCGCCGTGGGTGAGCCGGTGATGGGTCGGTTCAAGACTCCGCCCGCCGACGGCCGAGACGTGTCCTTCCTCTGGGGCGCCGACACCGTGGGCCAGGGGTACGGCATCAATCCTTCGATGGGCGGCCTCAAGATCTACGACACCATGGCCCGCGCCGAGGCCGACCTGTTCATCCATGTCGGGGACACCGTCTACTCCGACCAGCCGGTCGAGAAGGAAATGAAGGCGGGCGACGGGACGATCTTCCGGAATCTCACCACCGAGGCGAAATCGAAGGTCGCGGAGACCCTCGAGGAGTTCCGCGGCCAGTGGGAGTACAACCTCCTTGACGAGAATTTCCGGCGGTTCAACGGCCAGACCGCTCAGTTCATGCTCTGGGATGACCACGAAGTCCGGAACAACTGGTACCCCGGCCAGATTCTGGACGATCCGCGGTATCGGGTGGAGCCCCGGGTCGACGTGCTCGCCTCGCGCGCGCGGCGGGCGTTCTTCGAGTTCAATCCCATCCGCGGGCTCGATGCCACCACGTCGAAGATCGACCGGCTCCTCCCGTTCTCGCCTCTGCTCGATGTCTTCGCCCTCGACATGCGCACTTATCGCGGGGCAAACGGAGCCAATCGCGAACCCAGGCTCGACGCGGGCTCCGCCCTCCTGGGCGCCGCCCAGATCGCGAACCTGAAGAAGTCCCTCAAGGCCTCGCGCGCGGTGTGGAAGGTGATCGCCTCCGACATGCCCCTGGGCCTCGTGGTCGGAGACGGCCCCGGACGGTACGAGGCGGTGGCGAACGACGATCCGGGCGCACCGCTCGGGCGCGAGCTGGAGATCGCCGACCTCCTCTCCTACATCAAGCGCGAACGCATCTCCAACCTCATCTGGATCACCGGCGACGTTCAATACGCGGCCGCTCACCGCTACTCGCCCGAGGACGCCTCGTTCACCGACTTCAACCCCTTCTGGGAGTTCGTGGCCGGCCCGCTCCACGCCGGGACCTTCGGCCCGAACGCCCTCGACAAGACCTTCGGGCCCTCCGTGCGCTTCCTCTCGATCCCCAAAGGGATGCGGCCCAATCAGCCCCCGTCGGCCGGCCTCCAGTTCTTCGGCAAGGGCACGATCGACGGACGCTCGCGCGAATTGACGGTGAGCCTGCATGACCTCTCGGGGAAGAAGCTCTGGAGTATTTCCCTGCCCTCGGTGGAAGCATGAGAACCCACAAGATCGCGGCCCTGCCCGGGGACGGAATCGGCCCCGAAGTCCTGGAGGCCGGCCTGACCGTCCTCGAGGCTCTGGAGAAGAGCGAAGGCTTCGCCCTGAACACGATCCGGTTCCCATGGGGATCCCAGTTCTACCTGCAGCACGGCCGCATGATGAAGGAAGGCGGCTTCGAGACCCTGCGCGCCTTCGACGCGATCTACTTCGGAGCCGTGGGCTCGAAGGAAGTGCCCGATCACGTCACGGTCTGGGACTTCATCCTGCCCATCCGCCAGAAATTCGATCAGTACGTGAATCTCCGGCCCATGCGCCTACTGCCCGGGCTCAAATCGCCGCTCCAGGGACGCGGCCCCAAAGACATCGACATGGTGTGCGTGCGCGAGAACACCGAGGGCGAGTACTCGGGTGCAGGGGGCTTCGTGCATCGGGGCCGCGAGGGCGAAATGGCGAATGAAGTTTCGACCTTCACCCGCGCGGGAATCGAACGCGTCGTCCGCTTCGCCTTCGAACTGGCGAGGACGCGGCCGAGGAAGCTCGTCGCCTCGGCCACGAAGTCGAACGCCCTCAAGCACTCGATGGTCCTGTGGGACGAGGTGGTGGAAGAGGTGGCCGGCCGGTTCAAGGACGTCACCGTGCGCAAGTATCACGTGGACGCGCTGGCCGCGCGCATGGTCACCCAGCCCGACACCGTGGACGTCATCGTGGCCAGTAACCTTTTCGGCGACATCCTGACCGACCTGGGCGCCGCCATTTCCGGATCGCTGGGCACGGCGCCGTCTGGAAATCTCGACCCGACACGGAAGAATCCGTCGATGTTCGAGCCCATCCACGGCTCCGCGCCGGACATCGCCGGAAAGGGCATCGCGAACCCCATCGGCGCGGTGTGGGCGGGAGCCATGATGCTCGAACATCTGGGCGAGCATGCGGCGGCCCGCCGCGTGGTCAGCGCGATCGAGAAGGTCACCCTCGAAGGTCGGGTTCGAACCCCCGATCTGGGGGGGACGGCCACCACCGCCGACATGACCCGGGCCCTCGTGGACGCGCTCTAGGGGCCTGCATCAGAGAAATGGGAAGCTACGTCGATCCGGACTGATTCCGGAGTGAGGCGGAAGCACCTCGCCCGGCGCGCCTTCGGAGCGGCACTCCTCTGCTTTGCCGGGTTGAACGCCCTCGCTTACACCCAGGCGCGCACCATGACGCATTTCAGCGCGAGCGGGACGAGGACGGGCAAGCCCGAGACCCTCAGCTGGAGTCAGAAGCTCGAGGTCCTGGCCAAAGGCATCGAGCTTCCCAAGCCGCGGAACACCGCGACTCCCGCTGATCGGCGGATGGACTTCGACACCTGGATGATTCCCTCCGACCAAGGTGTCACCCTCGAGGCCTGGAGCATTCATCGGAATTCTCCGAAGGGCGTGGTGGTTCTCTTCCACGGCTACGCCGACCGCAAGTCCTCCGTTCTCGCCGAGGCGGGGGCCTTGCTCGACGAAGGCTGGGCGCCCGTCCTCGTGGACTTTCGCGGCAGCGGCGGATCGTCGGGTGAAACCACGAGCATCGGCTTTTTCGAGGCCCGCGACGTGTCCGCCGCGGTGGAGTTCACCCGGTCGAGGTTCCCCCAAAAGCCGCTCGTGATCTGGGGAGTCTCGATGGGCGCCGCGGCCACCCTGCGAGCGGTGGGCGACCTTGGAACCCGGGCCGATGGACTCCTTCTCGAGGCTCCCTTTGCCACCCTGCACAGCGCGGTCGTGAATCGCTTCCACTCGCTCGGTCTACCGGCGCTCGGCATTGCCGACTTGCTGGTGTTCTGGGGAGGAGAGCAGCAGGGGTTCGACGGCTTCAAGCACAACCCCGTGGACTACGCGGGCCGGGTGCACGCCCCCACCCTGCTCATGCTGGGCAGCCGGGATGACCGCGTCCTCATGTCCGAGGGCCGGGCCATTTATGACGCCCTACGCGGCGAGAAGCAGTTCGAGATCTTCGACGGGCTTCGCCACGAATCCCTGGTTCGGGGCCGACGCGAACAGTGGGTCCGTGTGGTGCACGGGTTTCTTTCGAGATTCCAGAGCGCCGACCATGAATCGAGGCCGGTGGCCGAGTGACGATCGGAGACGGCGGGGCGGCCCCGAGCCCGCGACTCAGTCGACGTCCGAAGGTCTTAGGCCCTGCACAGGTCGATCCAATCGAGGTGCTTCGGGTCGCCGCCCTGGGCGGCCCGCTTGAACGCGGCCGCGAGCTGAGCCGTGATGGGGCCACGGGCTCCCGTGCCGATGGGCCGGAAGTCGAGCTCGCGAATGCCCAGGACCTCGGCCGCGGTGCCGCACACGAAGATCTCGTCCGCAAGATAGAGCTGGTCGCGCGACAGCGGCTCCTCCCTGACTTCGTGTCCAAGCTCTCGGGCCAGGGTGATGACGCTGTCGCGAGTGAGGCCCTCGAGCACGGTGGCGCGATGTGGGGTGTAGATGACTCCGTTCCTGACGATGAAGAGATTCTCTCCGGTGCCCTCGGCCACGAGACCGGTGGGATCGAGCATCAGGGCTTCGTCGAACCCAAGGCGCGCCGACTCCGTCCGGGCCATGACGGAGTTGCCGTAGTTCCCCGCGAGCTTGGACTTCGTCATCATGACGTTGGGGTGGTGGCGGGTGAAGGACGAAACATTCGCCCGCAGACCCTTGCCCTCGGCCTCGGGTGAGACAAAACCCTTCCACTCCCAGGCGGCGATGCCGATCCCCGGCACGATCCCCAGCAGGTTCAGGCCCATGTGCCCGGAGGCCGCGAAGATGAGGGGCCGCACGTAGCACTCGGTGAAGCCGTTCTCGCGGACCACCGCTTTGGAGCCCTCGATCACCTGGGCTTCGGTCCAGGGAAGGTCGGTGAAGCCGGAGACCCGGGCGCTCGCGAAGAGGCGGGTCACGTGATCCTTCAGCCGGAAGATCGACGGCCCTTCAGGCGTGTTGTAGGCACGCATGCCTTCGAACACGGCGGTGCCGTAATGGAGAGCGGGGGTGAGGAAGGGCACCACCGCTTTCTCGTGGGCTACGAGCGCGCCATTCATCCAGACGAATTTCGACTCGAGATTCATGCCGGGAAGCCTAGCAGCGGGCCGAGGACGGCTCGGCTCGGCGTCTACACGCCCCAGCCGTAGCCCCGCTCGGGTGTTTCTCGAAAGTCCGAGGTCTCCGGCGCGGGCGCCGCCTCGGTGTCGTAGGAGTCGCCGCTCTGCGTGTTGGTCCGGGCGTCGCGGGCTTCCGTGTTCTTTTCGTTCTCGTTCTTCGTAGTCATGACTTTCTTTCCTGAAAATAAAAACCCCCGAGGTTTCCCTCGGGGGCCTTTCGTCTCGCTCGGCTTTCTGCCTCGCTAGACGGGACCCCCGCCCGTAAGGACGATAAGAATGAGACCAATAATCAGGGCGAGCGACGACACGCCGCTCCGCAGGGCCTGACTGGTCAAAAGGGTCTGGTTGGACATCGAATCCACAGAGTAAGCCCGGGAACGCGACGATGTCAAACGGTCGGGGCTCAAGTCAGTCGGAAGCTCGGGAAATATCGGCCCCAGCCCCCGAAAACGACCAGGGCCGCCAGAGCCACAAAGACCAGGACCGCGCCAAAAAACGCACCGCCGAGGACGCCCGCCCAGGGGGCGGCCTCCGCCGCGATCAGGGCGCGTTCGGGATTCCAGGGGTCATAGATGATCTCCACGCGGGCTCCTATCGGGTACGAGGAAATCGTCCCCTGAACCTGCCCGAAGAACTCGACCTTGCGCCCATCCACCTCGAACTCGAGGACCGGGGCCTGGCCGAGATAGCGGTCGCTGACCAGGCGTGTCTCGATCGGGCGGCCCTGGATTCTCACCTGCTCGCTGCGGGCTGTCGTTCCCTCAAGGGCCGCCAGCCGGACCACTACGGCCGTGGTCGATCTCGACATCAAGGCAAAGCGGGCTTCCAGGAGGGCGCTCACGATCATGAGCAGGCCGAGGATACCCACGGCCGCAGAACCGAGCCTGAGGACCACCTTCAACCGGGCTACCGAATCGCGAGCATCCCCTTTGGCGTCAGGGGCGTGAAGCGAAGGTCAGGACGCGGGGATTGTGAAACGGCCGGGAGCAGGCATCAGCGATTAGGCTCGCGTCCTTCATCAGCGCGTCAAAGGCCTCGAGGGAAAGGCTCTGAGCGCCGTCCGAGAGGGCTCGCTCGGGGTCGTCGTGAACTTCGATCATCACGGCGTCGGCGCCGGCGGCGATGGCGGCCTTGGTCATGGGCGCCACACCGTCGCGGCGGCCCGTGCCGTGCGAGGGATCGACGGCGATGGGGAGATGGGAGAGGGAGCGAAGCACCGGAATCGCGGAGAGGTCGAGAGTGTTCCTCGTGGCGCTCTCGAAGGTTCGAATCCCGCGCTCGCAGAGGATCACGTTCGGATTGCCTTCGGCCAGCACGTACTCGGCGGCGAGGAGCCATTCCTCGATGGTCGCGGACATGCCGCGCTTCAGAAGGATCGCGTTCGGAACGCGGCCGAGCTCGCGGAGGAGGTCGAAGTTCTGCATGTTCCTCGTACCGACCTGGAGACAATCGACGAGGCGGGACATCGACTCGACCCTGCGCACGTCCATCACTTCGCTCACCACCTTGAGTCCGGTGACGGCCCGGGCTTCGCCGAGCCATTTGAGCGCGTCTTCGCCGTGCCCCTGGAAGGAATAGGGCGAGGTGCGGGGCTTGAAGGCGCCGCCGCGAAGCAGGTGCGCTCCCGAAGCCTTGACCGAACGCGCGATGCGGATCAGTTGGTCGTGACTCTCCACCGCGCAGGGCCCGGCGATGACCACGGTGCCTTGACCGCCGACCACGACCCCGCCGATGGCGACCTCGGTTGGTTCAGGCTTGGTATTCCGCGAGGACTTCATGGAACGCGCAGTCTATGCGCGGACGCCCGTCAGTCCTCGTCGGTGACCGCGCCCCGGCTCGCGGAGGAGACCACGCGGGCGTACTTGGCGAGCACGCCGCGGGTGAAGCGAGGGGGCGGCGGGGTCCAGGCGGCCCGACGCGCGGCGATCTCCGCCTCGGGGACGTTGAGCAAGAGCCGACGCGCCTCGGCGTCCACCGTGATGCTGTCGCCTTCGTGCACGAGGCCGATGAGCCCTCCGGTGGCCGCCTCGGGGGCCACGTGCCCCACCACAAGACCATGGGTCGCGCCGGAGAACCGGCCGTCGGTGATGAGGCCGACACTTTCCCCGAGACCCGACCCCATCAACGCGGACGTGGGGGCCAGCATTTCTCGCATCCCCGGCCCCCCTCTTGGTCCTTCGTACCGGATCACGATCACATCACCCGCCCGGATCTTCCCGGCGAGGATCGCGGCCAGCGCCTCCTCCTCCGACTCAAAAACACGCGCGGGGCCCGTGATCTTGATGGCTTTGAGGCCGGAGATCTTCGCGACCGCGCCCTCTTCGGCCAGATTGCCGCGCAGGATCGCGAGGTGTCCCTGATCATGAACCGGCCGGGACCAGGGACGGATGACCTCCTGCCCCGCGGGGGGCTCGATCGGAACGTTCTTCAGGGACTCCGCCACGGTTTCGCCTGTGATGGTGAGCGCGTCGCCATGAAGCGCTCCGTGCTCGAGGAGGATCTTCATCACCTGGGGAACACCTCCGGCACGATGCAGATCGGTCGTGGCATAGCGGCCCGAGGGGGAGAGATCGCAAAGGACGGGTACGCGGGCGCGGATCGCCTCGAAGTCGTCGAGAGCGAGGGGGACCTCGGCGCTGTGCGCGATGGCGAGCAGGTGCAAGACCGCGTTGGTCGACCCTCCCACCGCCATCACCACCGCGATCGCGTTCTCGAACGCCTTCCTCGTCATGATCTTTCGCGGGGTGAGATTGGCGGCGATCGCCCGGGCGAGGACGTGCGCGGAGGCCGCCGCCGAATCCGCCTTCTCCGCGTCGACCGCGGCCATGGTCGACGAACGCGGCAGGGACAGTCCCATGGCCTCGATCACCGAAGACATCGTGTTCGCCGTGAACATGCCCCCGCAAGAGCCCGCTCCCGGGCAGGCGGCCCGCTCTACTCGACCCAGTTCCTCGGTCGTGATCTTCTTCTGACTCCACTGCCCCACCGCCTCGAACGCGCTCACGATGGTGAGGTCCCTTCCGTCAAGCCGGCCGGGTTTGATGGTGCCGCCGTAGACGAACACCGCGGGGATGTCGAGGCGGGCCATGGCGATCATGGCCCCGGGCATGTTCTTGTCGCAGCCGCCCACGATGAGGACGCCGTCGAGCCGTTCGGCCCCGCACACCGTCTCGATGGAGTCGGCGATCACCTCTCGGGAGACGAGCGAGTACTTCATGCCGATGGTGCCCATCGAGATCGCGTCCGACACCGTGGGCGTCCCGAAGGTCTGGGGCGCCAGGCCCGCCTCGCGGCACGCCGCTTCCGCCCGATCCACCAGGACCTGGAGGCCGGCGTTACACGGAGTGGTGGTGCTGTGGGCGTTCGCGATTCCGACAAACGGCTTTTGGAAATCGGCATCGGTGTACCCGATGGCGCGCAGCATCGACCGGTTGGGTGTTCGCTCCGGTCCTTCCTTGATGAGCTCGCTTCTCATGCGTTCAGGGTCTCCTCGGGCGGTTTAAGCGCCCCGCCCCGGCGCGTCGTCGAGCTTAGCCGCGGCTCAGGCGGGTGTGAGCTCGGGAGCCGGGGTCCTGGACTTCACCGCCCCGTCTTCGGTCACCGTGACGGGATCGAGGAAGGGCATCATGCCCCGAAGCTGCGCCCCCACCTTCTCGATGGCGTGGGTCCGCTCCTTCCGCCTCTGCTCGTTGAACCAGGGCCGGCCGGCCTCGCTCTCCGCGATCCAGGCCTTCGCATAAGCGCCGCTCTGGATGTCCGAGAGCATCCGGAACATCTCGCGCCGGGTTTCCTCGGTGACGAGGCGGGCGCCTCCCGTGTAGTCCCCGTGCTCCGCGGTGTCGGAGATGGAATAGCGCATGTAGGACAGGCCCCCGCGGTACATCAAGTCGACGATCAGCTTCAACTCGTGCATGCATTCGAAGTAGGCAATCTCCGGCTGGTAGCCGGACTTCACCAGGGTCTCGAAGCCGGCCTTCACCAGGGCGGAGACGCCGCCGCACAGCACCGCCTGTTCTCCGAAGAGATCGGTCTCGGTCTCTTCCGCGAAGGTCGTCTCGATGACTCCGGCCCGAGTGCAGCCGAGGGCCCGCGCGTAAGCAAGCGCCGTCTCCTTGGCGCGGCCGCTCGCATCACGATGGACGGCGAGAAGGGCGGGCGTCCCCTGGCCTTCCTTGAACACTTCGCGCACGCGATGTCCGGGGGACTTGGGCGCGATCATGGAGACATCGACACCCTCGGGCGGCTCGATGGCGCCGAAGCGGATGTTGAAGCCATGCGCGAACATCAACGTGTTCCCCGGCCTCAGATTCGGCGCCAGTTCGTCGCGGTAGAGCGCGGCCTGGGTGGTGTCGGGAGTCAGCACCATCACGATATCGGCGAGGTCCGCCGCGGCCGCGGGGGTGAGGACCTTCAGTCCTTCCGCCTCGGCCTTCGCTCGCGAGGAGCTGCCCGCCGAAAGGCCCACGACCACGTCGCAGCCGCTGTCCCGCAGGTTCAAGGCATGGGCGTGGCCCTGGCTGCCGTAGCCGATGATCGCGATGCGCCGACCGCGCAGTTCGTCGAGGTTTGCGTCCTTGTCGTAGTAGATCTTCGCCATGTCTCTTCTCCTGTTCTCCGGTTCGTGACTAAGCAGACGGAGTGACGCCGCGCAGCATCGCCACTTTCCCGGTCCGCACCATTTCAAGAATTCCCCGCGGCCGCAGCAGTTCCACCAGACCGTCGACCTTGGCCCCGTCCCCCGTGACTTCCACGATCACCGACTCGGGCGCCACATCGACGATGCGACCGCGGAAGATCTCCGCCAGTTGCGCCACCTCCGCGCGATCGGCGGGCGCGCAGGCCACGCGAATGAGGGCGAGGTCGCGGTCGACCGTGGGCAGTTCGGTCACGTCGCGGACCTCGGCCACGGGAACCAGCTTGCGGAGGCTCTCTTCGACCAGGCGCGCGGGCACGCGGGCGGTGTCCACCACCACGGTCATCCGCGAGTAGTCCTTCATCTCGCTTTGTCCCACGGTCAGGCTCTCGATGTTGAAAGCGCGGCGGCGGAAAAGGCTCGCCACCCGATTGAGAACGCCGGGCTCGTCCTGCACGCGGGCCACCAGGGTGTGCCTCATGCCACCGCCTCCTGGAGCGCGGGCCTTCGGATCATGGCGTCGAGCGCCGCCCCCGCGGGCACCATGGGGAACACCGATTCCTCCTGCACCACCCGGAAGTCGAGGAGCACCGCGGCCCCGGAACGCCGGGCCGCCCGCACCGCCGGGATCACATCCTTGCGCCGGGTGATCCGGTGCGCGGCCATGCCGTAGGCATCCGCCAGCTTTACGAAGTCGGGCGAGAGCATGGGCGTCTCGGCGTAGCGCTTCTCGTAGAAGAACTCCTGCCACTGGCGGACCATGCCCAGGAAACCGTTGTTGATGATGGCGATGTTGATGTGCAGCTTCTCCTGCTGAATGGTCGCAAGCTCCGCCTGGGTCATCTGGAACCCGCCGTCACCGACCACGACCCATACCTCAGCCTCCGGCCGGGCGCACTTGGCCCCAATCGCGGCGGGCAGGGCGAAGCCCATGGTGCCGAGACCGCCGGAAGTGATCAGGCTGCGCGGTGTTTCGTGGGCGTAGTACTGCGCCTCCCACATCTGATGCTGGCCGACGTCGGTCACCACGATGGCCTCGCCGCTCGTGGCTTCCCACAAGTCGTGGAGAACGTGCGCGGCGTAGAGCTTGCCGTCTTCGTCCTGGTGGAGGATGTCGCGGCTCCTCGTCTCCGTCCGGCCTTCGTCGATGACGCGAAGCCAGTCGGGGTGACGCTGTTCGGGAACGAGGGGGTTCAAGGCCTCGAGGACAACACGCAGGTCGCCCACGAGGGCCACGTCGACGGGAACATTCTTCCCGATCTCCGCGGCGTCGATCTCGACATGGATCTTGCGGGAGTTCCGGGCGTAGGTCTTGAGGTTGCCGGTCACCCGATCGTCGAAGCGCATGCCGAAGGCGAGCAGCAGATCGGCGCTCTGGATGGCGTTGTTCACGTAGGCCTCGCCGTGCATTCCCATCATCCCGAGCGACAGCGGATGGGACGCCGGAAATCCGCCGAGACCGAGGAGGGTGGAAGCCACCGGCGTTCCGGTGCGCTCGGCGAAGGCGATGAGGGAACGGGTGGCTCCCGACTTGATGACGCCGTGTCCCGCCAGGATCAGGGGCCGCTGGGCCTCAGAGATGAGTTCAACCGCGCGCTCCAGGTCCGGGAGGGCGGGGGGGGTCTTCGCTCGCAGCGAGGGATAGTCGGGTACCTCGTTCCACTCGAACACGGCTTCCTTTTGCTGCGCGTCCTTGCAGATGTCCACCAGCACGGGGCCGGGGCGGCCGTGGCGCGCGATGGCGAAGGCCTCGCGCAGGGCAGGGGCGATCTCTTCGGGCCGCATCACCAGGCGGTTGTGCTTGGTGATGGGCAGCGTGATCCCGGTGACGTCGGTCTCCTGGAACGCGTCGCGCCCGATGAAGGCGCGCGCCACCTGGCCGGTGATGGCCACCACCGGCGAGCTGTCCATCTGCGCCGTGGCGAGGCCGGTGACCAGGTTGGTGGCGCCGGGCCCCGAGGTGGCCACGCAGACACCCGGGCGCCCGCTCGCGCGCGCGTAGCCGTCGGCCGCGTGGGCGGCGGCCTGCTCGTGCCGGGTCAGGATGTGGCGCAGGCCCGGCCGCTCCGGGAGCGCATGGTAGAGCGGCATGATGGCGCCGCCGGGGTAGCCGAAGAGCAGGTCCACCCCCTGCTCCTCGAGCAGGCGGCAGAGGATCTGCGCCCCCGACAGCGTCTCGTGCACCGGCCCGATGCCGCCCATCAGACCCCCCAGTGCTGGGTGGCGTCGTAGGCGGTGGCCTCGAGCCGCTCGGCGTGGCGCTCCTTGTTGAGCGCGTGGATGAGCGCGCGGGCGCTGGCCTCCACGATGTCCGTCGAGGCGCCCTGGCCCGAGAGCGACTTGCCGCCGATCCGGGCCTGCAGGAACACCTGGCCCACCGAGTCGCGGCCGGGCGTCACCGAGCGGAGCTGCAGGCTGATCACCTCGACCGGCCGGTCGATGATCTCGCTGATCGCGGCGAAGGCCGCCGCGATCGGGCCGTCGCCGGCGCCCTGCGCCGTCCGCTGCCCGCCCCAGGGCCCCGTCATGGTGACGCCGGCATGGGCCGGGACGCTGCCGCAGGTCACCTCGAGCTTCCGCAGGTGGTACTCCTCCGGCGCGTCGTGGAAGCTCTCGTGCAGCAGCGCCAGCAGGTCCTCGTCGAGGATCTCGCGCTTGCGGTCGGCCAGGGCGGTGAAGTCCTTGTAGAGCTGCGCCAGCTTCTCCTCGGTGAGCTCGTAGCCCAGTTCCTTGTAGCGCCGCTCCAGGGCATGGCGGCCCGAGTGCTTGCCGAGGACCAGCGTCGAGCGCGGGATGCCCACCGACTCCGGCTTGATGATCTCGTAGGTGAGCCCGTGCTGCAGCACCCCGTGCTGGTGGATCCCCGCCTCGTGCGCGAAGGCGTTCCGGCCCACGATGGCCTTGTTGGGCTGCGGGAAGCTGCCGGTGAGGTAGGACAGCAGCTGGCTGGTCCGGAAGATCTCGGTGCTGTTGATCCCGGTGGTGAACTGGGCCAGCTGCGGGCGGATGCGGCCCGCCATGACGATCTCCTCGAGGGCGGCGTTCCCAGCGCGCTCCCCGATGCCGTTCACGGTGCTCTCCACCTGCCCCGAGAACGTGAGGAGATCCACGTCGCGCCATTTCACC
>CAZYEA010000102.1:0-14768 GCA_964646485.1 uncultured Acidobacteriota bacterium
ACGGAGAAGAAGTCGGTCGGGACCCGGACCGCTTGCACGGTGTGACCGGTCATGGCGGCGTCCGTGGTGATGTGGAGGGTATCGCCCTCGAGCCGGAAGTAACCGGTTCCCACGAGGTCGCCGTTCACCTGAAGTCTCACCAGGGCGTCCCTCGGCCTGCCATCCAGGGCCGTGGTGTAGACCACGTGGCGCACGAACTTCGAGTCGTCGGTGATGGCCACCGCGGTCAGGGTCGCGGTTCCATCGCGGTTCTCGGTGATGGAGAAGTCTTCTCGCCCCCGAACGCTGTCGGTGGACTTCCGGCGGTACAGGAGGCGGCCGGTGATGTAGCGGAGGGCCATGGGCGGACCTTTCAGGCGATGATGCCCCGGGCTCGATCCTCGGCTATGCCCAGGGGCACCTTCGGCATGAGGAGGAAGAACGCGCCCGAGATGAAGATGGGGAGGATGCCGCACAGGGTGTAAGCCTTGTTCCAGTCTCCGTCGAAGTAAGCCACCGCGTAGGAAAGAGCGAGGGGGCCGGTCGCGATCCCGAGGTTCACCGCGAGCGAGCCTGAGAAGGTCACTCCGGTGGCCCGCAGGCGCGCCGGGAAGTTCTCGGCGATGAAGGTGAACTTCACCGCGGTGGTGCCGTAGAACAGCATGGTCATCAGGCAGTAGGAGAGAACGGTGGACCAGTAGTCGCGCGCCCACCAGATCATGGTGAAGAAGGCCACCGACCCGAGCCATGCCCAGACGATGCAGGTGGTGCGCCTCGAGAGCACAAACTCTCCCACCACCGCGGCCACGATGTAGCCGATGGCGCCCACGCCATACGACCACCCGACGAGCGACACGGAGTCGCGCATGGAGAAGCCGCGGAACTCCTGGAAGTAGGCGGTCAGGAGGATGGTCGAGCCGTAGGCGAAGACGTGGAAGTACTCACCCAGGAAGAGCATGATCGTGCGATACGCCATACGTGGGGCGAAGAGCTCGCTCAGCCGTCCCTGGGCGGCGTCTGGCTCGCCGCGCTCGGTCGCCGCCCGGGCGCTCAGGAAGGCGCCGGTTTCGCGAAGGTATCGCTGAATGACGAACATATAGGGGATCGAGAGAAGGGCTACGAAGAAGACCGACCTGAAGCCCCAGTGGTCGCTCAACAGCAATACGAACTGGGAGGCAAGAAACCATCCGATGGGGTAGCCGATCTGAAGAACCCCGGACATGAGACCGCGATAGCGCGCCGGAGTTTCCTCGACCACGATGGTGCCGACTACCGGAGACTGGATGCCGCCGGCGGCAAAGCCGAGGGTGCGCAGCGCCACCACCGAGAACGTGGTCCGGGCCCAGTACATCGCGGCGACGAAGGCGGATCCGATCAGCATCGAAGTGCTGAAAACCGTCTTCCGGCCGACGCGATCCGTGAGGCTGCCGAGGGCGGCAATGCAGATGCCGGCGATGGCGAAGGTGAGGGTGATGTACCAGCCCCGTTCCTGCACGCTCCAGCCGAGTTCCTTCGAGATCTGGGGGAGCACGAACGCAAAGAAGGCCTGATCCATGTTCTCGAGCGAGACCCCGATCAGGCACACCCAGAACGCGGTGAGGGGGTACCCGCGAACGCTCGCGCGAAGGTCGCGCCAGGTCTCGCTCAGTGACCGGCTCACGCCTTGAGCGTCTCCGTGAAGTGGTGGAGCACTCCGTGAGGCGCGCGGAGCAGGAGGGACTTGACCCTCCCTTGCGGGAACAAAACGGCTTCCGCGACCGGGGCGCTCGTCTCCAAACCCGCGGCGGCGGCGAGGCGGGTCATCGCGTCCACGGAGGGAACCGAAAATCGGAGGGCCTGGATTCCGCGGTTCGGAAGCGCCGCGCGATCCCGGAGGGAGCGGAAGGCCGCGGTAGGGAGGCCATAGTGGATGACCCCGATCATCGGAGCCCTGGAAGAGACGCCGAAGTTCGTCCCGCGCAGGAGCGGCGGCCCCGTCGAGCCCATCAACCCCTGGAACGCGCGGCCCGGGATCTCGTAGCTGATCACGGTCGCGAGCCCGAGAGTGTGCCTATAGAAGCCGAGGGCGCTCTCGCGGTCCGAGACCGGAGCGGAGACGCCGAGGATCTCGCTGAACGTCCGGTCCGCTACGCGCACGTACTTCGATGGGGAAGTGTCGTGCAGCTTCAGGAGCGCGCATACCACCCCGTCCGGCCCCGCGACCTGTCCTTCGGTGATCCGACCGTCTTCGGGGGTTGCGTACTCGGCCGGGGAGCCGAGGGTCTTGAAACCGCGTTCCGCGAGGAGGGAAACTGCCCGGTCGAAGTCGTTGACGATGAAATCGATTGCCTTGAGGCAATCCGAGTCGATGGCGCGCGCCCCCTCGCGGACGATGACACCCGACGCCGGCCTGAACTCGACGAGCCGCACCCCGACCCCGGTATCCCTGGTCTGAAGCAAAACCGTCCGGGCGGCGCGCGACCTGACCCCGAAGAGCGCGAGGACCGCCTCCCCGTCCAGTTCCTGGTCCGCGGTCAGGGTCATGCCGAAGACGCCTTCGAACAACGCGCGCTGACGCGCGAGGTCGGCGGTCACCACGAGAGGGCCATCGAAGCTCTCGATCAGACTACCCGGGGCTTTGGGAGGCGGCGGCGATGCCGTGGGCGCCATCTGCGGTCCGGCCATGCCGTCTTGTCCCGAACCGACGGCGCCCACGAGCGCAATTCCTCTGAGCAGGTCTCGCCTTCGCATCATGGTTGTGGGGGTGGGAGCGTCGCGCTTCGGGACCGGGAACTGGGGATCGTTCGCCCTCTTCCTAGTTGTAGGAGTAGCGCACGGTGAGAGCCAGACGCCGCGGCGGGTTGAAGTATCCGGAAGACATCCGAAGACCGCCGACCGCGAAGCTGCCGATCACGTACTTCTCATCGCCGAGGTTCTCGCCCGCGGCGGTGATACGCCAGCGGCTTCCACGGGTTTCGTATGCGATCGATGCGTCGATCAGGCTGAAGCCGTCCTCCGAGCCCACGTCGGCGTTGCACGAGGTGTGCCAGAACCGGCCCTTCCCGGAGATCGTCCCGCCCGCGGTGACCCGGCCGCGGCCGGCCGATCGGGAGTAGAGGGCGCCCACCTGATAGCTATGGGGAGGCGACATCTTGAGCTCGAGCTTCCGGGAGGAGGTGTCGAGGTTGCCGCAGAGAGCCGCCTGATTGAAGGTCACGGTGTCGTACCTGGTGGACAGGAGCGAAAGCTGCCCGAAGATCTCGAGACCGTTGCCCGGCGCCACGCGCGCCTCGAACTCCGCGCCGCGCGTGCTCACGTCGCCGAGAGTCGTGCGATAGAAGTTGCCGTTGGGATCGGTTCCGGTGCCCTGGAGATCCTTCCAACTGTTGTAGAAGAGCGCGGCGTTGACCCGGGCTTTGCCCTTCGCGAGGTCGCTCTTCACCCCCGCCTCGAAGGTGTCGATCTTCTCGGGATTGATGGGGGCGAGAGGGAGAATGGCGGCCGCGGTGCTCGACCGCCCGTCGAATGCCCCGGACTTGAAGCCCCGGCTGTAGCTGAGGTATCCGATGGAGCCAGGGTTGAGGGCATAGTCGACCGCGACTCGCGGGGTCAGGGCGGACCATCGCTTGTCGAGCTTCTTCTGCACCGGTGTCGAGTTGAAGCCCGAAGGATCGGCGGGATTGCAGGCGCGGGCCCCGCCCCCGGCGGCCACCTGACCCTGGGGAGTGGCGCAGGCCACGAGCTGGGCGCCCGTAGGCAGGAAGACGCGGGTGAAGAAGTCCTTGTCGTCGCTGGTGAGCCGCCCCCCGCCGGTCAGGGTGATCCGGTCGGTCGCCGCGTAGGTGGCGCTCGCGTATGCGGCCAAGCTCGAGGTGTTGGAGTCCACGAGCCAGTAGTTGTTCCGGCCGAGGGCGTTCAGGATGACGTTTTCGGTCTTCTGGTCGTTGTGCTCCCGGAAGTAGTACACCCCTCCCGCGTAGCGCACCCGATTCCTGGCCCCCGTTATCTGAACCTCCTGGGAGAACTGGTTCTGATTCTGGAGCTGGTACAGGTGGAACTCCGGAGCGCCGGTGCCGAGGAAGTTGTTGACTCGTCCGTCCGCGTCGAGGAGGAGTTCGTTGTACAACTTGCGATAGGCGGTCACCGACTTGAGAGTCGAGTGATCATTGAGGGCGTAAGTGAGAGTGGCCGAGTATCCGTCCTGGTCGATGTCGTTGATGGGATCAAGGAGATCCGATTGGAGGGTGTGGATGTCGCGGTCTCCATCGAGCTGCTGGTAGATGTCCGTTTTCCCCACGCCGAAGCCGGAGGGAGAGAGGGGGTAGGGGGGGACGGTTGAGAGGAAAGGCGGCTGCATGATGAAGCCGACCGCGAATCCGGGGGTGGAGCGCTCGCGGGTGAGGTCAACGCTCAGGACCGAGGTGAGCCGGGTGTTCGGAACGTAGCGCAGGGCCAGGCGGCCGGCGACCACGTCCTGGTCGTTGACCTTCGCGCCGTTGATGGTGTTGGTGTCGTAGCCGTCGTGCTTCTTCACGAGGCCGGAGACGAGCACGCCCCCCTTCTCGCCTACCGGTGCATTGAGCGATCCGCGGAAGTCGGTGCGGGAGTAAGAACCGAAACTGCCGTCCGCATTGGCGCGGAAGCGATTGCCGGGCTGCTTGGTCACGAGCCGGATGGCCCCGGCGCTGGTGTTCCGACCGTACAGGGTTCCCTGCGGTCCGCGCAGGATCTCCAGGCGCTCCAGTTCGTACAAGTCGAACTGCGCCCCGGTCTGACGGGGGATGTAGACGTCGTCGATGTAGATGCCCACTGGGGTATCCGAGGTGAAGAACGATTCGTCTTCGCCGACTCCCCGGATGGCCGCGCGTGACCCGGATGAAGTGCCGGTGTTCTTCTCCATCCAGAGGTTGGGGGTCGCGTAGGAGGCTTGCTGGACGTTCGTGACCTGCTTGATCTCCAGCTGGCGGTTGTCGAAGGCGGTGACCGCCACCGGGATCTTCTGGAGGCTCTCCTCGATCCGCTGCGCGGTGACCGTCACCGCCTCGACCGCGGCGACATACGACTCGAAGGGAGTGTTCGAGGTCGGGTTGAAGATGATGCGGACCTGGCCGGTCTCGGGCACCACGATCTCACCGCTCAGCGTCTTTCCCCCCACCGTGATCGAGATCGTGTGCGGCCCTGCGGACCTCGGGGCGAGCGCCAGGTCACCGGTGTTTGTGGTCTGCGTGACGGAGACGCCATCAGGACCGACCAGGGTAACCGTCGCCTGGCCGGTCGCGATGATCGAGACGAAGGCGGTTCCAGTCGCGCGAGAGTCGGCCGCGAGCGCCAGCAGGGCCAGGGCCGCGGCGATCCGTCCATACAGGCTGACTTTCATGAGCATCCTCCTTTGGACCGCCGGGGGCGATCATCGTCCGAGAATAGTCCACCGTTCAGGAAAGCGGGCACGGCCGGCGGTCCCGGGCCCCGAAAGACCCGGCCTCAGTTGTAGGAGTAGCGGATCGAGACCGACACCCGGCGCGGGGGATTGAAGTAGGCCGACACCATTCGCAGGCCGGCGATGGCGAAGGCGCCCTGAACGTAGGCCTCGTCGCCCAGGTTCTCGCCAACCAGCGCGAGCCGCACACGCCCTCCGTTCGATTCCCATGATGCGGAAGCATCCGCGAGGGTGTAGCCGTCCTCGGAGTTCGCAAGCGCATTGCAGGTTCCCTGGAAATATCTGCTCTTGTGCGCGAGCGAGCCTCCGATCGAGACCTTGCCCCCCAAGACTCTGGAGGTTGGCGAATATCGGCCATTGACGCCCCAACTGGTGTGAGGCGAGTACTTGAGCTCCAGGTCGGCGCCGCCGGTGCCCACCGGTCCGCACTCGACCCCCTGATTGAAGTTGATGGTCTTGAAACCCGTCCGCAGGATGCCGACCTGCGCCGAGATCTCCAGCGCGGACGTGGGCCTTGCCTTGACCTCCACTTCGGCCCCCTTGGTCTCGACGTTGCCGAGCGAGAACCGTTTGAAGTTGCCCTCCGGGTCGGTGCCCGTGCCCTGCAGGTCCTTCCAGTCGTTGTAGAAGAGGGCCGCGTTGATCCGCAGCCGGCTCTGGGCGAGGTCAGACTTGATCCCGGCCTCGTAGCCCCAGAGCCGCTCGGGGTTCACGGGATCGAGGAGCAGGATCGCCGCCGCCGTGTTCGAGCGTCCGTCGAAGGCGCCCGACTTGAAGCCCCGACTGGCCGAGGCGTAAGCGAGGAGGCCCGGCGTGGCCTGATAGTCGAAAGCGAGCCTGGGGGTGAAGGCGCTCCAGGTCTTCTCGAGCTGCTTCGCCACCGTGAAGTTCGTGGACCCCGCGGGGTCGGTGGGCAGGCAGGTTCGGGCGGCACCTCCCGGAACCACCGTCCGGCCGCTGATGCAGGCGACGAGGGGCGCCCCGCCGGGCCGGAACACCGCGGTGCCAAAGTCCTTGGTGTCCGTGGTGTAGCGCCCTCCGACAGTGACCTGCAGCTTCTCCGTGGCCTGGTAAGAGGCGTTTGCGAACAGCGCCTTCGAATCCGTGTCGAGGCCGGTATCCCAGTAATTGTTTCGGCCGAGCGCGGCGAAGATCAGGTTCTCGGTGCGCTGCTCGTTGTGCTCATGGAAGAAATACGCGCCGAGCATGTAGCGCAGGCTCGGGCTTGGGGCGGCCTGCGCCTGCAACTCCTGGCTCCATTGATCCTGCGACTGGTCCTGATAGAGATGAAAGGCGGGGGCAGGAATGCCCAGGAAGTTCCCGGTGCGACCATCGGCGTCGAGCAGCAGGAGGTTCGTCATCGCCCGATAGCCGGTGATCGACTTCAGGGTGAGGGTAGGGCTCACCGCCCAGCTGAGCGCGGCGGAGATGCCTTTCTGATCGAGATCATTGATGGGGTCGCTGAGATCCGAATTCAAGGTGTGGACGTCGGAATCGCCGTCGAGTTGCTGTTTCAGGTCGATGGCTCCCACTCCGAAGCTGGTCGCGGTCACGCAAGGATTCGTGCTGCTGACTACCGGCCAGGGACTGGCCGTCCCCAGACAGGGCGCCTGAGGCACGAAGGCCACGGCGAAGCCGGGAGTGGATCGCTCGCGCAGGAAATCGCCGGTGACGAGGGCGCTGAATCTCGAAGAGGGAGCGAGGCGCAGGGATGCGCGCACACCCCACACGTCCTGATCGTTGACGCGCGCGCCGTTCACCTTGTTGGTGTCGTAGCCGTCGTGCTTTCGGAGCATGCCCGCGAGCTGGAAGGCGGCCTTTTCGCCCAGCGACGTATTCAACGAGCCGCGACCGTCGGTGCGAGCGTACTGGCCGAAGATGCCCTCGAGATTGGCGCGGGTCTGGCCCACGGTCGGCTGTTTGCTGATGAAGCGAATCGCTCCGGCCGTGGTGTTGCGCCCATACAGGGTTCCCTGCGGTCCGCGCAGCACCTCCAGGCGCTCCAACTCGTACAGATCGAACATGGCCCCGGTCTGGCGGGGGATGTAGATGTCGTCCACGTAGATGCCCACGGGCGTATCCGAGGTGAAGAAGGACTCGTCCTCGCCGATGCCGCGGAGAGCCGCGCGACTTCCGCTCGACGTCCCCGTGTTCTTGTCGAGATAGAGGTTTGGAACCTCCTGGGACATCTGCTGCAGGTTCAGGATCATCTTCACCTCGGTGTCGCGCGCGCTGATGGCGGTGACGGCGATCGGAACTTTCTGCAGGCTCTCCTCCAGGCGCTGGGCTGTGACGGTCACCGATTCGAGGGCGGCCACGTAGGACTCGAAGGGCTTGGGTGCGGTGGGGTTGAAGATGACGCGGACCTGCCCGCGGTCGGGAATCACGATGTCGCCGGTGGTGGTCTTGCCGCCCACGGTTACCGAGATCCGGAACTGGCCCGACACCTTAGGGGAGAGAGTCGCATCGCCGGTCGATGTGGTCTCGGTGACGGTGGACCCGTCGGGCCCCGTCAGCGTGATCGTGGCCTGGCCGGTGGCGATGATGGAGATGAAGGCGGAGCCGGCCGCTTCGGACAGGGAGGCAAGGCCCACAACGGCAAGGGCGCTGAGCGCAAGTCGATGGAGGGTCGGTTTCATGAGCTGCTCCTGCGGGAGACGACGAAGGTGCGCGTGAGGGAGACCTGGGCGATCGGTCGAATTGTATTGCGAATAGGACAAAGCGGCACGGTTCGGTCGCGGGCCCAGCACGCGGTATCTTTCCTCCGATGCGTAGCCTCCCGCACCCGGGCCTGAGCCTCCTTCTTTCCGTCGCCGCGGCCGCCTCGTGGGCGGGCCCGCCGGACCGGGACAGCCTGAGACTCGCCAACTGGCTCGTGGGCTCCTTCGACACCCGCGCCCAGGTCGCGGCGGAGCGCGCCGGTGAGACGGCCCCGATCCGCGAGGTCGCGTCCATGAGCGTCCGCCCGATCGACGATCCCGTTGTTTTCACGGATGGGCTCTATCTCTACGTCGAGGCCCGGGTCGCGGGTGAGACGCGGCCCGATCGACAGCGCGTCTACCGGGTCAGGAAGAGCGGCGCGCGAATCCGGCTCGAGGTCTTTACCATCGACGCGCAAATGCTGGGTCCGTTGGCCCTCGACGCGCAGATGCTCAGCAGTCTCAATCCGGGCGACCTGAAGCGCGAGGCTGGGTGTGATGTGGTGTTCGACATCCGGGGAGACGAGTTCATTGGGGCGACCGGGGCGAAGTCCTGCAAGTCGGAGCGGCCCGGTTCGGCCTGGGTCATCTCATCGATGCGGGTCACGAAGGATCTGGTGGAGATCTTGGACCGCGGGTACGACGAGAACGGTGTTCAGACCAGAGGCCCCGCGGTCGGTCGGGGGCTCGAGTTCCGCCGGGTTCCACAGCCGTAGCCCTCGCTCATTCGAGAGGCTCCGCGGCGACGGTGGCGCCGGTGGCGATCATGGTCGCGACGGCTTTCTCGTCGTAGCCTGCCTCGCGGAGAATCTCGACGCTGTGCTCGCCGAGGCGCGGGGGGTGTCGCCGGATTTCACCCGGGGTTGCCGAGAAGGTGACGGGGACGCCCGGCAGGCGGAGCCGGCCCTCGGTCGGATGGTCCATCTCCTTCCAGAAGCCCGTAGCCGCCAGGTGTTCATCGGTGATCAGGTCTTCCAGCGAGTTCACGATCATTACCGGCACGTTGGTTTTGCCCAGAATGGCGAACCATTCATCGGTTGTCTTCAGGGCCACGATCGCCCCTGTCTCTGAATACACCGCATCGATATTCCTGAGCCGCTCGCCCAGTGTGGCGAAGCGGGGGTCGGTGACGAAGTCGGGCCGTCCGGCGGCCTCGCAGAATGTCTTCCAGTGGTCGTTGAGGTACGGCAGGATCGCGATGTAACCATCCTTGGTCTTGTATGGCCGCCGATGCTTCGAGAGCAGACGGCTGTAGCCCATCTCCCCTCGGGGAGGATCGAAGGCATGACCGAAGAGGTGTTCCGCCATCACGTACGAAATCAGGGTCTCGTACATGGGAACCTCGATCTCCTGCCCCACGCCGCTGCGTTCGCGGTGGAAGAGCGCCGCCATCACCGCGTAGACCACGGCGAGGCCCGTGGTCTTGTCGGCGATGATGGTGGGGAGGTATCGGGGCTCCTCGCCCATCCTCGTCGCGAGCATGGCGATGCCTGAAGCGGACTGGATCGAATCGTCATAGGCGGCGCGATCGGCGTAGGGGCCCTTGCGTGAATATCCGTACGTCCCGCAGAAGATGATTTTCGGATTCCGCTCTCTCATGGCCGCGTAGTCGAGGCCGAGCCGTTCCATCGACCTCGGACGATAGTTATGGACGAGGACGTCGGCGCTCTCGGCGAGCCTGAGGATCGCCTCCTTGCCCGCGGGATTCTTGAGATCGAGGACCAGACTCCGCTTGTTCCGGTTGCAGGTGAGGTAAAGCGCGGCCATGCCCTCGTGCGCTCTCGGTCCGAGCTGACGGTTGCTGTCGCCTCCGGGGGGCTCGATCTTGATCACGTCCGCGCCGAGATCGCCGAGGATCTGGCACGCCCATGGGCCGAGGACCACACTGGTCAGCTCGAGGACGCGTACGCCGTGAAGGGGTCCGGGCATGAGGGCCTTTTCAGAGAGAGGGTTTTGGAGAGGGGCGTCCCTGGCAAAGCGAAGAATAGAGCAGCGGCCGGATGAAGTTGTACTATTCTTAGAACAATGTTCGTGCCCGTCCCAAACCCCTCCACCTCCGGCTTCGCCGGACGCGTCGCGAGTCGGCGCGGGCGGACGGGTTTCAGCCCAGGGAGCCCGAACCGCCCTTGACCCGCAGAATCATCGACATCGTGGTCAATCTCTGGACCCCGGATCTGACCGCGAACTACACGCCGCGGCTCAACGCGTTCTGGAAGGCGATCAACATCCTGGGCGAGACCTCGGCGGGCATCCCCCTGGACGAGCAGATCCGGCGCATGGATGCGGCCGGCATCGAGAAGGGCCTGATGATCGCCACCACCGGCGGTCCCGTAGGCTCGGACATCTTTTTCGAGAAACCGGTGACGCGTATCGCGGAAGTGATCGCCGCGCACCCGAAGAGGTTCAAGGGCCTGGTGGGCCTGAACCCGTCCACCATCATGCCGTGGCTGGCCAAGCTCGAGACGGCGGTGAAGGACCACGGCTTCGTGGGCGCTCATCTGTATCCGCACTGGTTTGGCGAAGCCCCGGACCACCGCATGTACTACCCCTTCTATGCCAAGTGCGCGGAGCTCGGCATTCCCATCCAGATTCAGGTGGGTCACTCCGCCCAGGCCTTCCTTCCCACCGTGGCGCAGCCGATCTCGCTCGACCGCGTGGCCATCGACTTCCCGGAGTTGAAGATCATCGGGATCCACATTGGGTATCCGTGGACCGAAGAGATGATCTCGGTGGCCTGGAAGCACAGGAATGTCTGGATCGGCTGCGACGCGCACGCCCCGAAATACTGGGACCCCTCCTTCGTTCGCTTCATCAATTCTCGCGGGCAGGACAAGGTGTTGTTCGGCACGGACTGGCCGGTGATCGACTTTCAAAGATCGATCATGGAAATCGACGCCCTCGACCTCAAGGAATCGTCGCGCCGGAAGCTCCTGTGGGAGAACGCCATCCGCGTCTACAACCTGGAGGCGTGGGCTTAGCCCGCCTCGCGGTTCCCCGGAATGATGAACGCGATGGAAGGGGAGCGCTGATGCCGCGTCCCAACGGCTTTGCCGCCGCCGTCCCCCTCTACTACCAGCTCGCCGGCATCCTTCGCGAGCACATCGTGTCGGGGAGGTATCACGCCGGAGACCGCCTGCCCACCGAAGAGGCGCTCGCGCGGGACTACGACGTCAGCCGGATCACCATCCGCCAGGCCCTCGGGGACCTGGAGAAGGAGGGATTCATCAAGCGGGAGGCCGGCCGGGGCACGTTCGTCGCGGATCGACGTACGTTCTCGAACACCTTCCGCATGGAGGGCTCCCTCGAAGACCTCATCTCCATGGGCTTGTCCACCACGGTGAAGGTCCTCACCCTGGCCACAGTGAAGGCCTCGGCCTCCGAAGCGGATTTCCTGCGCGTCAATCTGGGTGATCCCCTGGTCCGGTGCACCCGCCTGCGCCTGCACAGCGGAACCCCCTTCAGCTACATCGTCAACCACGTCCCCGGCGACATCGGGAAGCACCTCAGGCCCGAGGCCTGGAAGAAGGGCTCCATTCTTCGCCAGATCGAGACCGGCCTGGGCATCCTGATGGGGGACGCCGACCAGACGATCTCCGCCTCCCTCGCGGACGCGCATCTGGCCCGATTGCTGAAGACCAACATCGGAGCGGCGCTCCTCTCCGTCGATCGGGTGGTCCGATCGCTGGAAGGCCGGCCGGTGGAACACGTTCACAGTTATTACCGAAGCGACATCTATTCCTTCAAGGCGCATCTCGTCCACAACCCCGTCGCCTCCGAGACCGACGAGTCCTGGAGCGTGAGTTCAGCCAAGCGGCGTGCGCGCCCGGTGGCGAGGAAGGCGAAGCGCATCGGAGTCCCCCAGACATGAAATTCGATAGCCTGATCAAGGGCGGGGTCGTGGTTCTTCCCGGGCACGGGCCGGTGCGCGCCGACCTGGGGACGCGCGGGGGCAGAATCGCCGCGATCGCTGACGACCTGGCGAGCGCGTCGGCCGACGAGGTCGTGGACGCGAAGGGGCTTCATGTCTTTCCGGGCGCGGTGGACTCCCACTTTCACGTAGGCATCTATCGTCCCCACGCGGAAGACGCGCGGAGTGAATCGCTCTCCGCGGTTTCAGGCGGGGTGACCACCCTCATCACGTATTTCCGCACCGGCCAGCATTACCTGAACAAGACCGGACCGTACCGGGAGATCTTCCCCGAGGTCCTCGAACTGTCGCGGGGCAACTTTCACGCGGATTACGGGTATCACATAGCACCCATGACCACCGCGCAACTTGACGAGATCCCCTGGCTCATCGAGCAGGGCGTGGCCTCGTTCAAGTACTACATGTTCTACAAGGCCCTCACCCTTTCCGCGGACTCGACCAGGGGAAAGGACTACACCATGGCCGACGAGTACGACCTCGGCCATCTCTACGAGATCATGGTCCGGGTTTCGGAGGCGGCGAAGAAGACCGGCCGACGTATCTCCGTCTCTCTTCACTGCGAGAACCCCGAGATCATCCGGGTATTCATCCAGCGGGTGAAGAACGCGGGGCTCTCGGGCCTGCAGGCGTACAGCGAGGGTCGGCCGCCGCTCTCCGAGCGCCTGTCCATCCAGGAGGCCGGCGTCCTCGCGGATGAAACCTCGTGTCCGGTGAATTTCCTTCATCTCTCCTCGCGGAAAGCGATTGAGGCGGGAATCGACGTCCGCGCCCGCCATCCCGAGATGGACATCACCCTGGAGACGACCCTCCATCACCTCGCTCTCACCTGGGCGACCGCCGGAGATCTCCGAAGCAAGGTGAATCCACCGATCCGGACCCAGGACGATCAGGACGCGCTTTGGCGGGCGCTGGTCAAGGGCGACATCGACACCGTGGTGTCCGACCACGCGTGCTGCATGGAAGAGAACAAGAAGGGGGACACCTGGAGCGCCCTGCCCGGGTTCGGCGGCAGCTCGCTTCTGTATCCGGTTCTCCTCAGCGAGGGCGTGCATAAGCGAGGCCTTCCCCTCGAACGCGTGGTGGATCTGATCTCGACCACGCCCGCCCGGCGTTTCGGGCTCTACCCGAGGAAGGGCGCCATCGCGGTGGGGAGTGACGCGGACTTCGCCCTCATCGATCTCAACAAGGAGCAGGCGGTTTCCGTCGCGAATTCCCACTCTGCCCAGGATCACAGCCCCTTCGCGGGGAAGATGCTCAAGGGCTGGCCGGTCGCGACCGTGTTGCGGGGACGCCTGGCTTTCCGGAACGGGGAGGCGGTGGGCGAGCGCCGGGGGGAATTCATCAAGCGGCCGGTCCAGGCCTGATGCCTTCGAAGATCTTCTATGGCTGGTACGTGGCCCTCGTGGCCATGCTGACCCTGCTGGTCTCGAACGGGATGACCATCACCGGGATGACCATCTTCGATCCCGCCATTCTTCAGGAGTTCGGCTGGAGCCGGGGCGACCTCAAGCTGCGCGATCTGCTCCAGCTCGGACTCTCCGGCCTGCTCGCTCCCTTCGTGGGTGGCCTGGCCGATCGCATGAGCGTAAGGAAGCTCATGATGGCGGGCCTGGTTTTGCTCTCTTTGTGCATCGCCGCGTACTCGCAGATGACCTCGCTCACCCACCTCTATCTGATCAACGTGGGCATCGCCCTCGTACTGGCCCTGGCCGGCCTGGTGGTGAATGTGTTGATCGTGTCGCGGTGGTTCGTGAAGAAGCGCGGGACCGCGCTCGGTCTCACCCTCCTAGGCACGAGTCTTGGAGGCATCGTCTTCCCCCGGCTCGGCGCGGTTCTCCTGCGCACCCATACCTGGCGGGAGGCCATGCTCATGGAGGCGGTGATTCCCCTCGTGGTCGTGGCCATCCTCGCCCTGGTGAGCCGGGATTCACCGGCGGATGTGGGACTCTCGGCCTTCGGAGCCGACGAAGCCCAGGGAACGCCGTTCCAGGTCACGGGGATGGCCTACAAGGAGGCCCTCCAGACCCGCACCTTCTGGATTCTGACCTTCTGCGCGATGACGACGTTCTATTGCATCCTCGCCGCCCAGGCGCACATGGTCCTCCACCTGAAGGGCATGGGCTGGCCGCTCGAGAAGGCGGCGTCCGGGGTGGGGATCCTCTTCACCATGGGGCTCATCGGGAAGTTCACGGTCGGCTACCTCGCCGACAAGCTGGAGCGACGGGTGGTCTTCCTCTCCAACATCTCGGTGATGCTCGTGGGCGCGCTCTGTCTCGCCTCCATGCAAGAGGCGTTGCTGTGGCCCTTCATCCTGATCTTCGGCCTCGGGTGGGGAGGCCTCTACACCATGCTCCAGGTGACCTGCATGGACAGCTTCGGGACGCGCGCAGGAGGAAAGATCCTGGGCACGATCACGGTTCTCGACGCCATCGGGGGTGGGCTCGGAATCTGGCTGACCGGCGTCCTGTTCGATCGCACCCGGAGCTATGAGAGCGCCTTCGCGCTCATCGCCCTTCTGGTGTTCCTGGCCCTGCTGGCGGCGCTGGCCCTGCAGAATCCTCAGGCCCCTGCGAAAGACCCCGCGGTCAGACCCGCGTAGAGAACGAGAGAACCCATGGCACCCAGAAAGAAGTCAGTCCGAAAATCCGCGGCGAAGACCCGGGCGAAGGTTCCGGCGATCCAAAGACCGGAAGAAGTCGAGAAGTGGATCCGCCGCGAGGTGGCGGCCCAGGAGCGGATCTATCGA
>CAZYEA010000103.1:0-14760 GCA_964646485.1 uncultured Acidobacteriota bacterium
CCGGGTCCACCACCCCATTGGTGATGTGCGCTGCTTTGAGGGTCACCGCGTTGTTGCGCGTGACTTCACCCTCGACCGTGATGGCCTGCAAAGAGAACATCGGCAGGCGCACCGCCCACCACAAGCCGGCCGCCAGGCACACCAGCCCGAGATAGAGGTCGGCGACCGCGGACACCGGTCGATCGGGGTGGGCCTCGAGGGCGGCGTGGAGCGAACCCGAGTCGAACCACACGTCGAGGATGTCGTCCTCGCGGCGGAACTTCGTCCCCCCGCACTTGCGGCAGCGGAAGCCCTCGGGCAGGAAATAGTCGAGGTCGCGCGCGAACCAGGCGTCGGCGCCTTCCTTCTCGAACACCTCGGCCACGCGATGAAGGACCGAGGGCTCGAGATGGGGCTCTTCGCAGGCCACGCAATAGGCGGCGGGAATGGGCACGCCCCACAGGCGCTGCCGCGAGATGCACCAGTCGGGCCGGGACGCGATCATGTTGCGGATGCGGTCTTCTCCCCACGCCGGGATCCAGCGGGTGGCCTGGATTTCGGAGAGGGCCTTTTCGCGGAAGCCGCGTCGGTCCATGGCGATGAACCACTGGGCGGTGGCGCGGAAGATCACGGGATTCTTGCAACGCCAGCAGATCGGGTAGGAGTGGGTGTAGGGGACGGTCGAGACGAGAGCGCCCCGCTCGCGCAGGAATTCCGTGATCTTGGGATTGGCGTCCCAGATCTTGAGGCCCGCGAAATGCTCGATGTCGGCGGTGAAGAAGCCGCGGTCGGTGACCGGGCAGTCGACTTCAAGCCCGTACTTGATGCCGGTGTCGTAGTCGTCGGCGCCATGACCGGGGGCGGTATGGACGATGCCGGTGCCGGCCTCCAGGGTGACGTAGTCGGCGAGCACCCCGGGTGAGGGCCGGTCGATCCAGGGATGCCGGAAGTCGAGTCCTTCGAAAACGTCGCCCTTGATTCTGGCCAGCGGGTCGCCCAGGCTGAGCGGGAGAACCGTCCGGGAGCGCGAGACGGTGGCGTCTTTGAGGCCCAGGGCCACGATCGCGACCGGCCCGCCCGGCGCTTCTTCATAAAAGCCGTACTCGAGCTCGGGATTGAAGGCGAGTGCGCGGTTTGCGGGCAGGGTCCAGGGCGTGGTCGTCCAGGTGATGGCGTGGACCTTCCGGCCCGCGATCGCCGGCACTTTCGCGGCGAGGACGGCGGTTCCCGCCTCGCTCAGGGGGAAGCGCACATCCACGGAGGGGGAGACGTGATTCTCCTCGTACTCGATCTCGGCCTCGGCGAGGGCGGTCTTGCACGACAAACACCAGTGCACGGACTTTCGCGCCTTGTAGACGAGGTCGCGCTCGACGAAGGTCTTGAGGGCGCGCACGATCGTCGCCTGGTAGGCGGGCGCCATGGTGAAGTAGGGATGCGTCCACTCCGCGGCGACTCCCAGTCGCTCGAACTCGGCGCTCTGGATTCCCACGAACTTCTGAGCGTGAGCCTGGCAGGCCTTGCGGAAGGCCACCGGGGAGAGTTCGTTCTTCTTCGAGCCGAGGCTCTTGTCGACCTGCAGTTCGATGGGCAGGCCGTGGCAGTCCCAGACCGGGGTGAAGGGGGCGTCGAAACCCAGCATCGAGCTGCGCTTCAAGGAGAGGTCCTTGAGCGTCTTGTTGACGATGTGCCCGAGGTGGATGTGGCCGTTCGCGTAAGGGGGGCCATCGTGAAGGATCCAACGGGGTTTGCCCTTGCGGGCTTCGCGGACCCGCGCGTAGAGATTGCGCCCCTTCCAGGCGGAGAGTCGTCTCGGCTCGGAATCCGGCAGGTTCGCCTTCATGGGGAAGGCGGTCTGCGGCAGGTTCAGGGTGTTCTTCCAGTCGTTCGCTTCACTCATTACAATCCGGTGATTCTCTCATTTCCTTGAGGCCCGCCCGGAATCGGGCGTATCGTCTCTTCGCGTCTTCTTTTCCGTTTCCTTTATCCCATCATTCATTTCCCTATGACCATCAAACGCACCCTGGCCCTCTTGGCCGCCTTCGTGATCGGAGCGCTCTCCTCATGCGCCTCGACCGAGGAGTGCGGCACCTGCTCGGGCGACGCGGATTGTCGCGCGGGCTTCTTCTGTTCCACCTTCTCGGACGGCACTCGTCGGTGCGCTTCCGGCATGGGCGACACGACCTGCGGTAAGAAATAGCCGATCCCGGCGAGAGGGCCTTCCCTGGCCTTCCTGCCGGACCGCGGTTCGAAAGTACTCCCATGCCTCAGCGGACAGCGATGAGCGCGAGGCAGACCCTCGCCGTGACGTGCCCGGATCGACGCTCTCTCCTCGAGGCGGCGGTGAGGAGAGGTCTTGTCTCTTCCAGGCCCGCGGCCTTCGAAGCGAGCTGCTCATGAGCGTTTCGGACCCGAAGGCCTCCGCGCGGGAGGCGTCCATGGGAAGTGCGATCCGCTTGTCGGCGGAGATCGTGGTGCGCACCTCGTCGGTCATCGCCACCCTGTGGCTCACCCGGACGCTGGGTGTGAGCGGGTACGGCTCGTTCATCCTCGCCCTCTCCATCGGACTCGTGGTGGCCGAGCTGAGCGATCTTGGATTGAGCGCGGTGGTGGTGCCCCTGGTGGTGCGGAGCCGCCAGAACCTGCGCACGATCTTCCTGATGAAGGCGGCGATGACCCTGGGGGTCTCGGTCCTCGCGGTCCTGTTCCTGCCCCTCGCATCGCGGGCCTCCGGGCTCGATCTCGGACTTCTCGGTCTTTGCGCCTTCCACTTCCTGTGCGTCGACTGGATCGTGATCATGGGCGCGGCACTGCGGGCCCTTGGGCGCCGCCTCACCGAAGCGTTCCTGCTCCTCGTCTTCCGCTTCAGCCTGGTGGGACTGGTGATCGCCGCTCCTTTCGGGGAGAGCGTTTCCGGGGCGGCGCTCTCCTACGCGGCATCGGTGGTTCCCGCCGTCCTTCTCGGGATGGTGCTGATGGGGCGTGGCCCGCGCCTGGAAGACTCTTCTTTGCGCGCCACCGTCGGCGGCATCGTCGCCCAGGCTTTCCCCATGGGAGTGAACGGCTACCTCGCGATCCTTTCGAGCCGCGTCGAGCTCTTCCTGCTGCAGGCCTTTTTCGGCGCCCATATCGTAGGCCTCTTCGGGGGGGCCATACGGATCGTCGAATCGCTGCTGACCCTTCCCGCGGCCGTCGCCTCGGGTGCTCTTCCTTCCGTGGCTCGAGACGTGGTGCAAGGATCGAAAGGGGCGGCCCAGCGCACCTTCGGAGCCATTGTCTGGATCGCGGCCCCCGCGGCCCTGGGGCTCGCGCTGTGCGCGCCCGACATCCTCCGCGTGCTCGGGCCGGGGTTTGTCGAGGGAGCGGGGGCCCTGCGCATCCTCTCGGTGGCCCTCTTCGTGTGCTTTGCCAACACCGCTCTCTCGCACCTCCTCATCGCTGCCGGGAACACCGCGGTGATTCCGCGGCTGACCGGCGCGCGGGTGATGGTTGCGGCTCTCCTCGGCGCGGCGCTGATTCCTGCCCTCGGCCTCAGGGGCGCGGCCCTGTCCTTCACCGCCGCCGAGATCGTCCTCTTCGGAGCCCTCGTCTCCGAGGTGCGGGGGCCGGTGGCGCTCGAGGTGGCGCGGCCGGTGGGGTTTGCCTTCCTCGCGTGCGTGCCGATGTTCGTCGTCCTGTCTTTCTGGCCGCTGCCCCTCGTCGCGAGCATCCTCACCGGAGCCCTCCTCTTCCTGGTCGCGGGTTTCGTCATTCTCCGCCACGGGACCGAGGCGTCAGGCCTCGCATGAGCACCGCGAGGGCGACCCTTCGGATGCGCCCGCACCGGCTCTCCGACCTCGAGCGCGGGATTCTCTGGCCGGTCGTCTACGCCTCGATCTTCAGAGCTCCGGTGCGCGCGTCCCGCCTGCTCGGCCAGATCGTGGGGGTCCGCACCTCCGAGGACGAAATGCGTCGCGCCCTCTCCGCCTCGCCGCTGCGTGACTTCGTGGTCGAGCGAGATGGCCTCGTCTGGTTGCGGCAGCCCGAGGCGTCGAGCATCGAGAGGGACTTCAGGCGCCGCGAGCGGTCCACCCGTGAGCTCCTCGAGCGGCATCGAGAGGTGCTCGATTTCCTGCGCGGCCTCCCGAGCGTCCGGCTCGCGGCACTCTCCGGAGGCTGCGCGCACGACGCGGCCGAGGATGGCGACATCGACGTCTTCGCGGTCACCGAGGCGCATGAACTCTGGAGCACGCTCCTCGTGTCCACCCTGGTGGCCAAAGCGAAGGGGTGGAGGCGCGTCTTGTGCCTCAACTATCTCGTGGACGTTACCGCCCAGGCCCTGCCCGCCCGCGACTTCTACGCGGCGTTCGAGTTGATCAGCCTGAGGGCCTTGAAAGGCGAGCAGGCCCTCATCGAACTCCTCGAGGCCAATTCCTGGGCCAAGGAGATCTTTCCGAATTTCCTTCCATCAGCGGTTCACGGGCAGAATCCACTCCACGCCCTAACAAGGGTCCCGGGAAGGCGACTTCTCGAGACCGCTGCACGCATGATCCATCGCCCTTATCTTCGCCACCGCCTGCCTGAAAGCCCGGGGGTCGAGTTGTCCGATCACGTGATCCGGCTCCACGCCACCGATCATCGGGCCCGAATCCGCGGCCATTTTCAGGACGCTTTGCATAACATCGGGGTCGAAGCGCCTTCATGGATCTAGAGACTCAACCCCTGCCGAGCACGGCTCAGAGCCCCTGGGTTCTGGCGCTGTGCTGTCCCGAGTGTGGAGGGCCGCTCGCGGAGTCGCAGGGCGGCCTTTTCTGCGCTCGCGACGAGGCCTTCTTCGCGACCTTGTGCGGAGTGCATCGGCTGCTGGGTCATGAGCGCCAGGCCGAGCTCGCCGCGGCTACCGCCTTTTATTGCCGGGTGCGCGCAGACGAGGGCTTCAAGCATTCGTCGGATCTTCCCCGGGTTCCGCGCGGCCACGTCCAGGCTCAGGTCTGGAGGCAACGCGCCCGCCACTTCGCGCGCTTTTTGGACTGGCTCGCCCGGGAGCGGCCGCAGGGACAGGCCATCGTCGATATCGGCGCCGGCTGCTGCTGGGCGGCCCAGCGCCTGGCCGAGCGCGGCCATTCGGTCGCGGCCCTCGACATCAACCTCGACCCCAAAGACGGCCTCACCGCGCTGGGCGACGAACGCGGCCTTGGTCTTGGGATCGAGAGGATCGAGGCGGACATGGAATTCCTGCCTCTCGCCGCCGGCTGCGCCGATGTGGTCCTGCTGAACGGCGCCCTGCACTACGCGCGCTGCCCCCAGAATGTGGTGGCGGAAGCGCGACGGGTGCTGAAGCCCGGAGGGGCGGTGGTCGTCCTCGATTCGCCCGTCTATCGCCGTTCCGCGGACGGTGAGGCCATGGTGAAGATGAAGAAGAAGGACTTCCTCTCCCGCTACGGCTATGCGCCTTGCCGGGACGCGGCGGCCGGATACTTCACCGTCACCGAGCTGAGCCGCCTGCTCGAGCGCAGCGGCTTCGAGGTCCGCATCCTGGGATGGCCGAGCCGCCTGCGTGAGATGGGCCGCGACCTCATCGAGATCTTCCGCCACGGTCGACGGACGGCGCGTTTCCCCATGATCGTGGCCCGGCGGCGGTCGGCCTGAGCGGTTTTTCGGCTCTTTGATGTGAGCCTCGCCTCGCTCGCCGGCTGCCCCGAGGGGACGCCTTCATGAAGACGCGCGATCTGCGCACTCTGGTCATGCACGTGTCGGTGCGTTGCGATCAGACCTGCGCGCACTGTTCGATCTGGAAGGGGAGTGCTCGGGCGAGCGCTGAACTCGGGGTGGATGAGCGTCTCGGTCTTCTCGAGGAGGCCCATCGGCTCGGGGCGCGTGCGGTGCTTTTCACCGGAGGCGAACCGCTTCTCTGTGACCACATCGAAGCGTTGGCCCGGGCCGCCCGCCGCCTCGGGCTTCAAGTCCAGATCGCCACGAACGGCCTCGGCCTATCCCGCGCCCTTCCCTGGATCGCTGAGCTGGTGCAGGAGGTCTACCTCAGCCTCGAAGGCCCCGAGCCGATCCACGATGGAGTGCGCGGGGCGCGGATGTACTCGCGCCTCGAGGCGGCGATTGCCTCGGTTCGCACGGGCACGAAGCGCCCACGCCTCGTTGGACGTTCGGTGCTGTCCTCCCGGAACGCCGCGTGCATCTGCGACACCGTGGCCGCCGCCCGGAAGATGGGGCTCGATGCGATTTCGTTCCTGCCCGTGGACGTCGCGACCAAGGCCTTCGGCGGGGATCCCTCGGCGCGCGCGGCCTTGCATCCGAGTGAAGCCGAGGTGAGCGCGCTTCGTGAAGGCATCCGGAGCCTGGCGGCTGCGGGCGACCTCGGCGGATTCGTCATGGAAGACGAAGGGGCGCTGACCCGAATCGCGGATCGACTGCTCGAGGGCTCGCTCAGAGGTGAGGCGCCCGCCTGTAACGCTCCGGAATGGTCGTCGGTGGTGGAGGCGAACGGCGACGTGCGCCCCTGCTTCTTCCAACCGGTCGTGGGGCGAAGCGGGGGAGCCTCCCTCGAAGCGGTCAGGAATTCCCGTGCCTATGCGGAGGCGCTGGGAGGGCTCGGGGCGGGCAATCCCATCTGCGCGGTGTGCGTCTGTCCGAAGTACGCCCCCTCGGGTGTGCAGCGGGTGCGCGCGAGAGTGGGCGCGGTTTTACGCAGGCTTCCGCGAGGTGTGCGGCCCGGAGCGTCCGCGTGAGCCGGCCGAAGATCCTGCTCTATAACCCGCGCGGGGAGAGCCACATCCTTCCCCTGGCCCTGATTCACGTGGGCTCGATGCTGCCGGATTTCGACGTGCGGATCATCGACGGCCGGATCGAACTCACTCCTGAATCCACGCTCGCCGAGCTATCGGACGGCGCCTTGTGCCTCGGCGTGACCGTCCTGACCGGGAAACCCATCCTCGACGCCTTGCGCGCGAGCCGGGCGGTCAGGCGCCGCAATCCGGGCGTGCCCATCATCTGGGGCGGCTGGCATCCCTCTTTGCTGCCTGAGCAATGCCTCGCCTCACCCGCGGTCGACGTGTGCGTCAGCGGCCAGGGCGAAGAGACGTTCCGTGAAGTGGCTCTCAAACTGGCGGCGGGGGAGGCCCTCGATCCGGTGGCGGGCATCGCGTTCAAGCGCGGGGGAGTGGTCGTGAAGAATCCGCCCCGCCCCTTTCAAAATGTGAATGCCTTCCCGCGCGCGGACTTCGGCCTCGTGGATGTCGAGAAGTACTTCGCCCATCGCGGGGCGCGCCGGCTCGACTACTGCTCGTCTCAGGGGTGCCCCTTCGAATGCAGCTTCTGCGCGGACCCCATGGTCTACCAGCAGCGATGGAGCGGTCTCGGCGCTCCGCGGGTGGTCTCCGAGGTCGCGGAGCACAAGAAGCATTACCGCCTCGAGCAGATCTTCTTCAACGACGACAATTTCTTCACCGATCTCAAGCGCGCGGAAGCGATCGCCTCGGGCCTCATCGACGAGAAGGTTCGGGTTCAATGGTTCGGCACGGGCCGGGCCGACCTGCTGCGGCGGATGAGCGACGACCAGTTCTCGCTTATGCGGAACAGCGGTTGCTACAAGGTGAACGTGGGGGCGGAGAGCGGCTCCGCCGAGGTCCTCGCCAGCATCAAGAAGGGGACGCTGGTCGAAGAGGTGCTCGAAACCGCGGAGAAGCTCAACCGGGCGGGCATCGGCGCGCGCTTCTCCTTCATCGCCGGGTTTCCGAACGAGCCCGCGGTGTCTCTCGCCGACACCTACCGGACGGTGAAGGCCCTCCGGAAGATCAACGGCGCCTTCGAGACCCCCATCTACTTCTATGCGCCCTATCCGGGCACCGAACTCTCCGGGCGCATGCCGGCGATGGGTTTCGAGGCGCCCAGGAAGCTCGAGGACTGGGAGCACGTGGACCTCGATCACGCGATCGGCCCCTGGATCTCCGAACCGGTGCGAAAGTTCGTGCCCCGTTACAACTTCTACTTCCGGCACGCCTTCGAGCCCGCGCCGGGAGGTCTGGGCAAGCGGGTGGCCCGGTGGTTCGCGAGGCTCCGCGTCCGTTTCGACTTCTACCGCTTCGATTTCGAGCGGCGGCTGGTGGACCTGTCCAAGCGCGTCCGCACCGGCAGCCCGGCCCGGCAGCAGCCCATGATCGCGGAGAACTAGAAAGGCATGAGCGCGCTCAAGCCGGTCGTGCTCTTCTTTCCCTCGTACTACTCCGACGAGGCGGCCCCTCCGCTCGCCCTGATCCATCTGGCCGCGCCCCTGGTTGCGAAGGGGCACGAAGTCCGGATCGTCGACTCCGCGGTCGAGGACGATCCCGAGAAGGCCGTGCTTCAGGCCCTGGACGGAGCCTGCGCGCTCGGGGTCAGCATGGTGACCGGCCCGATGATCACTCAGGGCGTGTCGGTGGCCGCGGCCGCGCGCGCGGCCCGCCCCGACCTTCCGATCGTGGCCGGGGGCTGGCACCCTTCCATCCTTCCCGAGCAGACCCTGAGGTCGCCGCTCTTCGACGCGGTAGTGAAGGGACAGGGGGAGATCACCCTCTCCGAGATCGTCGAGCGGTGGAACGTGGGCGAGCGCGACCTCTCCGGAGTGGCAGGCTCGCTCTTCAAGCGCCATGGGGAGATCGTGGCCAATGATCCGCGCGGGTACACCGACATCAACGCGCTCCCGCGGCGTCCCTTCGAGATCGTGGACTTCGAGCGCTACGCGCGCAAGTGTCACGGCTTCCGCTGGCTTCTCTACTGTTCTTCCCACGGGTGTCCCTGGGATTGCTCGTACTGCTCGAACGCGTCCGTCTACGGTCGCAACTGGAAGCCCCTCCAGGCTGATCGCGCGGTCGAGGAGATGAGCGAACTCGCGGTCCGTTATCGGCTCGAGGTGATCGACATCATCGATGACAACTACCTGGTGCGGCGCGACCGCGCCGTCGAGATCGCGGAGCGGTTGCTCTCGAGGGACACGAAGTTCGGATACTTCATTCAGACCCGCACCGACCAGATCGACCGCCTCTCGGACGAGGAGCTGCGCCTTTTGAAGCGCAGCGGCCTGAGACGGATCTTCTTCGGCATCGAGTCGGGATCGAAGAAGGTTCTGAAGACGGTGAACAAGCGTCTGGACCTCGAAACCGCCTATCGCACCGCCGAGCGCTGCCACGCGGTGGGCGTGGAGGCGTCCTTCAATCTCATCTTCGGCCTGCCCGGCGAGGATGCCTCGGACCTGCGCGAGACCATCGCCATGGTCGACACCCTCGGCCGGCGGAACCCCGAGGCCGCGTTCTTCACGAACATCTTCTCTCCCTACCCCGGCTCGCCGATCTTCCCCGAGGCCGTCCGTCTCGGCGTTCAAGAGCCGCGCACGCTCGAGGAATGGGCGGCCTTCTATCCGAGGATCCAGCAGCTGCCGTGGCTCACGGGCGCGGCGCACGCTCGGGTTCAGCGCATCCGGGACTACATCCGCATCGGCTATTCCGCGCGGAAGATGGTGGTCCATCGCCCCGATGGCGTCAAGGACCTGGTGCGCCGCGGTCTGCAGGGCCTCGCGCGCTTCCGCCTGCGCCGCCTGGCCATGGGCTTCCCGGTGGAAGTGTGGGCTCTGCGATTCTGGAAGGACTTGAAGGCCATCCTGGGCAGGCGGGAGCCGGCCGTCATCAACTAATGGCTGAGAGCCCGGTGAGGATCGTCGCCCGCGGCCTCCTTGCGGGCGCCGCGGTCAGCCTGATCCTCTCCGGCACGGAAGCGGTCGCAGGCTACCCTCGCCCGTCCACCGCTGCCGCCGCCTTCTTTTCCGCCTCGTTCCTCACCTACCTGCCGCTCGCGGCCATCCTCTGCGTTCTGCTTTGCGCATGGCTCAAGGAGCGGGGCCTCGACCTGTGGCTGCCTTTCGGGGTCGGCGCGCTCCGCCTGGCGCCCGTTTTTTGGGCGGCCCTCCAAACGGGGCGGTGGAGCTGGCTGGGAGCCATCGCCCTGGGACTCTCGGCGGTTCTCCTGATTCGCCGCTTCACCGAAAGGGCGGCGCTCTCGCCCCCGTTCCTGTTCGGCCTGACCGTGGGGGTGGTGCTGCCCATTCTGGCCCTGCGCGTGGCCACGGGACTGTCGGCTCTCAGGCCGCTGGGACGGGAGGGCGCCATGGTGTTCGGGGTCAGCGCGGGCCTCTTTGCCTTTGTCCTTCTCCGCGCCTTCGTCGCGAGGTACCCGTCGGTCGCGCCGGTCTTCCTGCTCGGACCGGTGGTGAGTCTCGCGCTATGGAGCCGGTCTGCCGCTCCCCGGGACGAGGGATCGAGGGTCGCGGCGGCCGGACCGCGGCGCCCCGACATTGTCCTCGTGGTTCTCGACACCGTCCGCGCGGAGGCCCTTGCCTCCTACGGATCCGTGCTCGACACCATGCCCAATCTCGAGAGGTTCGCCCGCCGGGCCACGACCTTCACGCACGCCTGGACGGACGGCTCGTGGACGCTGCCCGCACACGCGTCCCTCTTCTCCGGACTGCGGACATCGCGGCATCGCTATGACTCGGGCTTCGGCGCGGCCGAGCGTTCCTCGCCCGACCTCTTCCTCGCCGCCCGCCTGCAACGCGCGGGATACGCGACCGCCGCGGTCGCGGCGAACTTCGGCGTGTTCGGGCGGGAGGATCCTCTCCTTCGCGGCTTCGGACACGTGGATGCCGAACCCCTTCGGCCTTTCGCGTTCCGGCCGTGGTTCTTCGACCTCATCTACGCTTTCCCCCGCGCTGCCGGACTTCGTTCTCGGGCCGCCGCGTTCCCAGGCCCCTCCATGCGCGCGCCGTGGGTGGCGGATCGGGCTCTCGCGTTCTGGAGCCGGCCTGAAGCAAGACCGCGGTTCCTGTTCGCGAACTTCATGGAAGCGCACCTGCCCTGGACTCCACCGGCTCCCGATCTCGGCCGCTTCGGCCCGCCCGGGCTCGAGGTCGAAGGCGAGCAGGAGGAGGTCCTCGGCCGGTACCTCAAGGGTGGCAGGCCGACCGCGCAGGAGGCCGAGGTCCTGCGCGCGCGGTATCACGAAGCGCTGCTCTCCCTCGATCGAAGCCTCGGCCGACTCCTCGCCGCCGTCTCCGAGGACGCGCTCGTGGTGGTGACCTCAGACCACGGCGAATCGCTGGGGGAGCACGATCGATTCGGTCACCGCAATTCGCTCGATGACGTCGCCACGCGCATTCCCCTGATCATTCGCGCGCCCGCGCTTGGCCAGGGCGCCCGGCGCGACATGCCGGTTCAACTCGTGGATATCTTCCAGTACCTCGTGGAGGCGGCCGGGCTGAAGGTGGAGGCCGGCCTCGACGCGCGCCCGCTGGGGGAGCGCCGATTCGTGGTCATCGAGCACCGTCCCGGGCCGCAGGGGGCCTTGCCGTCGAGTTACCCTCGCGGGGATCTCTCCGCCGTCATCGACTGGCCCTTCAAGTACGTGGAGGGTCCAAACGTCGGCCCCGCGCTCTTCGACCTCGTGGCCGATCCTGGGGAGGTGCGGAACCTCGCGACTTTCGAGCCGCGTCAGCTCGCCGTTATGCGCCAGCTCCTCCGCGACCTGAACGGGCCGCCCTCGACCCCGGGCGCAAGCCTGGACCTGGCCGCGGAAGAGCGACTGCGGGCGCTCGGATACGTTCGCTAGGCCCGGCGAGGGGACTCGGAGCCGTCCCGTTCGGCGAGTGCGATCAGGCGCTCGTGGCCCGGAACTCCCGGATGGTGAGGGTCTCGAACAGCCCGCGCCATTCGCGCACCACCCGCCCGGCGTATCCGTGGGCCGCGAACGTCTTCGCCAGAGGTGAAAAGTCCGCATCCGACGACTGGAGCATCAAGAGCGCGCCCTGCTCCGCGAGTCGAGTGGGCAAAGCGGCGGCCAGTCGCCCGAAGAACTCGTTGCCGGCTCCGGCCGCGAAGGCCCGATCGGAGGAGGTCACCGCGGGCCGCGCGTAAAAGGGCGGGTTCGTGACCACGAGGTCGAACCGCGGGCCCTTTGCGACCTCCGCGAACTGGTCGGACTCGACAACGTTCACGCGGTCCTGGAGTCCGTTCCGCCGCACGTTCTCCGCGGCGCAACGCGCGGCCACCGGGCTGATGTCGATCGCGGTCACCCGGGCGCCCGCACGGGCCGAAAGCAGGGCCAGCAGCCCCGAACCCGTGCCCAGATCGGCCACCCTCTTACCCTGCAGATCGAGACCGAGGAGATGGTCCGCGAGAAAGCGACTCGATGCGAAGTGCACGGGATGAAGCACGCCGGGCAGGATCACGAGGTCGAAGCCGTGGAGCGCGCAGGCATCCTCTCTCTCGAGACTCGCGCGGACGCGGCGGTACCACAAGGCGTGGGCGAGGCGACGCGCGAGGGCTATGGGGGCGTTCATCCGAGAGTCCGAGGATGGACTCTATCCGCTGGCCTTACGACTCAAGGGCTCTCCAGTTCTCCTGAGAGGGCCTGTTCACCATCCTCTGGATCAGCCTCCACGCCCGATCGAGATTGGCCGCGGCCCCAGCAGAGAGGGGCTTCCCCAGATCGAAGGAATATCCGCGGACGGCGAGGGCAAAGGCCGAAGGAGGAGATCCCTGATCGAGGGCACCGAACGCCTGGAGCAGGGCTTCAGGCGAGAGCGCATGGGTGGTGAAGGTCCCATCCGCCTGGGGCTCGATGCGGTGCAGGGCCAGGGGTTCGGGGCCGCTCGCGGAGGCGTCGACGAAGAGCGCGAGGTCATGGCCCCGCAGGTCGAGCGCGTGCTCGATCTGAAACTGGAAGTCCTCCACGGCGGTGACCGGCCGGCCGGGGTGCCGCTCGATCCAGGCCTCGAGCCTTCGCATCAGGGCTGGGCCGAGAGCATCGTCACCGCGGCTCGGATTCCCGCAACCGAGCACGATGACGCTCGGACATCGCGCTCGCCCCTGGCTCATGGCCGAACGCCCCGAATCACCCGGCCGTTCTGGTCACGGCTGAGAGCGTCCAGCAGGCGGCCGTGGGTGTCCTGCATCTCCACCTCGAGGGCCATCGTCCCCAGGGCGTGGGTGGCGCAGGAGAGGCAGGGATCGTAGGCCCGGATCGCCACTTCGAGGTGATTCAAGAGCCCCTCGCTGAGCTCCTGTCCGTCGAGGTCATGAGCCGCCACCTCGCGCACCGCGGTATTCATGGCGGTGTTGTTGTGCGTGGTGGCCACGATGAGGTTGGCTCGAACGATGGCGTCGGTCTCATCCACGACGTAGTGGTGGATCAGGGTGCCGCGAGGCGCCTCCACCACGCCCACGCCCTCGAACGCTCGCTCGCCCCTGACCACGAGGTCCGTCCCCGAGCAGTCGGGATCGTCGAGCAACTCTCGGATAGTCTCGGCCGCGCAGAGCATTTCGATCATCCGCGCCCAGTGGTAGGCGAGGGTGGCCTGAACCGGAGCGCCTTCTCCCAGGGCGGCGAAGGCCCGTCGTTCTTCCTCGGCCATCGGTGTGGGCATGCGGTCGGCATTGTTCAGACGGGCGAGCGGCCCCACGCGATACGAGCCGGCCTCGGCGCCGAGGGAGAGGATGAAGGGGAATTTCATATACGACCACGACTTCACTTCCTCGTGGATGTGGCGCAGGTAGTTGTCGCAGGGCACCTGATCGAAGATCGAGGCGCCTGAGGCATCGCGCGCGCGCAGGCCGCCCTCATACAGCTCGAAGGTTCCATCCGGCGCGATGAGGCTCAGGAAGTTCGAAGGGAAGGAGGCAAAGGACGCGTTCCGCTCCAGATCTTCGACGTAGAGGTCGTGGGCGATCTTCACCGCGTCCTTCGACCATGCGACCATCTGGTCGACGTCCTTGCGGAGAAGCTCGGCGTCCCCCGCGGCGAGGGCCTTATTGACGCCGCCGGGGATGGCGAGGACGCCGTGCACGCGCTTGCCGGCGAGGACGCGGATGACCTCCTGACCGAACTTCCTCAGGCGCACGCCCTGCAGCGCGATCGCGGGGTGAGACTGAATGACGCCGATGAGGTTCCGCTTCGCGACATCGGAATCCATGCCGAAGAGGAGGTCGGGGCTTGCGAGATGGAAGAAGTGGAGGGCGTGGCTCTGCAGGGTCTGCCCATAGTGAAGGAGCCGGCGAAGCTTGTCCGCGGGGGGCGTGAGGGTGCGCCCGCCTACGAGGACGTCCATGGCTTTGGCCGCGGCGAGGTGATGGGACACCGGACAGATGCCGCACAGACGCTGGACCAGCACCGGGACCTCCCAGTAGGGCCGGCCCTGGATGAAGGTCTCGAATCCGCGAAACTCCGCGATATGGAGCCGGGCCTGCTTCACATGCCGATGGTCATCGAGCAGGAGAGTGACCTTGCCGTGGCCCTCGACCCGGGTCACGGGCTCGATGACGATCCGGTGAAGCGCCTCGGGGTGGGCGGCGGTTTCGAGCCTCGCGCCTGGGTCTTGGAGCATGACGAACCTCGATCAGTCGAATCGGATCAGTTCCCTCGGCAGGCTGGGGTCGCGGCCCGCGAGAAGTTCGGTGAGAAAGCGCCAGAAGGCGTCCGCGGAGGGAGGGCAGCCGGGGAGGAAGTAGTCGACCTTCACGATGTGGTGAAGGGGCCGGACTCGGTTGAGGAGCAGCGGCAATTCGGGGTCGTCGGGGATCTGCGCGTTCTCGATACCGCGGCCGCGGATGAAGCTCTCCTCGAGGCACCGCTTCAGGGGGACGCGGTTGCGCATCGACGGAATGCCGCCGGTGTTGGCGCACTCGCCGACCGCGACGAGCACTCTGCACATCTTTCGGAATTCATGGAGGACGTGGACGTTTTCCGCGTTGCACACGCCTCCCTCGATCA
>CAZYEA010000104.1:0-8628 GCA_964646485.1 uncultured Acidobacteriota bacterium
AGGACGGCGTCATCGCCTACAAGATCGCCGCCCACGCCGCCGACCTCGCCAAGGGGCATCCGGGCGCGCAGCTCTGGGACAACGCCCTCTCGAAGGCGCGCTTCGAATTCCGTTGGGAGGATCAGTTCGACCTCGGCATGGATCCGGAGACCGCGCGCCTGTACCACGACGAAACCCTCCCCGCCGAGGGGGCCAAGACCGCGCACTTCTGCTCGATGTGCGGGCCGCACTTCTGCTCGATGAAGATCACCCAGGACGTGCGCGACTACGCGGACAAGCAGGGGCTCGAGGCCGAGGCAGCACTGAAGGCCGGCCTCGCCGAGAAGTCGAAGGAGTTCGCGGAAGTGGGCGCCGAGGTCTACGTCAAGGCCTGACCGCCCCTATTGAGGGGGCGTCAGGCTCGCGGTTCCGAGGTGCAGCCGCCGCCATGGGGCCGGCGTCTTGACCAGATCCGCGGGCGGGCCCCGCAGGTTCGTGACTCAGCACGCGTCCGCAGCCACGGACGCATGAGCCGCGGCCCCGGCGCCGCCGGCCGCAGAGCCTCGACCCGGCCGGGCCCGGCGACTTCGGCCGCGGCCAGGCCCGTTCCCACCACGTCGTCCCAGAAACCATTGCTGAGGCCGAAGAGGATGTGCGAACCGAGCCGGCTATGGTGGACGAAGTGCCGCGCCTTCAGGCTGCGGAACCATTTCCAGTCGAGAACATAGAAGTGCACCGAGTGATGACACCACTCCTCGATGACATAGCCGAGGATGAAGCCGGCCAGGAACGCGGGCACGGTGTGAACGGGGGCGAGGAGGCCCAGGGCGAAAGCGGGGGCCACGACCCACACAGTATCGAAGATGGTGCCGTTGATGTGGTTGCCGTCCCAGGGCCGCAAGTGGTGCTGCCAGTGGAGATGATCGAAGGCCTTGTTCAGGAAGCGACTCCAGGCCGAGCCGGTGGCGGGGAACACGCCGTGGAGAACGTATCGATGCACGAGGTACTCGACCAGGGTCCAGAAGGCGAGGCCCGCGGTCGCGAGGGTCGCGGTCGCCGTCGGGTGTGAACGCGCGGCGAAGAACAGGATCGAGACGGCGACGCTCGAGTAGACGAAGGTGACCGGGTAGAGCCGGTGGCGCGATTTGCGCGCCTCGTTCGCGAGGATCACTCCGCGCGGAGAGCCAGGGTCGGGAATGCCCATCCGGGACTTCCCCAGGCCTTCGGGCGCGGGTCTTTCTTGGGGGAGGTTCATTCCTGTTCTGAAGCTGCTGGAGAGGGGTCTTCCGATGCCCTGCTCCGAGCTATACGAGCAGGGACCCGTTTTGGTTCTTCGCCGAAGTTCAAAGGAAGCGTACACAAACTGGGGTGACCGTCCCAAAAGCGATTCGATCCCTTGAAGGGAGGCGGTTCAGCGGCCGGGGAGCTTCGAGAGGGTGAGGCTCACTTCCTTGCGGACCTCGGGATCGGGATCCTGGTTCAAAACCTCGATGAGCGCGGGCACCGCGGGCTTTGCCGCTTCGCCGAGATTTCCAAGCGCTCGAACCACGTGCAGCCGGACCAGGGCTGAAGGATCGCGCAGCGCCTCCATGAGACCCGCGAGCGCCGGGGCAGCCGAGGGGCCCATCTTGCCGATGGTGCGCGCGGCGCGATAGCGACGGGCTTCCTTCGGGTGCTTGAGTTCCTGGAGGAGGAGGGGAATGGTATCGGGCGCATCTCCGCCGATCTTGCCGATCGCCGTGAGCGCTCCCGTCTTGCCGGCACCCCCATCCTGGCGGGCAAGGGCCACGAGGGCAGGAACGGCGGGGCGCGCGATCTCGCCCATTTCGCCGAGGGTCCAGGTCGCGAACGCGCGAACCCGGGGGTCGGGATGTTCGACGCCGCGGATCAGAGCGGGGACGGCCGTCGCGCCGGGAAGGCCGAGGTAGAACACCGCTCTTGCCGCCTCGAAACGGACGCGGGGCGAAGGGTCCTCGACGGCAGCGATGACCGCGCCATCGAGGCTGATCTCACGCGACCGCGGGCCGAGGCTCCCCGGCGCCGAGTCCGCTCGAATCAATGCGCCGTTCCCGCTCAGCCATTCGGCGACTCTTCGGTGCCCCTCCTGGTTGAAGTGGTCGTAGTCGAGGAAGAGCCCCGGGGGCGCTTTCTCCTTCATGAGCTCGGGAAGAAAGTCGAAGACGGGAATCTTCTCCCCGGCGGCAAACGTGATAATGCGCGCCTGAACACCCGGCGCGGGCGGGTTCGGCTCAACCTGAAAGCGGAAGGGAAAGATGAGAAGGTGGAAGCGCGCACCATCCCGCACGACATCCTCGCGCAAGGCGCGGACTTCCTCCTGGAAGAGGCGGAACGCGCTCTGCACTCGCGGTGAGTCGGGCTCCTTGAACAGCTCTTCCACCGCGCCGATCTCGCGCTTCGATGCGCCGAGGGCCAGCCTGACCGTGGCGGAATGCTTGAAGAGGGTGAGCAGGAACCCAGGCGGCTTGGCCAGGTTGATCTGCAGTTCGGCGAGATCGTTCAGACAAACGGCCAGAACCACATCGTTTGGTTTGTATTTGCGTGCGATCCGTTCGTAGGCGAGGCGCTCCTGGCGCGTCGACCAGCCAGGGAGGGCGACGTTGAAGACCTCGGCCGGGTGCGGGGTGGCTCGGAGGCGCTCTTCGAGGAGCTGAGGAAACGCCTCTCTCGCTTCAACGCCGTGCCCATAGGCAACACTGTCGCCGAGGATGACGATCCGTTGGACTCGGGGGTCGGCTTCCACGGGCCTTGTCGCGTCGCGCAGGCCGTCCACGTTCGTCTCCTCGGAGGGCGGATAGCCTTCGCCCTTTTCGAGCGTGTAGAACTCCGCGTCCTTGAATCGCTCGCTCCAGTCCCAGAGGTACTCCTCCTTCTGGACAGGGGGAGGTTCGAGGAAGCGCGCCGCGCCTTCGATGAGTCCGGCGAACACGACGGTGGACGCGGCGGCGAGGGCGAGGTTTCGAAGCGGGGTCGAGGCGCCCGAGGAGTGCACGCGAGGATTCTAGGGTCGCGGATTCCTCGCTCAGGAGCGGGCGGCGATGAGGCTGTCGAGCTCGGCCCGCAGCTTCGGGAGGATCTCGTCGTAGGTGAAGGCGCCCAAGGGGGCTTTCTGCCGCTTCAGGTTCACGTGGGTGGGCCCGCACCACAAGCCGAGGTCGGCATCGTCGGTCTCGCCCGGGCCGTTCACCCGACAGCCCATCACCGCGATGGTGATGGCGTGGGGCTTCGCGTAGGTGGTCATTTCCTTCACCGCCTCCGCGAGCTCGACGAACTTCTCATTCTCGACGCGCGAGCAGGACGGACAGGAGATGACGTTGAGGGTGTGATCGTCGAACACGGGCACGGAACGGAAACGGCCGGCCGCGATGTCATCGAGGATCATCTTCCCCACCGTGATTTCTTCATGCTTGCGTGGATTCGGAAGGGTGAGACTCACACGCAGGGTGTCGCCGATGCCGCGGGGCAGGAGCTGCTCGAAAGCCACCCGGGTCTTGATGATGCCCTCGGGGGGGATGCCCGCTTCGGTGACGCCGAGGTGCAGGGGCACGTCACGGCGCGCGGCGGCGAAGCGGGTGTTGCCCTCGATGACCTTGCGTGGATGCGAGTCCTTGAGGCTCACCACGTATTGATCGAACTTCAAGGCGTCGAGAAGCGCGCAATGCTCGAGCGCGGAGGCCACCATCGCCTCGACGTCGTCGTCGGGATGCTTCGCCTTCATCTCAGGATCGACGCTGCCGCAATTGACTCCAACGCGGATGGCGCATCCGTTCGCGCGGGCGACTTCCGCGAGGAAGCGGACCTTCTCCGCGACCGGCTTCTCTTTCTCGTGGTGATAGAGGTGGCCGGGGTTGTACCGGAACTTGTCGACGTGAGGCGCCACCGTCGCGGCCAGACGATAGTTCTCCTGGAGGTCGACCACGAGGTTCGCCTTCGTTTGCTTGCGGATTTCCGCGAGGGCGGTCACATCCTTCGGAGAATCCACCGCGATCCGGACCAGGTCGCCCCCGGCCTCACGGATCTTCTCGGCCTGCTCCACCGTGGCGTCGATGTTCTGGGTCTTGGTCGCGCACATGCTCTGAACCGCGACCCGATGGGCTCCACCAATGAATACGGATCCCGCGCGCACCGATCTCGTCTCGTTTCTCTTCATGTCCGGGACTTCATACCACAGCGGGTCAAGTAGCTGAAAATCTTGGACATGGATGACCAGGATCGACACTAGATTTTAATGACTTGGTTAGATATTAGTTGAAAATCATCGAAAATATGATTGACATACACTTCGATGTTGACGTAATCTCATCCCGTCGCGACCAACAGGACTCTTTGGAGCGACAGATAGAGCTCCCTTTCCACCACGAAAATTCCAAGGAGAAACCCAATGTCACTCGTTCGATTCGACCCTTTCCGTGAACTCACCATGGCGCAGAACCGGATCAACCACGTTCTCGCCGACGCCTTCACCGGCGCAGGGACCGATGCGTTCGATTTCCTGCCCGCGGTGGACATCCGCACCGGCGCTGATCACTCGCTGATCATCGAAGCGGACCTGCCCGGCATTTCCAAGGACGCGATCTCCGTCCATGTCGAGAACCGCACGCTGACCCTCAAGGGCGAGCGCAAGCGCGAAATGGTCGAGGACGACAAGAAGGGCGGCATCCATCGCGCCGAGCGCGTGTTCGGCGCCTTTGTCCGCGCCTTCACCCTGCCCGATTCGGCGGATGCCTCCAAGGTCAAGGCCGACTACAAGGACGGCGTCCTCACCATCACCGTGCCCGTGGCCGAGCAGGCGAAGCCCCGCTCTATCGAAGTCAAGGTCGTCTAATCCCACCCGCTCGTGGCGGCGCTCCGCCGCCGCGACGGCCACGACGGGCGGCTTCCCCTTTCGGATTCTTTGGAAGGGGCGAGCCGCCCTCTTTCTTTTTCGCTTAATGGCCCGCTCCCGTGCTACCTTCGGCCCGTGGCGCGGATTGCGATCGATGCCCGCAAGTGGCGGGACTATGGCATTGGCACGTATGTGCGGAACATCGTGCGCGCGCTGGCCCTGCTGGACCACGAAAACACGTATTTCCTGTTCTGCCACCATGAGGACGTCCCCATCCTCAAGGACCTCTCGGAGAACTTCGTCCCCGTGGTCGACGAGTCCCCGGGCTACTCCCTGCGTGAGCACTGGAGCCTGCCCCGCCAGCTTCACAAGCTGGGCGCCGATCTCTTCCACGAGCCCCACTACGTCCTGCCCCTGCTCCTGGGCACGAAGTCGGTGGTCACCGTCCACGACTGCATCCATCTGCGCTTCCCGGAGTACCTTCCCAATCCCGCGGCCATCCACTACGCCCGCTACATGATGGGCAGCGCGATCCGGCGCGCCAAGGTGGTCTTCACGGTTTCCGAAGCGAGCAAGCGCGACATCCTGCACTTCTTCCCGAAGACGGCGCCCGAGCGCATCCACGTGGTTTCGAACGCGATCGACGCCGACCTCCTCGAAGCGCCCGACCGCGAGGAACTCGACCGGGTGAAGGAGCGCTACCAGATCGCCCAGCGCTTCATCCTCTACGCCGGAAACATCAAGCCCCACAAGAACCTGCCTCGCCTGATCGAGGCCTTCGCCCGCCTCCGCGCCACTCCCGGACACGAGGACGTCCATCTCATGATCATCGGCGACGAGATCGGAAAGACTCCGGAGCTTCGCCGGCGCGTCGAATCCTTCCGCCTGCGGCCCTTCGTGCGCTTCTTCGGCTTCGTTCCGGAGAGCACGCTCGCCGCGCTCTATCGACTCGCCACCGTGTTCGTGTTCCCCTCGCAGTACGAAGGCTTTGGCCTGCCCCCGCTCGAGGCCATGGCCTGCGGCACGCCGGTGGTGACGTCCAATGTCTCCTCCCTTCCCGAGGTGGTGGGCGACGCCGCGGTCCTGGTGGACCCCCACGACGGGGAGGCGATCGCGGATGGCCTCTCCCGCGTTCTCGACAATCCCGACTTCGCCAACGACTTGCGGGAGAAGGGCCGCCTCCAGGCCAAGAAGTTCAACTGGGACGACTCCGCGCGCAAGATCCTCGCCGGGTACCTTCAGGCCCTCGGCCAGTGAGCCTTCGCCCCGCCTGATCGATGAGGGCTCAGAGAAGCACGGCGCTCGTGCACGACTGGCTGACCGGATTCCGCGGCGGCGAGCAGGTCCTCCTCTCTCTCGCCCGGCTCTTCCCCGAAGCGCCCATCTACACCCTGCTCCACGTCAAGGGCTCCCTGCCCGAAGAACTCGAGTCGCGAACCATCAGGACGTCCTTCATCGGCAAGCTCCCTTTCGCGAAGCGGCTGTACCGCCATTACCTGCCGCTCTTTCCCTTCGCGGTGCGCGGCCTCGACGTCCGCGCCTTCGACCTCGTGGTTTCGAGCTCCCATTGCGTGGCCAAGAGCGTCACCCCGGGACCAGGTACCCGCCACATTTCCTACTGCCACACCCCGATGCGGTACGTCTGGGACCGGTTCGACGACTATTTCGGCCCGGCGCGCATGGGCCGGATGGGCAGCGCCTTTCTTGGGCTCATGGCGGAAGGGTTGCGCGCCTGGGATGTCGCGACCGCGCACCGCGTTCATCACTACGTCGCCAACTCGGAGACGGTGGCTTCCCGCATCCGGTACTTCTACGGGCGCGAGGCCACCGTGATCCACCCTCCCGTCGATACCGATTTCTTCACCCCCGGATCGGAAGACGCGGCGCCGCCCGACTACGACCTCGTGGTCTCGGCCCTCGTCCCCTACAAGCGAATCGACCTCGCCATAGAGGCCGCGAAGATCACCGGACGGCGGCTCAAGGTAGTCGGCAACGGCCCCGAGGAAGGCCGCCTGCGCGCCGGCGCCGGTTCGAACGTCGAGTTCCTGGGCGCAGCAAACCGCGACCAGCTCCTTGGCCTGTACCGCGGGTGCCGGGTGCTGATCCTGCCCGGTGTCGAAGACTTCGGGATCGTGGTGGCCGAGGCCCTCGCCTGCGGACGGCCGGCGCTCGTGAACGCGCAGGGAGGCGGGGCGGAGATCGTGAACCGCGGCGAATTCGGCGAAACCTTCGTCGAGCCCACGGGCGAGGCGGTGGCCCAGGCCCTCGAGAGGCTTGTTCCGCGGCGCTTCGATAGACTGAGCCTTCGAAAGCGCGCGGAGACGTTCTCACGGGCCAGCTTCGAACGGCGGTTCCGGGCGCTGGTCGAAGAGCTCGCGGGTGCTTAGGGCTTCGGCCTTCGGCCCCACAGGAGCAAGGACAAACAGGGTTTTGCGAAAGCGAAAACAAAGACTCACCCAGAGCTTCCTCGCCGTCGACCTGACGGCGGTCGCCCTGTCGTGGATGGCGGCCTACTACGCGCGCTTCCACTCGACCCTCTTCACTTTCGTCTTCCCGCCTTACAAGGGCGTGCCCGCGGCCAACGACTACGCCGCTCTCCTGCCCGTGATCCTGGTGACCGCCGCGGTGGTCTTCGCGCTGCAGGGGCTCTATCGCCTCCGCCGTCCAATGAGTGCGGTGGACGATTCGCTGCGCACGATTGCGGCCTTCATCGTGACCGCGGCCCTCGTCCTCGGGGTGACCCTGTACATCCGCATCTACTTCCGCTACGCCCCCGAAGTGGCGCCGCGGGCCGAGTATTCACAGGGCGTGTTCGCGCTGTTCGTGGTCTTCGGCGCCCCTTTGATGATGGCCGGACGGCGGCTGCTCCTCGCCTGGTTCGAGCGATCCTGGGCGCGGGGCGAGAACGCGGTGCGCATCCTCGTGGCCGGCACCTCTGAACTCGGGCAGACCGTGGCCAGCAAGCTCGCGGCTCATCGGCGCCTCGGCTTCAGCGTGGTCGGCTTCCTCACCGAGAAGGAGGGCGCCGCTCCCGAATTCGAAGGCCGGAAGGTGCTGGGAAGGCTCACCGATGCGAACGAGGTGATCGCGGCGCAATCGATCGACGCCGTGTATGTGGCCCTCCCGGTCGACCGTCATGCGGACATGGTGGACCTGGTCAAGAACCTCAACAACCAGTTCGTGGACGTCCGCATCGTCCCCGATCTCCTGCAGTGCCTGACCCTGCGCTCGGGGATCGAGGACCTCGACGGCATCCCCATCGTCTCCCTCAACGAAACCCCGATGCACGGCCCGGCCGCGGTGGTGAAGCGGCTCATGGACATCACGGGCGCGCTCGTGGGGCTCATCGGCCTCACCGTCTTCCCCCTGCTTCCGGCGATCGTGATCGCGATCGCGATCTGGGGCGGTAAGGGCCCGATCATCTACAGCCAGGAGCGCATGACCGTGGATGGGCGCCCCTTCTCCGTGTACAAGTTCCGCACCATGATCGCGGACGCCGAGGCCGCGACCGGCCCGGTGTGGGCGAAAGACGGCGACCCCCGCCGCACCCGTCTCGGCGCTTTTCTTCGCAAGTACAACCTCGACGAGTGGCCCCAGCTCATCAACATCGTCAAGGGCGACATGAGCCTCGTGGGCCCGCGGCCCGAGCGTCCCGAGTTCGTGCACGAGTTCAAGCACCACATCCCGAACTACATGCTGCGCCATCGGGTGAAGAGCGGGCTCACCGGGTGGGCCCAGGTCAACGGGTTCTGGGGCGACACCAGCATCGAGACGCAGCCCGACGATACCTGGCTGGGAGCGGCCTA
>CAZYEA010000104.1:8638-14759 GCA_964646485.1 uncultured Acidobacteriota bacterium
AGCCTCGAGAAGCGGATCGAGTTCGACCTCTACTACATCGAGAACTGGTCGCTCGTGCTCGACGTCAAGATCCTCGTCCTCACCCTCTTCCGCGGCTTCGGACAGACCCACGCCTACTGATCGCAGATTTCCCCAAGGACCAAAACAGGCATGCCTCGAACCCTCGTCACCGGCGGCGCCGGCTTCATCGGGTCGCACCTTTGCGAGTATCTGCTCGACCAGGGCCACCAGGTGGTGGCCATGGACAACCTCCTCACCGGCGACGCCGCCAACATCGAGCGCCTCATCGGCCGCGACTTCGTCTTCGTGAAGCACGACGTCACGAACTACATCGCCCTCGAGGGAGAGGTCGACTACATCTTCCACTTCGCCTCCCCCGCCTCGCCCATCGACTACCTCAAGCTGCCCATCCAGACCCTGAAGGTGGGAAGCCTCGGAACCCACAACGTGCTCGGGGTGGCGAAGGCCAAGAAGGCGCGCATCCTCCTGGCCTCGACTTCCGAGGTCTACGGCGATCCCCTGGTTCACCCGCAACGCGAGGACTACTGGGGCAACGTCAATCCCATCGGGCCGCGCGGCGTCTACGACGAGGCGAAGCGCTTTTCCGAAGCGATGGTGATGGCGTATCACCGCTTCCACGGGGTGGAGACGCGCATCGTCCGGATCTTCAACACCTACGGCCCGAGGATGAGGGTGATGGACGGCCGCGCCATTCCCGCCTTCATGAGCCAGGCCCTGCGCAACGAGGACGTCACCGTCTTCGGCGACGGCGCCCAGACCCGGAGTCTGTGCTTCGCCTCGGACCTCGTGGACGGCATCTACCGCCTCATGATGTCGGATACCTCCGACCCGGTGAACATCGGGAACCCGCAGGAACTCACCATCCTCGATCTCGCGAAGAAAGTCATCGCCGCCACCGGCTCGAAGTCGAAGATCGTGCAGCGTCCGCTCCCCGAGGACGACCCGAAGATCCGCCAGCCCGATATCACGCGCGCCCGGAAGCTCCTGGGATGGGAGCCGAAGGTGAGCCTCGACGAAGGGCTCATCCCGACCATCGCCTACTTCCGATCGAAGCTCGGCATCGCCTAGAGCGGCCGCGGGACGCTTGGTAGACTCGCCCCCGCGGACGTAACCGTCGGGGCGTAGCGTAGCCTGGTATCGCGCCTGCTTTGGGAGCAGGAGGTCGGAGGTTCGAATCCTCCCGCCCCGATTAAAATTCCTAGATGACCGAGCCTGCTTCCCGCCCTCGAAGGGTCTTCGTTCTTGGCGCCGGGATGATCGGCGGCGCGATGGCGCAGGATCTCGCCGCCTCCGGTTTCGAAGTCCACATCGCGGACGCGAGTGCGGAGGCCCTCGATCGCGTCCGGGCGAAAGTGCCGGTCGAAACGCATTCTGCCGACCTGTCGAATTCCGAAGTCGTCAGGTCTCTGGTGAAGGGATCGCGGCTCGTGATCGGCGCGCTGCCGAGCGTGATGGGCCTCCAGTCGGTGAGGGCCGCGATCGAGGCCGGGTGCGACATGGTGGACATCAGCTTCATGACGGAGGACCCGCGCGCCCTCGACTCCATGGCCCGCGAACGCGGGGTTACGGTGATGACCGACTGCGGCGTCGCTCCCGGCCTCACCAACATGATGGCCGCCTACGCAGCCCGCCAGTTCGATGCGTGCCTGAGCATCGAGATGTCGGTGGGCGGCCTGCCCGCGGTCCGGGAATGGCCGTTCAACTACAAGGCGGGCTTCGCGCCCTGGGACGTGATCGAGATCTACACCCGCCCGGCGACCGTGGTGGAGAACGGCCGGGTGGTGGTGAAGGAGGCGATGGAGGGGCTCGAACTCATCGACGTGCCGGGAGTGGGAACTCTGGAGTCGTTCATCACGGACGGCCTGCGCAGCCTGGTCGACACCGTGAAAGTTCCCAACATGGTCGAGCGCACTCTGCGCTGGCCCGGTCACGTTGAACTCATGAAGATCTTCCGCAAGACCGGCTTCTTCTCTCTCGATCCCATAACCGTGAGCGGACGCAGCCTTCGCCCGCGCGACGTGACCGCCGCCCTGCTCTTTCCGATGTGGAGCTTCAAGGACGATGAAGGCGACATCACGGTGATGCGCGTGCGCGCCCTGGGCACGCGCGGCGGCGCCCCGGCGCGCTTCACCTTCGACTTCGTGGATCGGTACGACCCCAAAACGGGACTTCGCAGCATGTCGCGCTCGACCGGGTTCACCGCAACGGGCGTCGCCGGCCTCATTCTCGACGGAGCGTTCCGAGCGCCCGGAGTGCACGTGCCGGAAGCTCTCGGCGCCGAGCCGGACCTCCTGGCTCGAGTGCTCGATCACCTGCGCGCCCGCGGGATCCGCTGCGAAATGTTTTCGGGGGTCTGACCCGAATCAGCGCAAGGCGGCCCCGGCTGACCGGTGGCCCGAATCCTGCACCGGTTTCGTGCGGCGGGCGGCATGGCAAGTGTTTGTCCAATAATGGAGTCAATCTCTTGAATCCCATCCGTCTCGGCGCTGTCCTCATTGTGGGACTCGCTCTCGGCTGCGTGAAAGTGCAGCCGGCTACCGATACCGGCGGCATCTCCGCTGATTCGAGCCAGTCTTCGCCGAGCGGCCCATCGGCGATCCCGGCGCCGAGCGCAAGTCCGGGTGCTGCAACCCCCACGCCCACGCCCGCGACGGGCAGCGTCGGACTCGCCTACACCCCCGACCTCGCGCCCATTTTCGCCTCAGACTGTCTGGTCTGCCACAGTGACCGAAACCCTCTTGGACGGTATTCAATGAGCAGCTACGCGGCGGTGATGCGGGCGGTGAGCGCGGGCAATGCCTCGAGCACGCTCGTGCGCGTGACGCAGTCCAATGGAAGCATGTACCGGTACTGGAGCGGAGACCGGGCGGCCAAGGCCAAGATGACGCGTGATTGGGTGGTCAGCTATCGCGCGGTTCAGACTCGCTGAAGGAACCTATGAAACCTCCCACCCGCTCGCTCGCCGCAACCATCCTGTTCGCGTTGACGCTTCTCGCGGCGTTTCCGCGCCCAGGCAGCGCCGCTCGTGACCTCCGTGGGAGCTTCGCGCCCTCCTTTAGCCTGAAGGACAAGGATGGCCGGCTTCGAACCCTCGCCGAGTTCAAGGGCAAGGTCCTGCTCGTCGACTTCTGGGCCAGCTGGTGCGCGCCCTGCAAGGCCTCCTTTCCCGCCCTCGACGCCCTTCACGAAGAGCTGCACGGGGAGGGCCTGGAAGTGGTGGCCATCAACGTCGACGAGGACGCGAAGAGCGCTCAGGCCTTTCTGAGCGGACGGTCTCCGTCGATGACCGTCCTGTTCGATCCGTTGGGCCGCTCGCCCGAGGACTTCAAGGTGGAAGGCATGCCGAGCTCGTACCTCATCGATCGCGGAGGTCGCATCCGTTTTCGGCATATGGGCTACACCGACAAGACGAAGTCGGATTTTCGAAGAGAGATTTCCATCCTGCTCGGGGAGGGTTCCGACCGTGCCCAGAAGTAACCGATCGACGCAGGGCCGCCTGGTGAGCGGCCTGTCACTGCTGGCCGTCCTCGGCGCTTTTTCGGGAGGATGCGCCACCGTGAAGCCCTGGCAGCGGGCGCGTCTCGCCGACCCCTGCATGACCTTCGAGGCGAGCGCCGCCATGACCGCGTATGCCTCTCACTGGCAGGAAGCACGCGAGGGCTCGTCGGGAGGAATGGGCGTCCAGGGCGGTGGCTGTGGCTGCAAGTAATCCCGCAACCCGCGCGAAGTGGCCCCTGCGCGCGGGCGTCCTCGCGGGGGTAGCCACGTCTTTGGCTCTGACCGGCCTCGTTCTGGCCCCCGCGTTTTCCCGCCGCACCGACTCGGAGGAGATCAACATCTTCTTCCACGGATTTCAGGATTCCCGCGGCGTCACCGTGCTGAGCCCCACCGTGGACCTCGTGAAGGACTTCACTGACCGCACCTCTCTCCGGGCGAAATTCGGGGTCGATGCGATCTCTGCTTCGTCCGATTCGTGCGCGCGCTGCCATCCGGACGGAGTGTGGAGCCAGCGGGCCGTCGGCTCGGTGTCCATGAGCCGCAAGTACGGGGACACCACGGTGGGCGTAGGCGGGGAGCTGAGCCAGGAGAACTTCTACCGCGCCACCACCCTCTCCACCACCATCTCGCGGGCCATGAACGGCGCCAACACCACCATCGCCTCCGGGTACGCCTTCTCCTTCAATCAGCCGGTGCTCCATCCGAGCGAGTTCGCGGAGAAGCAATACGCGCACGACCTGTATCTCTCCCTCACCCAGACCCTTACGAAAACCACGATGGCCCAGGTGGGTGTCGAGTTCGCGCAGGTCCGCGGTTATCAGACGAGCCCGTTTCTGCGCGCCTCCGTCAACGGCCTGCTGGTTCCAGGACAAAGCCCCGACCTCAGGAACCGGTACACCTTCTCGGCCCGGATCAAGCAGGCCCTCCCGGCCGCGACCTATCTCGAAGCCGACTACCGGCGCTATCACGACAACTGGCAGATCGATTCCAACTCCCTGAGTCTGGGCCTCTCCCATCACTTCGGCGACAGCCTCGTCGCCTACGGCGCCTTTCGCCGGTACGATCAGACCGGCGCCTACTTCTACGCGCCTTCGTACAGCGGCACGCCCGAGTTCTTCACCGGCGACTTCCGCCTCTTCCCCTTCGACTCGAAGCTCATCACTGGCCGCATCGGATACACCCCCAAGGACGGGCTCATGGGCATGAAGCCGGGAACGACTCTGTCCCTTCAGTACGAGCGCTACTCGACCAGCCGGTCTTTCGACGCCGCCATCTTCACAGGTGGCCTTACCATTCCGTTCGGCCGCAAGACTCCCTAGCCGCCGCCCCAGAAAGGCCATCGCATGAGCGCCCTGCTCGCCGCCGCGGCCCTGGCCCTTTCGTCAGGCCTTGCCCTGCCGCCCGCACCCGAAGGCGAAACTCGCGAGTTCAAGTACCTCATGGGCACCTCGGTTCAGATCTCGGCCCGAGGCGCCACCGAAGCGGTGCGCAGGTCCGCCATCGCGGAAGCCTACGGGGCGATCGAGGAAGTCGACCGCCTGATGAGCAACTACCGCGACGACTCGGAGCTGACTGCGCTCAACAACCGCGGCGCCACCCAGGCGGTGAAGGTCAGCGATCCTCTCTTCGCCGTCCTTCAGGCCGCACAGGAGGTGAGTGCGCGCAGCGGGGGCGCCTTCGACATCACCGTGGGCCCTCTGGTGAAGGTGTGGGGATTTCACGATCGAAAGCCTCACGTCCCGACCCCGGCGGAACTGGACGCGGTGCGGCCGCTCGTTTCATACCGCAACCTCATCCTCGACGCGCGCGCGCACACCGTCCGCTTCGCGCGGCCGGGGGTCGAACTCGATCTCGGCGGAATCGGCAAGGGCTTCGCGGTGGAGCTGGCGGGCGGGGTGATGCGCCGCTACGGTCTCTCGGCCTTCATCGACGCGGGCGGCAATCAATACATGGTGGGCCGGCCCGAGGGCAAGGACAATTGGACCCTCGGCATCAAGGACCCCGAAGCCCCCGAGCACCTGCTCGGCGTCGTGGATGTGGATGAGGGTTCGGTATCGACCTCCGCGCAGGGCGCCAATTTCCTCATCGCGAATGGACGGAAATACGGGCACATCCTCGATCCCCGCACGCTCGAGCCCGCGGCCGACCGGTTGAGCGTGACCGTAGTGTCGAAGGACGCCACCCTCGCGGACGCCTTGAGCAAAGTGGGGTTTCTCCTCGGACCGCAGAAGGCGCTCGCGGTCATCGAGTCGTTTCCAGGTGCGGCGGCGGTGATCTTCTTCAGGGATTCGAAAGGTGATCTGGATCTGATTGTCTCGAAGGCTCTGCTCCCGCGATTCAGGAGAGCGCCTCCACAAGGAAGGAATCCATGAACCTGATGAAGGCCTCTTGCGCCCCCTTTGCCCTCGGGCTCCTCGTCGCCTTCTCGGCCTCCTCGAGCCGAGCGGGCGAAACCCCTCAGGCGCCGGTTAGCCTCGCGGGCAAATGGAAGTTGAATCATGAGCTGAGCGACAACCCCGCTCTCAAGATGATGGAGGCAATGCGCGGTGGCGAGGGCGCGGGGCGGAGCGGTCCGGGCGGGATGGGCGGGCGCGGCGGCGGA
>CAZYEA010000105.1:0-14728 GCA_964646485.1 uncultured Acidobacteriota bacterium
GGTCCGGAAGCCTTGCGCCTGGTGGCCGCACCCCTCGAACGGAAGGGACGCACCTACGGCGCAGTTGTAGTCGGAATGTCGATGCGCGAGATGGTGCGCACCCGCGACCGGATCCGTCAGATCCAGGCCTCGCTCGTGGTCTTTTCCACCCTTCTGATCGCCCTCATCGTCGATCTCCTCGGCCAGCGTCTCGTTTTCTCGCCCCTGCGAGCCTTGCGGGACACGATCGAAGGCGCGCTCCAGGGGGAGCGCGGCCGGCGAGCCCCGGTGATCCGCACGGATGAGATCGGCGACGTGAGCAGCGCCTTCAACGACATGCTCACCCGCATCGAAGGCTTCTCGGCGACGCTGCAGGCCGAGGTCGCAAGCGCCACTTCCGCACTCGCCGATCGAAACGCGGAACTTCAGAGCTCGGTGGAACAGTTGTTCGAAGCCCGGCGCGAGCTGGCCCGGAGTGAAATGCTCGCCGCCACCGGACAAATGGCGGCGACCTTCGCCCACAAGATCGGCACTCCCCTGGCCCTGATCTCGGGCTACGTCCAGCTCCTGCTCGCGGAGGCTCCCGCGGGCTCGGAGAGCCAGGAGCGATTGCGCACCGTACATGAACAGATCGGGCGGCTCGCCTCGATCGTGCGCGACCTCATGAACCAGACCCGCACCCCGCTGCTCAAGCGGGTGCCCACCGACGCGGCGGCGATCCTTACCGGCATTGCGCGCCTGGCCCGACCGAGCGCCGAACAAAAAGGCGTGGTCCTGGAGGTCGACGCCGGCCTCGCACCCCTTCCCCTGCTCGCGGACGCGGGACAGATGGAGCAGGTTTTCCTCAATCTCGTCACCAACGCGCTTGACGCGATGGGCCGGGGCGGCCACCTGACCTTGCGCGCTCAGAAAGACGGCACGCATATCCGCTTCGAGGTCGAAGACACGGGCTCGGGGATCCCGCCCGAGGTGCGCCCCCGCATCTTCGAACCTCTCTTCACCACCAAGGAACCGGGAAGGGGCACGGGTCTGGGGCTGCCCATCGTCCGCGACATCGTCACCGCGCACCAGGGCACCGTGGAGGTCTACTCCGAGGCGGGACGCGGAGCACGCTTCGTGGTGCTTCTCCCCGGCGGTCTCACCGAGACCTCCGCGGGGACGTAGGCTAGCCCCGTGCCGACCATGCGCATTCTCATCGCCGACGACGAGCCCGAGATCTGCCGGTTCATCGCCGACCTCATCCGCGGACCGGGCCGGGAGATCGTCTCGGCCACGCGCGTGGACGAGGCGGTGGACCTGCAGGCCCGAAACCCCTGCGACATCGTCATCTCCGACATCAACTTCAACGAGGAAAAGACCGGGCTCGACCTGCTGCGCGCGGTGCGCGCGTCCTCGCCGAGCGCGGAAGTGGTGCTCATGAGCGGGTTCGGCACCCTCGAAACCGCGGTCGAGGCGGTGCGGGCCGGCGCCTTCGACTACGTGAGCAAGCCCTTCGACATCAACGAGGTCCGCTCGACCATCGACCGGGCCATCCGGCAGCGCATCGCCTCTCTCAACGAGCCTCTCGACCTCGCCCCCGCCCTGGTCCTGCCCGCCCGCGACGTCCCCCCCGCCCTGGTGGGCCGAAGCCGCCTGATGCTCGCGGTCTACAAACAGATCGCCCTGTCCGCGCCCTCGAACGCCTCCGTCCTCATCATGGGCGAGACCGGCACCGGCAAGGAACTCGCGGCGCGCGCGATCCATCGGCACTCGGCGCGCTCGGCCGCCCCGTTCGTGGCCGTGAATTGCGGCGCGCTCAACGAGGGTGTCCTGGAATCAGAACTGTTCGGCCATGTGCGCGGGGCCTTCACCGGGGCGGTGTCGGACAAGAAGGGATTGTTCGAACAGGCGCATGGGGGCACTCTCTTTCTCGACGAGATCGGCGAGATGCCGGTAGCCCTTCAGGTGAAGTTGCTCCGTGCCCTGCAGGAAGGCGAGATCCGGCCGGTGGGCGGCACGCGGCAAGTCTCCGTCGACGTGCGCGTCATCTCCGCCACCCACCGCGACCTCGACAAGACCGCGGAGGCGGGTGGCTTCCGGTCCGACCTTCTCTATCGGCTAAAAGTGGTGGAGATCCGCCTTCCCGCCCTGCGCGAGCGCCCGGACGACGTTCCCCTTCTCGTGGAGTCCTTCCTCGGGCGGCTCCCGCGGGCCGACGGCGCGCGCGCCATCCTCACCCCGCGAGCCATGGCCAAGCTCGCCGCCTATCCGTGGCCCGGAAACGTGCGCGAACTCGAGCATCTGATCGAGAGACTCGTCCTCACCTCTCCCGGCCGCACCATCGACGCCGAGGACCTCCCGGCCGACCTCCAGCCCCAGGCCACCGACTTCCCGCAACGCGCCTTCGACGACCTGCCCACCCTCGACGAACTCGAGAAGCGGTACCTCCAGCACGTCGTGACCGTCCTCAAAGGGAACAAGAAGCGCGCGGCCGAAGTGCTCGGAATCGATCGGCGCACCCTCTACCGGATGGCCGAGCGTTTCGGCCTGACCTGGGGCGACGAAAAAGACGAGGCGCCCTGATCCAGGGGCCCGTTAGGCGAACGCATCCAATCGCGCCCGCGCAAAAAGAAAGGCCGGGTCACAAACGGACCCGGCCGATCCCGCGGATGAGTACAGCTACTGCTTGGCGATGATGTGGGCCTTGATCTTGTTGTAGACCGAGGCGGGAATGACCTTCTTGCTGGTGAGTTCGGTCTTCATCTTGTACGGACGGCCGGAGACGATCTTCTCCGCGTAGGCCTTGCCCACGGAGGGAAGGGCTTCGAGCTGCTCCAGTGTGGCGGTATTGATGTCGAGCAACTCTTTCGCCACAGGCGCCGCCTGTTTGTGCTCGGCCTTGGGCGCCTCTGACTTGGCGGCCTCGGGCTTGGCCATGGGCTTGGCGGCGGGTGCTGTGCCCTGCGCCATCGCGGGCAGGGTGCAAACGGAGACGGCGAGCGCAAGAACCGCGCTCTTCAGGGTGAGACTCTTCATCTTCAGGTAATCCTTTCAAGGACCCGTGACGTCGCCGCACCATGCGGCACCTCGGGGTCGCCCGGAGGAGGAGCAGATCGCGTGCCAGCGCTTTGCCGCCCTTGGTGATGTCAGAATCCCGCACTTGCAAGAAGCGCTACGGAAATGGGCCACCGCCCTCATGGGCGGAAAGCGGCGAGACCTCAACACGATCCTGGAACTAGGGGTCGATGCCCGGGGCCGTCCCGCGCCGGAGCAGCTCGACTGGCTGCGATCGCTGGCGCGATATCTGCGGGGCGAACAAAGCTACCGGTTCACGCCCGAGGCCCGAACCCACCTTCTCCTGCAGAGGCTCCATCAGCATCCGGAGTGGGCGCAGGCCGCGGGCGCGGTCATCACGGAGGTGCTCTCCCGCGGATCGGCGCTGCGAATCTTCTGCGAGGCGGGGCTTCCCTCCTCGGCCTCGTTCGCCCAGGAGCTTACGGGCCGCCTCGTGCGATCCATCCTCCCCCCGGTGCTCTTGGAAGCGTCCTTGTCGGGCGCCCTGCAGCAGGTGTTCGCCCAGCGGGGTGACGACCGCTGGCTCGGCCGGATCCCCGCTCACGAGCGCGAAGCGCTTCTAGGCTGGCTCTGCGCCTCGATTCCCGAGGAGCGACGCGCGGCTCTCGTTTGCGAGATGGCGGAGGCGATCTGGCTGCTCGCGAACCGCACCACGTCGATCGCACTTCGCGAAGAGGTGTCCGCTCGCTCGCCGGTCAAGGCCGGGCTCGCCGCCCATCCCATGATCCTCCTCGAAGACGCGGCTCGGAGTTTCGCTCGCGCGGCCGCCGCGGGAGAGAAACCCGACATCGAGGCGCTCCTCACCGCCCTGGTCAGCGGGCGATTCTTCCTCGATGGCGTGCTCGCCCAGGTGGGGGTCCGCGGCGTGAGCGTCGACCTCGTCTTCCAGATCGAGCGCGCGAACGCCTACCTCAACCGAATGGAGGTGCTGGCCCGAGTCGTCTCCATCGTCCTCGACCCCGCCTCACCCTCGCCCGTCCGCAACGAGGCGGTGTGGGAACTTGTGATTCTCCTGGTCCGCGGCGAACTCGACGATCGGAGGCCCGATCGGGTGATCACCCAGAGCCTTCACCTGATCGCCCGTAAGACCGTGGAGCGCGCTGGAGAAACCGGCGAGGAGGGCATCGCCCGCACGAACCACGAGTTGCGCCACATCCTTAAGGCGGCGATCGGCGGCGGCGTCTTCGTGGCCCTCACCACCCTGATCAAGTACGTCGGGCCCAAAGGCCTGCCCCCGTTCTTCGACGCGCTTTACGGCGCCCTCAACTACGGCGGCAGTTTCACGGTGATGCACTTCCTGCACCTCAAGCTCGCGACCAAGATGCCGGCCATGACTGCCTCGGCTCTTTCGAGCCGGCTTTCGCCCCTGCCTTCGCGCGAAGCCGACCGCGAGTTCGTCGCCACCGCCACCGCCATCCTGCGTACCCAGATCGCGGCGGTGATCGGCAACCTGGCGGGGGTCATTCCCGCGGCCCTCCTGCTCGACGCCGCCCTCCAGGCTTCGCGCGGGGCGCATCTGCTCGACGCGGACAAGGCCGCCCATGTCCTCGAATCCATCAACCCCTGGGCCTCCCTCACCATCCCCTTCGCCATGTTCACGGGGGTCATCCTGTGGATCGGAGGATGGGTCGCGAGCTGGATCGACAACGCTTTCGTGTTCTACGACGTGGCCGGGGCCCTCAAGTCCCAGGGGGGCCTGCGCGTGCGCTTCGGCGAGAAGCGCGTCAACGCCGCCGCGGCCTTCCTCTCCCGCCACGTCGGCGGCGTCGCGGCCGCCAACGTCCTCGGCTTCGGGCTCGCCTTCGCCCCCGAGGTCGGCCGCTTCTTCGGACTGCCCCTCGAGGTCCGCCATGTGACCCTCGTGACCGGAAGCCTGTCCCTCGCGGTATCGGCCCTCGGGTTCATGCACATCGAACCCAAGGAATGGATGGGCATCTTTGCGGGGATCTTCGCGATCGGCCTGTTCAATCTCGGAGTGAGCTTCAGCCTCGCCTTCGGCATGGCCCTTCGCGCCCGAGGCATGAGAGCGGCGCGCGGCGCGGCGCTGCTCGGTCAGACCGCGCTCAACGCCCTCGCCCGACCCCTGAGTCTCCTCCGTCTGCCCGGCGGGAACGGGGAGGGGTCCCGGCCTTAAGATCGCACACCCCCCGCCCGATCATCCGACCATGAGCGACCCTATCCCCCGCGTCGTAATCCTCGGCGGCGGTTTTGCCGGCCTCTACGCCGCGCGTGCACTGAAGGACGCGCCCGTGAGCGTCATTCTCGCGGACCGCAAGAACCATCATCTCTTCCAGCCCATGCTGTACCAGGTGGCGACCGCCGCCCTCAATCCGGCCGATATCGCGGCGCCCATTCGCAGCATCCTCTCGACTCAGAAGAACTGCCGGGTGCTCCTCGCCGAGGCCCGACGGGTGGACGTCTCGAAGTCGGTGGTCGAGACCGACGGCGAACCGATCCCCTACGACTACCTCGTGGTGGCGACGGGGGCGAGCCACTCCTACTTCGGCCACGACGAGTGGGCCGCGCGGGCGCCCGGCCTCAAGACCCTGGAAGACGCTCTCGATATTCGCCGCCGGGTCTTCCTCGCCTACGAAAACGCCGAGAGGGAGAGCGACCCTGAGAAGCGGCGCGCCTTCCTGACCTTCGTGGTCATCGGGGCCTGTCCCACCGGAGTCGAGATGGCGGGAGCTCTCGCGGAAATTTCGCGGCGCACCCTGGCCCGGGATTTCCGCACCATCGACCCGCGGGCCGCGCGCATCCTCCTGATCGAGGGCGTCTCCCGCGTCCTTCCGCCCTATCCCGAGGATCTCTCCGCGGCCGCGCGCGCCCAGTTGGAGCGGCTCGGCGTCGAAGTCTGGACCGGCGCCCGGGTCAGCGGGATCGACCCTGAGGGTGTCACCATGGGGGTGGATCGAGTCAGCGCCCGGACCGTCATCTGGGCGGCGGGCCTGCAGGCCTCGGCGGTGGCCGCCTCCCTTGGGGCCGACCTCGACCCCGCGGGCCGGGTGCGCGTGAACCCGGACCTCTCCGTCCCGGGCGCCCCGAATATCTTCGTGGCCGGGGATCTCGCCTCTCTCCAACAGGACGGAATCCAGGTTCCCGGAGTCTGCCCGGCCGCGATACAGGCCGGGCGCCATGTGGCGCGCAACATCGAAGCCCTCCTTGGCAAGGGGACGACCACGCCCTTTCGCTATGTCGACAAAGGCTCGTTCGCGGTCATCGGCCGGGGGGCCGCGGTGGGCAACATGTTCGGATGGAAGATGTCGGGACGGGCAGCCTGGCTCGCCTGGCTCGGCATCCACATCACGTTCCTCATCGGCTACCGGAACCGCCTGATCGTCCTCCTTGGCTGGGCCTATTCATACCTGACCCACCGCAGGGGAGCGCGCCTCATCACCGGTTCGTAGGTTCGCCCGCGCTACGGGCCTATCAGAACCGGCTGATAAAGTCCTCTCGATGGATTCAAGCGAGCCCGCCGTTCCGGCGCCCAAGGTCAAGCACTACTGGAAAGCGGTCGCGCCGTTCAAGGAAATCCTCCACAAGACGATTTCCCCTGAGCAGCTGGTGGCCCTTTCCGAGAAGGATCCGAGGGTCCACCTCGCCTACGCGGCCCGGCAATTCGCCATCGTCGGGGTTTGCAGCGCCCTCCTCTACCGAGAGCAGCCCTGGTGGATCGCGGCACCCCTGATCGTGATGCAGGGCTTCACCTTCTTCAACATGACCACCCTGCTGCATGAGGTGGTTCACAGCGCGATCTTCCGGACGCCGAAGGCGAAGGCGGAGCGCGTCCTCGGACTGCTCTACGCCATCACCAGCGGCATCTCGGCCTCGCAGTTCACGCGCTGGCACCTCGACCATCACGACGGTCTCGGCACCAACGACGAGGACCCGAAGCGCCACTGGCTCTCGCCCAAGCGGAACAAGCGTTGGTTCAAACTGCTCTATTGCACGCCCGCGCTCATGCCCATCTACTTCCGGGCCGCCGCGCAGGAAGTGAAGTCGTACCCCGCCCCCCTGCGCGCCACCATCGCGCGTGAGCGTCTGGCCACGATCCTCATCCAGCTCTCGGTCGGGGCGGCCCTCTACGCCTTCGGGGGGCCGGGGGCCATGATGCGGGTCTGGTTCCTCCCCTACTTCATCGTCTTCCCCATCGCCTTCACCATCAACCGCCTGGGCCAGCACTACGATATCGACCCCACCAACCCCCTCAAGTGGTCGACGGTGATGAAGCCCTCGCGGATCTGGGACTTCCTCTTCGTGTACTCGAACTACCACGCGGAACACCACTACTTCCCGCGCGTGCCCTTCTACAACCTCCGGAAGCTCCACATGATCCTGCGCCCGATGTATGCCGAGCTCGGGATCAGGCAGCACACCTACCGCGACATCATCTGGCAATGGTTCGTGCTGAACAAGGCGCCGCACACGAACTGGGATCTGCCCGCGACGAACGCGTAGCCGCGTCCCGCCCGGGCGGCAAGGCCCGGGGGCCAGCGCGCTGCGGCTACTTCGACGCGGCGCGCCTGGTCGCGGTTTCCGAAATGTAGCGCTGCGGATCCTTGAGCAGGAGGCGCGCGTTCGGGATCGAGTCGATGGCCTTCTTGAGCTGCGGATCGATGGCGAAGAGGCGCTGGCGCGCGGCACCTTCGCCGAAGACCTGGCGCATGGTCTCTTCGAGGATCTCCGCCGAGATCTCCTCGCGGGCCGCGTCGAACTCCTTCTGATCGAAAGTGACCTTCTCGGCCTTGAGGAAGTCCGCGAACTCGTCGACCACCTGCGGCGTCACCTTGAAGTCCTTCTTGATCAGGCGCACTTTGTCGTTGCCCACGTTCGCGCGCGAGCCGGCCCCTGCGACCGCGGTCTGCGCCGCCACCTCGGCCGATTCGAAGTGCCGGGCGAAGTTCACGAAGGCCTGCTTCGACTGCAGCGCCGCGACCACGGTTCCGGGCTTGGCGGGCTCGATGCACGTGTCGGGTGCCACGCCGTCCCCGCCGAACACGCGGCGGCCGGCGTCGGTGAGCCGCGGGTCGACGCCTTCGACGTCGCAACCGCTGCGTTCCTTGGGCGCCTGGTAATCCTCGAGGGCGGTGTTCCCGCCGTACTCGCGCTGAATGGAGCGCCCGGAAGGGGTGTAGTAGCGGGCGGTGGTGAGACTCAGGGCGTAGCCGCGCACGCTGCGCAGCGGCCAGATCGTCTGCACGAGGCCCTTGCCGAACGTCCGCTCCCCTACGATCAAACCGCGGTCATGGTCCTGGATCGCGCCCGCCACGATCTCCGAAGCGGAGGCCGAGTGGCGGGAGGTCATGACCACGAGAGGCATGTCGGACCAGGGGGAATCGTTCTCGGTGATATAGCTCGATTCGTCGCGCTTGTAGCGGCCCTTGGTATAGACGACCATCTGGCCCTTCTTGAGGAAGAGGTTCGACACCGCGAAGGCCATGTCCAGAAGGCCGCCGGGATTGTCGCGAATGTCGAGCACGTAGGCGGTCGCCCCCTGGTCCTTGAGGGTCCGCAGGGCTTTCTCGAGGTCGCGCTCGCAGCCCGCGGGTTCGGAGGGGCGGCAGGCCGTGGTCTCGTTGAAGTCGACCAGGCGGATGTAGCCCACGTCCTTGCTGACCATGAAGGCGTAGGGCACGGCGTGAATCGGAATCTCGTCGCGCACCACCGTGAATTCGAGCGGCTGCGCGTACCCTTCGCGCTCGAGCTTGATGCGCACCTGCGAACCCTTCGGTCCGCGCAGGCGCTTCACCACCGCGTCGATGTCGAGGCCCCGGGCGTCGTCGTTCTCGATGCCGACGATGATGTCGCCGGCCCGGATGCCGAGACGATGGGCGGGCGAGCCTTCGAAGGGCGAGACCACGGTGATCCGGCCCTCGATGGACACGATGGTGATGCCCAGGCCGAAGTAGGAGCCTTTCTGGCGCTCCTGGAGGTTCGAATACTCCTTCACCTCGAAAAAGCTCGAGTGCGGATCAAGGGTGCGCAGCATCTCGCGGATGGACGAAGCGACCGGCTTCGCCACATCCACTTCCTCGACGTAGTTGGTCTCGATCGCCGAGAGGATCTCGGAGTATCGCTTCAGGTGTACGTCGCGGGTGTCGGCCGCAGCCTGCGCCTTGCCGCCGAAGGCTCCGCCCAAAAGCGCGGACGCGCCGATCAGGGCCACGCTTGCGAGTGTCGCTCGAACAGAACGGCTCATGCCTTCACCTCGGTCAATGTTTTGAAGTCCTGCCAACGCCGGATCAAGCCTTGATTATGCGCGGTCAAGCCGTTCGCGCCAAGCCGCCACGGACGCGAGTCCGATCTAGTACATCTTCTCGACGTCGAGCTGGTTCCGTAGCGGCTCGCCCCTGAGGAATCGGCGGAGGTTGTCGCAGAAGAGCTCGGTCAGACGGCCGTTCTCGCGGTCGCTGGTGCTGGCCGAATGCGGGCTCACCAGAACATTCGGCATCGACCACAGCGGCGAGTCGATCGGCAGCGGTTCCTTCTCGAAGACATCGAGGGCGGCGCCGCCCAGATGTCCGTCGCGCAAGGCCTCGATCATCGCGGACTCGTCGACGAGCGCCCCGCGGCCGATGTTGACCACGAAAGCGCCCCGGGGAAGAAGCATCAGTTCGTCACGGCCGAGGACGCGCTCCGTGGAGGCGGTGTGGGGTGCGGCCAGAACGAGGAAGTCCGCCCGGGGCAGGAGCGACCTGAAGTCCGGTGCGGCGTACAACTCATCGACATGATGATCCGCAGGATTCTCCGAGGCGACGGTTCTCTTCACTCCGATGGTCTTCATCCCGAAGCTCCGCGCCCGCTGCGCCACCTCGCGGCCGATGGCGCCGTGGCCGAAGATCAAGAGCGTCCGGCCCAGCAGATCCGTGCCCGCGAATCGCTCCCACTGCTTTTGCCGCTGCAGGTCATGCATCCGGAACATGCCGCGGCTGAAGCCCAGCATGGCGAAGGCGCAGAACTCGGCGAGGGGAACCGCGTGAATTCCGCGGGCGGTGGTGAAGGTCGCGCCTTGGAACCGTTCGTGATAGCGCCGTCTGGTGACGAACTGGCCGATGCCGGCGCTCGAGGCCTGGATCCAGCGCACGCGCGGAGCCAGATCGGGAAGCTCGTCGGCATTGGTGTAATCGAAGTCGAAGAGGATGTCGGCCTGGGCGAGAAGAGAGCGCCACCGCGCTTCCTCATCGGAGGTCCGCGGGACGGGAACGCCGTTGTGGTCGGCGGCGTAGCGAGGCTTGCGCAGGAGGCCGGGTTCGTGAATCACCTCCACCAAAGGGTCGACCCGGCGGATGGTCTCGACGTGCTCGGGTTCGAGCCAGCTCGCGATCAGGACGCGGATTTTCGCGGGTCCGCTCATGGCGTTGCCTGACGAACCGCCACCGGACGGCCGTGGGCTCGCGCCGATTCATAGAGGGCCTCGATGGCCGCAAGATTCCCGATCGATTCGCCGATCCCGTAACGCAGGGGCGCCGCGCCGCGCACCACCTCGGCGAAGTGCTCGACCATCAGCCGGTAGTGATTGTCGCCCTTCACCGAGTGTACGAGCGGGAGATCGCGCCCCCGATATTGAACGATGTCGACTTCGTCGGTGCTGTTGACGAAGGTGCCCGAGGGCGAGGCGATGGCGCCGTCCAGACCCGCGGCCTCCACGAACTCGCGCCGCTCCATCAGGAAGGAGCAGTCGAAATGGGCGACCACGCCGTTCGGGAAGCGCAGCGTGCCCGTCAGTTGAGTGTCGACACCCCGCTCGTTCCACTCCGCAAACGCCTGGGCCTCGAAAGGCTCGGCTCCTGCGAGGCGTCGGCTCGCATCCACGCAGTAGCAGCCCAGGTCGTAGAGACACCCGCCGCCGAGTTCGGGAAAGAGGCGGATATTGTCGGGCCGCGCGAGCTTGAAGGTGAAGGCGCTCCGGATCACGCGGATCGCGCCCGCGCCGCCGCCCCTCACGAGAGCCAGCAGCTTCTCCGTTCGCGGGTGAAAGCGATACATGAAGGCTTCCATCAGGGTCACTCCGCTCGCGTCCGCCGCCGCCTGCATTTCCCGACACTCAGCCGCCGAGGTTCCGAGGGGTTTCTCGCACAGGATGTGCTTCCCCTTCTCGGCCGCGCGGATCGTCCACTCCCGGTGCATCGAGTTCGGCAGCGGGATGTACACGGCCTCTATGTCCGTGTCGTCGAGCAGCGCCTCGTAGCCCTCGTAATACCGCGGAATCTGCGACTTCGAAGCAAAGTCACGGGCGCGGTCGAGATCGCGGCTCGCCACCGCCAGCAGCTCGGCGTTCCGGGACGCCTGGATCGCCGGGTTCACCTGGTTGCGGCCGATGTTCGCCGTGCTCAGCACGCCAAATCTGACTCGGGATTGCGAGGTCACACCGGGGTTTCTCTCGGGGGCTATTGTAAGACCACGGTCTTCTCACCACCCCGGAGGCTAGAAAGGACTCCGCTGCCCCTGATCCGTCGCTTCAGCCGACAGCGGCAACTCCACCCATCGGTGCTCGCGGTGCGAGAGGGTTACCGCGTTGATGATCTCCTGCACCCGGGCGCTCTGGGCGAAATTCCCCTGATTTTCGGAACCGCCGCTCACGATCTCCTCGCAGAAGTTGTGGACGAGATTCCCATAGAAGGCGGTGCTCCAGGGGTCCGTGCTCTCGAAGCCCGGCGGAAAATACCGGGCGGGAATCTCCTGCTGGACGAACTCGACGGCATCGGGCTTCGCGGTGTGCAAGGTCTGGATCACGCCGAACTCTTCCACCAGTCGGACCTTGATGGCGCCTTGCGAGCCGAAGATCCGCGCTTCGATTCCCGGATAGTTCCCGACGGTCACATAGCTCGACTGCATGGAGAAGAGCGCGCCCCCGCGCGTCTCCCCCATGAACATGTCGGCATCGTCGATGTTGATCCTCTCGCGCTCGGCATCGAGGTTCGTACGCCGCCGCATGGGCACCATGTTCGAGAGAATCCCGACCACCTGGCGGAGGTCCTCGCCGACACACTCGAGGCCGATGTCGATGGTGGGCGCGCCGTAGCCTTCGAGGCTCGACACCGCGATCCCTTCACGAGTCAGGTCGACGCCCCAGGGCGCCTCGCCCACAGGCTTCGACTTGTGGATGCGCTTGTCCATCGGGTTGTCGGGATTCAGCCACTGCGAGTTCTGCTCGTAGCCGTTGAACACGAAGGGCTTCCCGATGAAGCCCTGGCGGATCAGATCGAACATGTACATGACCGCGGGCGCGTAGCGGAAGGTGAGGCCTACCTTGGTCTTGAGCCCCTTCGCGACGGCGATCTGCTGGGCGCGGAGCACGTCGCGGTAGTCATGGCAGACCGGCTTCTCGACGAGGATGTGCTTACCCGCGTCGAGGGCCCGGAAGACGAGATCCTGATGATCGCCGCGGGTGACGATATCGATCACGTCGATGTCGGCCCGGGCGAGGAGCCTCTCGGCGTCGGTCATGACCTCCCTGATGCCGAACTCGGCCGCGCGCCTCTCGGCGAGCGGACGATCAAGGTCACAGATCACCGCGACCTCGCTGTGCGGCGACCGGGCGAACCCAGGCAGGTGCGCGGAGGCCGACCACCGCCCCGCGCCAATCACTCCAACGCGCAGTTTCTTCCCCATGGGGCGGAAAGCATAGACGGCCCCGAAGGCAGCTTGGCGACCCCCGACTAGGCCAGGTGACAGGCAACCTGATGAGAGTGCCCTGAGCCCGCAAGCTCGCGGAGCATGGGGTCGTCCTCGGCGCACTTCGCGACGGCGATCGGGCACCGGGTGCGAAAGCGACAGCCACTGGGGAGGTTCGAAGGGCTCGGGAGTTCGCCCGGGAGCACGATCCGATTCCGCTCGCCTTCGGCCTTCGGATCTAGTGAGGGGATGGCGGAAAGCAGCGCCCGAGTGTACGGATGGAGCGGACGATTGAAGAGTTCGTCGCACCCGGCCATCTCCACGATGCGTCCCAGGTACATCACCGCCACCCGGTCCGACATGTGGCGCACCATGGCGAGGTCGTGGGCGATGAAGAGGTAGGTGAGGCCCAGACGGACCTTGAGATCGCGCATGAGGTTCACGATCTGGGCGCGGATCGAAACGTCGAGGGCGGAGATGGGCTCATCCGCCACCACGAACCTCGGATTCGTGGCCAGAGCGCGCGCGATGCCGATGCGCTGGCGCTGGCCTCCCGAGAACTCGTGGGGATGACGAAGGGACGCGTCCGGGTCGAGACCCACGAGACCGAGCAGTTCCGCCACTCGAACTGCCCGCTCGGGGGCCGCACCGAGCCCATGGATGTCGAGCGGCTCCCGGATCGCCTCCCCCACCGACAGCCGGGGATTGAGGGAGGCGACCGGGCTCTGAAAGATCATCTGCATGTGCCGGCGCGCCCGGCGCAGTTCCCTTGGAGCGAGGCGCCCTAAATCCTCCCCCGCGAACCGGACTTCCCCACTCGTGGGCCTGACCAGGCGCAGAATCGCCCGCCCCGTGCTGGACTTCCCACACCCACTCTCGCCGACGAGGCCGAGGGTCTCCCCTTCCGCGACGTCGAAGCTCACGCCATCAACCGCCTTCACTTCGCCTGTCCGTCGACGGAGAAGGCCCCCGCGCACCGGAAAATGGAGGCGGAGATCCCGGACCTCCACGAGGGGCGATCCGATCACAACGCCTCCCATCGGAAGCACGCGGAGTCGTGAGCCGGTGAGACCGCCACTAGCGCGGGCCCTTCGACCCGACAGTGATCGACGGCCAGCGGGCATCTTGGGGCAAAGGCGCAGCCGCTTGTTTCCGTCCGAAGATCGGGAGGCGCTCCCGGGATGGCGATGAGCCGATCCGCGCCCGCGTGAGGCGCGTCGGCGCGGGGCATGGCCCGGAGGAGGCCGAGGGTGTAGGGATGAAGGGGCCGCTTGAAGAGATCGCTCACCGGCGCCATCTCGACGATCGAACCTGCGTACATGACGGCCACGCGGTCCACCAGCCCGGCCACGAGGGCCAGGTCGTGGGTGATCCACAGGATCGCCATGCCAAGGCGCTTCTGCAGGCCTTTCAACAGCTCCACGATCTGCGCCTGGATGGTCGCGTCGAGCGCGGTGGTGGGCTCATCGGCGATCAGCAGGCTGGGCTCGCACGCGATCGCCATGGCGATCAGGATTCTCTGGCGCTGGCCTCCGGAGAACTCGTGGGGATGGCTCGAAAGGCGCGCCTCCGGATCGGGAATGCCCACGAGGCCGAGCAACTCGACGGCTCTGGCGCGGCGGGCCGCCCCGGTCATCTCGCGATGCTCGCGCAAACCTTCGGTGAGCAGAGCACCGATGGTGAGCACGGGGTTGAGCGAGGTGGAAGGATCCTGGAACACCATGCCGATCCCGCGCCCCCGCACGTTCCGCTGTTCGTGACCAGACATATCGAGTAGATCCTGCCCAAGGAAGCGCGCCGCCCCGCTAACCCGCGCGGCCCGCGGGGCGAGACCCAGGACAGACAGGACGGTCATCGACTTTCCCGACCCGCTCTCGCCCACGAGGGCGAGCGACTCTCCACGGGCCATGGCGAAGGAGACGCCCTTCACCGCCTTCACTGAACCCCCATCCTCGAGGGGAAGGCTCGCGGACAGGTTCTTCACGTCGAGAAGGAGGTCCATCAGTAATTTCCGTCAGTCTAGTGCGGCTTTCTCTGCCCGGGCGCGATAATCTGAGGGGATGCTTAGAGCCGGAATCGT
>CAZYEA010000106.1:0-14702 GCA_964646485.1 uncultured Acidobacteriota bacterium
GCGGCTTGAGTTTGTTCACCATTTCGGCGCGAAACTCGTACTCTCCGGTGAAGTCTCCGTCGTGCATCCCCAGGATGTGGAGCAGGGTCGACTTCCCCGCCCCCGAGGGGCCCATGATCGAGACGAACTCGCCTTCCGCGATCGAGAGAGTGATGTTTCTGAGCACGTACACGCGGCCGGCGGCGAGCGGATAGGACTTTTCCAGGTTGCGCAGTTCGATCATGAAATTTCCTCTGGTCTCCAGGTTGAAGCCCTCATTCTCGCCTGAGCGCGCCTCGTGAAGGGTCATCGGGTCAGTCCTGCCTCAGGGCCACGGCGGGCTCGGTGCGGGCGGCATCCCGGCCGGGCAGATAACTCGAAAGCACCGCGGCGGCACCCACGATGGCGGCGACCGAGGCGAAGGTCACGAAGTCGGTCGCCTGGACTTCGAAGAGCAGAGCCTCGAGCGTCCGGCCGAGAAGGACGGAACCGAGGCCGCCGAACAGCAGGCCGGCGAGGGTCACCTTCAGGCCGCGCTCCATCACCAGGCCGAGCAGCGCCCGCGGACTCGCCCCGAGGGCGAGCCGAATCCCGAGTTCGCGACGCTGATCGCGCACGGCGCGGGCCAGGATCGCGTGGATACCCTGGAAAGCCACCACGAAAGCGATGAGGGCGAAGAGGCCGATGGCCACGGCGTTGAGGCGCTGCGGCCCAAGCATGGCGTCCCGCCGCGACTGCAGCGTCTCGAGTCGCCCCACGGGCACGGTCGGATCGGCGAGGCGAAGGCCTTCCTTCACCACGTCGCCAAAGGCCGACTGAGTCATCCGCGTGCGCGCGAGGATGGTGCCCCAGCGCTGCCAGCCCGCGATGTGTTGTTCATAAGGCGCGTAGAGAGTCCGAAAATCGCGGCCCTGCAGGGTGGCGCCCTTCACGTCCTTCGCGACCCCGACGATGGTCATGAAGACGGGAGCCCCCCTGGTCCAGCCCTTCCACGCCACCTGCGCGCCGATCGGACTCCGGTTCGGCCAGAACTCGCGAGCGAATCGTTCATTGATGATGGCCACGGGTTCGCTTCCCTCCCGATCGGAAGGGCCGAAGCCTCGACCCTCGACGATCGGCGTCCCCAGCGTGCCGAAATAGTCGCCCATCACCATGCGAGCGCGCGCGCCCGGATTCTCTACCGGCATGGCCTCCGGCGTGATCGCGAACAGGATGCTCCCGCCGGCGCCGCCGCGAGGATCGAGAGGAGGGGTGAGGACGTAAGCGGCCTTCTCGATCCCGTTCGCGGAGGCCGTGTGCTCGAGCACCTGTCTGAACACAGCGACCTGCTCGGGGATCTTGTCGAGATACCGCGACTCCGGCAGGGTGATCGAGGCCATCTGCACACCCTCGGAATTGAATCCGAGCGGCACCGACTGCAGGCGATCGAAGGTGCGCAAAAGCAACCCGGCGCCCACCAGAAGCAGCACGGCCAGGGCGACCTCGAAACCGACGACCCCGTCCATGAGTCGCCGCGTAGCCGCGGGCGACCCGCTGCGGGAGGCGCCTCGCAGATAGGGTGCGAGGTCGCCGCGAACCACCTGAATCGCCGGAAGCGCCGCCATGAGGACGCCGGTCAGAAGAGCGGCAAGCGCCGCGAAACCGAGCGTCCGGCCATCGACGGTGATCGCCCAGGCTCGCGGCACGGAGGTGCCGATCACCGCGAGCAGGCCCTCGCGGGCGGCCGCCGCCAACAGGGCTCCCCCCGCCCCGCCCGCGAGGGAGAGGATCAGACCCTCGAGGACGGCGTGACGCGCGATCGCCCGCTTATCACCCCCGAGGGCGAGGCGCACCGCGTACTCTTCCCGCCGGCCCGCCGATCGTGCCAGCAGCGAGGTGGCGAGATTGGCGCTGGAGGCGAGAACCACGATCCCCACCCCGATGAACAGGACGGTGAGCGCGCGCCGGGCCGCCCCCACCATGAACTCCAGCATCGAAATGGGCTCGACGATCTTCCCGCGGTTGGTCTCGGGGTACGCGGCTTCAAGGCGCTTCGAGATCGCAATCATCTCCGTGGCCGACTCCTCGACACTCACTCCCGCTCGGAGCCGGCCGATCGCATCGAAGTTGTTGCTCCCCCGGGTTCCAAGCGCCCACGGCACGAAGGCGGGCGGCACCCACACGTCGACGCCGTCGTGCAGGAAGTCGAGTTCGCTGCTCGCCACCCCGACTATGGTTGTGGGCAGGTCGGAGAGGCGCACCACCCGGCCGATCACCGAGCGATCGGCGCCGAACTGACGCCGCCAGAGTCCTTCGCTCAACACCGCCACCGACGGCGCCCCCGGACGGTTGTCCTCAGCCGTGTAGAAGCGGCCCAGGAGGGGCTGGGCCTGAAAGACCCGGAACAGCTGAGGCTCGGCGACCGACCCGTTCAGCCGAAGAGGTTCCCCCGCCCCTCCGAGGTCGATGTCCCAGGTGCGCAGGAACAGCGCGATCTCCTCGAGCGTGCGCGAGTCCTTGCGCCAGTCCACTCCGTCGGGAATCCCCACATCGCCTTCGCGGGTGATGAAGACGAGGCGCTCGGGATCGGTGAAGGGCAGCGGTCGAAGGAGGACGCCGCTCACCACCGCGAACACCGCGGTCGAAGCCCCGATGCCCAGGGCGAGGGTCAGCACCGCGGCGAGAGTGAAGCCGGGAGTCTTCAGCAGCCGGCGACCAGTCACGCGAACGTCGTTCATCAGGCCGGACATGGGAAGGCCTCCTTAAGAGAGCGGGAACGCGTAGAGCGCTCCATCCAGGCCGCCGATGAGGAACACATCGTCCGCGAGTGCTGGCGACCCGGCGAAACCGTAGTGGAGTGTTCCCGGCGGATTGGCGAGAGGGAAGCGCCAGGCAAGCTTGCCGGTCCGGCGATCGAGGGCGACCACCCCGCCCGCATGCCGGGTCATGTAGGGCACGATCGCGCTGGCGCCGTCGTAAACGAATTTCTCGGTGACGAGCGGCCGGCCCCAGGGAGCGCCGTAAACATCGGTGCGCCAGACGATCCGGCCGTCGCGGGGATCGAAGCAGGTGACCCGGCGCAGGTCGGACGACCCCACGTACCCAAGGCCGTCCTCGCCCGCGACCGCGGTGGACTCCACCCACGATCCCCAGAAGGAGAGCGTCCACAAGACGGCGCCCGACTGCGGATTCAGCCCGACGAGCGCGCTCCCGCGGGAGCCCACCACGAGGGTCGGGCCGATGAGCGCGGGAGTCGAGGTGATCGGCGCTTTCATGTCCTTCACCCAGAGATCCTTGCCGCTTTGGCGATCGACGGCATGGAGCTCGCCGCCCCAGGTGCCGAAAATGATCATCTGCCCAAGGGAGAGCGCGGTGCTCCGCACCTTGCCCTTCACCGGCACGCGCCACACACGCTGTCCGGACCTCGCGTCGATCGCGTGAAAGCTCGCGTCGCCCGAACCGATGAAGAGGGTGTCGCCCAGGAGCACCGGGCTCGGCGCCGCGTGGTCGTAGTCGTAGACCACCGCGTGAGGCAGGATGCGCGGCGCCTGGGCATCGCCGAGGTCGTACCGCCACACTTCCTTCCCGGAGTCGCGGCCGAGCTTGAAGAGGAATCCATTGTCGCAGACGAAATAGACGGCGTCCGCGGTGACGAGGGCCTCTCCCATGATGGGCCGTCCCGCGCTGAACGTCCACGCGAATGACCCGTCTTTCACCCTCACGGCGTTGAACACGCCGCCCGAGGTGCCCACGTAAGCGATGCCGTCGCGGACCGCGGGCGTCGCGTAGATGGCCGCGCCCAGACCGGACTTCCAGCGCGGTCCGGGCCCGGGAGGCAGGTCCGCGGGGATGGGCGGTTCGGTGGGCAGGCTCGTGACCCGCGACAGCTCGACCGTGGCCCTGCCGAGCGCTCCCGACATGCGATCGCCGTCCCTCGTCAGTTCGAGGCCGAATTCCGGCACCGAGAGCTTCGAATCCACCCGTTTCAACGGGGGCAGAGCCTGGCCGAAGAAGCTCATCACTTCGAGATAGAGCGCGCCGCTCAGCTCTCCCTTGTCATCGGCGGTGATCTCCAGGCCGAAAGGACTCTGGTTGTCACCCGCGCGCACGGTGCCGTACCACTTCCCCAAGGTCGGATCGGGTTCGGCGGCGCCGGCCCGCAGGGGCACGAGGCCTTGGCCGAGGATCAGGCCGACGGTCAGGACGGTGCGTGTTCTCATCATCTGCATCTCCACTATTCCGTGCGCAGGGCCGCCGCGGGGTCGGTGCGGCTCGCCCTCCAGGCCGGGAACCCGGCGGCGAGGACGCTCACGCCCCCGAGAAGGAGCCCCACCGAGAGAAACGTCGCCGGATCCCGGGGCGTCACCTCGAATAGAAAACTCTCGACCAGAGGGGCCAGGAACAACGAACCGGCGAGGCCCAGGGCGGCGCCGATCAGAGACAGCCGCGCCCCACGACCGAGCACCATCGAAAGCACGGCCCGGGGGCGCGCCCCGAGAGCAAGCCGGACCCCGAACTCACGGGTCCGGCTCTGAGCCTGATGGAACACGAGGGCGCCGAGGCCGAAGGCGGCCAGAAGGACCGCGAGCAGGCCGAAAGCGGAGAGCAGGATGGCGAGCGACTTCTCCTGATCCACGGCGGCGCCGAGTTGTCCCTCGAGGGTGGTGACCCCGTACAGAGGCAGGTCCTTGTCGAGACGGGCCACCGCGCCCTGAAGGCTCGGGATGAAGGTCGCGGGCGGCCCCGCGGTGCGGAGGAGAAGCGCCATGCTCGGCATGTAGGCCTGGGCCGCGGCCACGTAGATCGCGGGCCGCGGCTCCTCACGCAGGGTGCGGAGCTTCATGTCGGGCGCGACGCCCACGATTTCGAACGGCCGATCGAAGGGCCCAAGCTCGGTGAGGGTGCGGCCGATCGGATCGCTGCCTGCAAAGTACTTTCGAACGAGGGCCTCATTGACGATGGCGACCGGCGCGCCGTCCTTGAGGTCGCGGCGGTCGAAGTCGCGGCCGCGCACGAGGCGGGCGCCAAGGGCGTCGAAGAATCCCGGCGAGACCATCGTGTAGTCCGCGTTCAGGAATTCCTTCGGCTTGGGAACATAGCCAGGCACGCCGAAGCTCACCCGCATCCCCGAACGCTGAACCGGAACATGGCGGGAGTACGCAGCGGATCGAACCCCGGGGATCGCGGCGGCTTCCCGCAACAGCGCGTCATAGAAGGCCCGGCCCCTCCCCTCGTCGTAGCCCTGGCGCGCCAGATCCACGCGCGCGACCAGGGCGTTCTCGACGGTGAAGCCGGGTTTCGTGGAGGCGGCCCGCGCCAGGGTGTGAAGCAGCAGGCCGGCTCCGACCAGCAGCACCGCGGAGAGCGCCACCTGCGCCACCACCAGGGAATCGCGCAAGCGACTTCTCGGTGAACCTGGGGAGGTGGCCCCGCGCAGGACGGCCACGAGGTCGGCTCGCGAGGCACGCAGCGCGGGCGCGAGGCCGAACAAGACGGTCACGACGAAGGCGAGGCTGCCCGCGACCAGGACGGGTCGGACGCTCCAAGCGGGAATCGCCGCCGCCATCGGTATGGCGAATCCCTCGGGCATGGAAGCGATCAGGGCCCGGCGAACGAGGGACGCGATGAGCAGTCCGAGAAAGGCCGCGACCGCGCTCGTGATCAGACTCTCCGAAAGGAGCTGCCGGACCAATTGGGAACGGGAGGCGCCGAGGGCAGCCTTCGTCGCCATCTCGGTGCGCCGTCCCTCCCCGTTGGCCAGCTGGAGCGAGGCCGCATCCGCGCAGGCGAGGATCAGGAGAAGGCCCACCACCCCGAACAACATCCACGAGACCTTCCGGGTTGCATTCGGTCCGCCGAAGTCGATCGACGCCTCTCTCGCGGAGACGAGGGCGGGGAACGGTTCCTCCTTGCCGTCGGGGAGCGCCGCGGCCCGACGCGTGGCCACGGCATCCAGTCGGGCCTGGGCCTGCTCGATGGTCACACCCGGCGATAGCCGCCCCACCATGTCGAGCCAGGAGAAGTGCCGATCATCGAGGGGATCGACCTGAGGGCGTCCGGGCCGGGGCGCGCTCCACTCGGGAGCGGCGGTCGCATGCATGGACATGGGAATCCAAACCTGCGGACGTGCGTCGAGGCTCACGCCCGCGAAGTCCGCGGCCATCGCCCCCACCACCGTGAAGACGCGGCCGTTGATGCGCAGCGATCGGCCGGTTGGATCGGGCCCTCCGAAGATCGAACGAGACAACCCTTCCGAGAGAACCGCGACGGGGTGGCCGCCGCGAATCCGATCATCGGAGGGGACGAGGGCGCGGCCGTACTTCGCGCGGGCGCGCAGCACGTCGAAGTAGTTCCCGGTGACGAGCGCGCCGGTGACCCGCACGGGCCGGCCGTCGCCCTCTCCCACATGCAGCGCCATCGAATCGGCATACGCGGCCAGGCCGGAGAACACCGCGCTCTCACCGCGATAGTCCGTGTATATCGGGAACGACGAGTTCGAATGATTCTTCGGGTCGAACCGCTCCGCCGGCGCCGCCACGGCGTTGATCCGAACCAGCCGGTCTCCCTCGGGCAAGTCGAACGGGCGAAAAAGTGTGGCGTCGACGAGGGTGAAGATCGCGATGGACGCGCCGATGCCGAGGGCGAGGATGAGGCTGACGATTCCGAGATGGCCGGGCCGCTGACGCAGGCGCGCGCTTGCGAGTCGGAGGTCATGGAGGATTGTGTTTGTCACCGGGCAGCTCCGATTCCTTGAACGCCTTCGCACGAAGGCGCCGCGCGATTCACTATCAATGCGCGTGCCACGTGTCGCGGTAGATCTATCTCCCTTCCTGGCCTTGCGTTAGGCGACCCGCCTCGACCCCCGGAACAGCCGCGCGCGTCCCACATTCGGACACCCGCTTCCCGTGGCTGAAGGACTCGACTGCGTTACTCGTCTCGCAACGCCCGGGCCGGATCAATCGCACACGCGCGCAGCGCGGGAACGGCGGCGGCGAGCGCCGAGATCGCAAGCAGGAACGCCCCCGAGCCGAGAAACGCCAGAGGATCAAGAGGCTTCACTCCGAAGAGCAAGCCCTCGATCATGCGCGAGGCCAGGGCCGCGGCCACGAGCCCGGCGGTGACGCCGATCAGACCCATGGCGAGCGTCTCTCGCGCCACCAGGGACACCACCCCGCGGGAACTCGCCCCCAGGGCGCGGCGAATCCCGATCTCACGCCGACGCTCCTCGATCATGGCGGCGAGCGCACCGTACACGCCGATCGCGGAGAGCAGGAGGGCGAGGCCACCGAAGGCGAAGAGCAGGGCGCGCGCGAACCGCGGGTTCGCGGTCGCGACTCCCACGACGTCGCTCATGAGGCGCACGTTCGAGAGGGGAATCTGGGGGTCGAGGCTGCGGGCCAGAGCCTGCAGGGGCGTGGAAATGCGCAGGGGATCGCCTCCGGTACGCACGAGCAGCACCAGGTTGCGCGCGGGACTTCCGAGGGAGAGATGGAACTGCTGATAGGGCCGATAGAACTTCGGCTTCACCGGCGCGAGCAGTCCGTTGTGCTTCACGTCTCCGACCACGCCGATGACACTCACCCACGGACGGCCCTCTCCGCCCATGCGAAACCGGCGGCCGAGAGGATCGAGGCCCGGCCAGAATGTCCTCGCCATGGCCTCGTTGATGATCGCGACCTGCGGAGCGGTTTCGGCGTCGCTCGGAAGGAAATCACGGCCCGCCTTTAACCGCTCCCGCAAGGTCGCGACCGTTCCGTCGGAGGACGCCTGCCAGTCTCCCTGTCCGCGCTCGAGTCCGCTCGGGCCCTCGACCATCATGCCGAAGTCGCCGATCGACTCCCCGAGGGGAAGGTTGCGGATGAGGCCGGCCGAGGTCACGTCGGGGAGCGCACGCACTCCCTCCAGCAGCTTGGTGTAGTAGGCGTTCACCGACGCCGCGTCCTTGTAGCTCGCCGAGGGCAGGCGCACCCGCGCGGTGAGAACGCCCTCCGGATCGAACCCGATATCGATCCGACCAAGCCGCTCCACGGTGACCGCGATCAGCCCTCCCCCCACGCACAACACCACCGCGAAGGCGAGTTGTGCGGCCACGAGCGAGCGTCGCACCCGCCGCTGTCGCGGGGACCCGCCGGTCTTGAGGCTGGCGCGGGACAGGCCGTCCAGCAGCCGCGCCCTGACGAGGTTCAACCCGGGAAGGACCGCGAACACGAGCGCGGTGAGCGTCGCCAGCACGATGGTGACAAGAAGCGCCCGCCCATCCACCTGCGCGGTCTCTCCGCGCGCGAGAGCAAGGGGGAAGGCGGTTCGCACCGCGCCGAGACCGAGCCCGGCGAGCAGCGCTCCAAGGACACTCGCCGAAAGGGCCAGGACAAGACCCTCCGCGAAGAGCTGCATCGCCACTCGATAGGCGCCCGCCCCCAGGGCCATGCGCACCGACATCTCCGCCTGGCGCGCGTCGGCGCGTCCCAGCAGGAGGTGGGCCACGTTCGCGCAGGCGATGAGGAGGAGAAAGAGCGAACTCGCGGCCAGGAGTCCAAGGGTGAGTCGGTGGGGGCCTTCGATCTCGTCCTGGGTGAGGACTGCGAAGGTCCGAAAATTCTGGGCGGGATTGTGCTGGCCCGCCCGGGTCTGGAGATCGACCACGGTCTTCATCTCGGAGTTCACCGAAGCGAGGCTCGCACCCGATCTCAGCCTCAGGGCCCCGCTGTCGCTGTGGCTGTCGTCGATGGTCACGAGTTCTTCGGCGGTGGCCGCGCGGGGAACGTAGACGCGCGTCGGATCGGCGGCGTCGTCGGTAAAATCGGTGGGCAAACGGAAGCCTCGAGGCATCACTCCGATCACCTCGTACGGCCGGCCGTCGATCCGCACCGGCTTCCCCAGAATCGACCTGTCACCCCCGAACTGCCCTTCGAAGATCTCGTGGGAGAGAACCGCGACCGGAGGCGCGCCCTCGACATCCTCGGCCGCGGTGAAGACGCGCCCGAGCTCAGGCCCGACCCCGAGCACTGCGAAGGTCGACGCCGAGACCTGCCCCACCGCCACTCTCGTCGCATCCTCGCCGTTCGAAAGGTTCCGATACGCGACGCCCCAGTAGGCCACCTCCTCGATGGACGGCGCGCCTCGCTTGAGCGCCAGCATCTCGCCCGGATTTACCCACGTCTTCTCGAAACCCTTCCACGCGTTGAACACCCGGGCCGTGCGCGCGGGCTCGGCGTAGGGCAGAGGGGCGATGAGGACCGCGTGAACGAGGCTCCAGATCGCGGTGGCGGATCCGAGGCCGAGCGACAGCGTGACCACTGCGGCCAGGGCCAACCCTGGTCGATGGGTCCACGCCCGAACCGCCAGTTTCAGTTCGGAGAGGAAGAGTCGCATCGGGGCTCCTTGGGTCTAGTCGTGCCGGAGGGCGTCGATTGGATTCACCGTGGCGGCCCGCCGCGCTGGGACCCAGTGAGCGAGGGTGGCCGCGAGCCCCAGGGTGGCGAGGGTCGCGGTCACGGTCAGAGGATCCCATGGGGTGACGCCGAACAAAACGCTCGACATGGCGCGACCGAGGAGAACTCCGAGACTCAGTCCCATGGCGAGGCCGGCCGCGGTGAGACGAACGCCCTGCGACACCACCAGCCTGAGGACATCGCGAACGGATGCCCCAAGCGCCATCCTCACCCCGATTTCGCGTGATCGCTGGGCGACCAGGAAGGCGGTGAGCCCATACAGGCCGACCGCGGCGAGGGCAAGGGCCACGACTCCAAGGGCCATGAAGAGTCCGGTGATGATGCGGTTGCTGGCGAGTTCCTCCCAGGCCACCTGCTCCACCGTCTTCGCTTCGTACAGCGGCTGGTCGGGGTCGAAGGTCCGAAGCGAAGCGCGCAAGACCGCGAGCACCGAAGGCGCGTCGGGGGCTCTCGCGAACACCACCATCGACCGCTCGGGCCGCTGCGCGAAGGGAAGGTAAGCCTGCGGCACCGCGGGTTCTCCGGGAGTGGGATTCGAGATGTTGGCCGCGACACCCACGATCTCGACCCAGGGCGTTTCAGGGCCGCCGAGCTGAATCCGCCGACCGCGGGGATCCTGACCGGCGAATTCGCGAGCGGCCAGGGCCTCGTTGATCACCGCCACCGCGGGCGCTTCCGGCGCGTCCGTGTCCAGGAACTCGCGGCCCTGCTCCACCGGAATTCCCAGGGTGCGGAAGTAGCCCGGGGTCACCGAACTCACCACCGCGATCTTCGAGGCTTCATCCGATGACCCCTCCCGCCTGAAGGCCAGTTGCCTCACCCGGTCGAAGGTCGGAAGCTCCGTCCCGATGGCCACGCCCTTCGCGTTCGACTGCCGCTTGAGCGCCTCGACCAGCCCCTCCGCGCGGCGGGTCACATCCGCGTCCGTCTGGTAACGAGCCGCGGAGAGGTCGATGCGCGCGCTCAGGAGGTCGCGCTTGTCGAAGCCCAGATCGAAATTCTTGAGGGCCACCGCCGCGCGGATCGAAAGGCCGGACACCATGAGAAGCGCGGTGGCGAGGCCGATCTGCATGACCACGAGACCACGACGGCTCCGGCCCACCCGCCCCGACGTCCCCGCCCTCGCCCCCGCCTCGCGGAGCACGTTCGACAGATCCCTTCCGGAAACCTGCAGGGCCGGGGCGAGGCTGAAAAGAAGGGGGGCGGCGAGGGCGAGCGCCGCCGAGAACGCGAGGACGCTTCGGTCGATGGTGACGAGGTCGTAGAACTGCTCGAAGGCGACCGTGCGCATGAACTGGATTCCAAGCTGCGCGAGCACGAGGCCGAGGAGGGCCCCCAGGAAAGAAAGCACCACGCCTTCGACCACGAGCTGTCGCGCGATCTGGCCGCGCTCCGCGCCCAGGGCGAGGCGTAGAGCCATCTCCCGTTCGCGCGCGGTGGCGCGCGCGAGCATGATCCCCGCGACGTTCGCGCAGGCCACCGCGAACACCAGGCACACCCCGACCACGAGCAAGGCGAGGATCACGTCGGTGCCGGCCCCATACAGCCCGGCCCGAAGAGGCATGGCGCTCGAGGTCCAATCGCGATTCGTGCCGGGGTGTTCCTTTTGAAGACGCGCCGCGATGGTGGCGAACTCCGTGCTGACCTGCTCGACCGTGACTCCGGGCTTGCGCCGTCCGGTGACGATCAGGTCGCGCCGTTGCCGATCCTCCGACCGGCCGGCTTGAGCGAGGGGCGTCCACAGATCGATCTCGGAGAACCGGCCCACCTCTATGGCGGGGGAGAGAATCCCCACGACCGTCGCGGCCCGGCCGTCGACGCGGAGGGTCTTCCCCACGATGCCGCGGTCCGAGGCGAACTCACGCTCCCAGAATCCGTGCGCGAGGAGGATCACCGGATTCCCCCCGACCACGTCTTCGGAGGCGAGAAACGGGCGTCCCTCGATCGCTTGAAGGTCCCACACCCGGAACAACCCCTCGCTCGCCGCCTCCACCGAGAAGCGTTGGGCGTCACCGAGACCAGTAAGGGCTCCCGATCCTATGGTGAGCGCCACCAGCTCCTCGACGGTCTGCGTCTGGGCCCGAAAATCCAGGAAGTCCCCGTAAGAGAGCCGGGGACGGTTGCCGCTCTTCTGCGGGTGGGACGAGCGCGCCAGGATCATCGTCTTCTCGTCCCGCACCGGGAGCGGGCGGAGCAGGAAGAAGCTCACGAAGCTGAAGATCACCGCGGCGAGGCCCAGGGCAAGGCCCAGCGTGGTGATGACCACGGCCGAGTGAGCGGGATGGGTGCGGAGCTTCTGGACCCCGAGTCTCAAGTCGCGAAGGACGCCGGGCATCGCTCAACCCTCCTCAGTTATCGCCTATTCGTAGCGAAGGGTGCGCGAAGGGTCCACGCGAGCCGCGCGGGCCGCGGGCAGATAGGCGGCAAGAGCCGCGGAAACCGCGAGCACGCCCAGAGACAGGGCGATCGCGACCCCATCCCAGGCGGGAACGCCGAACAGCTGCGAGCGTACGAGGACGGCCACCCCCACCGCCACCGGCACCCCCAGGAGCAACCCCGCCCCGACCAGCCGTCCGGCCTGGCCCATGATGAGGCGCACGATGTCGAAGGGCTGCGCGCCCATGGCGACGCGCACTCCGATCTCACGGAAGCGCTGGGTCACGCCGTGGCTCAAGACGCCGTACAGTCCGAGGGCGGCGAGGAGCAGGGCGAGCGCCCCGAACACCGAGGCGAGATAGGCCATGGTTCGCTCGGCCGCAATCGAGTCGGCGCGGGTCTGCGCCAGGGTGGTGAAACTCGTCGGGGGCACGGAAGGGTCGATCCTCGTGGCGATGTTCCGGAGGGACTCCACGAGTCCGGCTTCGGTGCCCTTGGCGCGCACGTAGAAGGTGGCGGCTCCGAGCACGGGCACCTGGGCCGAGGCCACGAAGAGGTGGCGGCGGCCTTCCTGCTCGTTGACCGACGACATGCGGATGTCCTTCACCACACCCACGATCTCGAAACCGTAGTCCTCGCCCCGGTTGTACCCGAAACGCTGACCCACGGCACTCTTGCCCTTGAAGTAGTGCTTCGCGAAGGACTCGTTCACGACCGCGACCAGAGGCGCCCCCTGGCCGTCCCGTTCCTCGATCCCGCGGCCCTCGATCAGGGTGGCCTTTATGGTGTTGAAGAAGCCCGGGCTCACCTGCAGCCACAAGGGATTCATGTCTTCCTGCTCGGCGGGTGTGTACCCGGGAATCTTGATGGTGCTCGACGAGTTGCTGTTGGTGAGCAGGCTGTTGTCGGAGAGGCCCACCGCGGCCACGTTCGGCTGCGCCGCGATCTCCTGGGTCACGCGGTCGAACAGGGTTCGCTTTTGCGCCTCGTCGTACCCTGCAAGCGATGGGTTGAGCGCGAAGGTGACGATGTGCTCGGTGTCAAAGCCCACGGGGCGGCTCGCCAGGTTGAACAAGGAACGCGCGAGCAGGCCGGCGCCGACGAGGAGGGACAAGGACAAGGCGAGCTGGCCGATCACCAGAGCGTTTCGGGTCCGTCGGCCGCCCGCGGCGGTGGCGCCGCTCCCCTCCCGCAGGGACGGAGTGAGCGCCACCCGCGTGCCCTGCAGCGCGGGCACCACGGTCGAGACCAGCACGCCCAGGAAGGCGAGCAGCGAGGCGAAGCCCATCACCCGCGCATCGAGAGAGAAGGTGAGGAGGGCGCGCGCCTCGGGATCGGGGAGCGTACTCACCAGAAGCTGACCTCCCACCACCGCGACCGCGAGACCCGCGAGCAGACCAAGCGCTGCGAGCACGCCCCCTTCGACCAGGAGCTCGCGAATCAGGCGGGCCCGGGTTCCCCCGAGCGACAGGCGAACCGCGATCTCTTTGCGACGCCGGGTCGCGCGGGTGAGGAGCAGGTTCGCGACGTTGAGACAGCCGATGAAGAGGACCAGGCCGGCGGTCGCGAGGAGGATCTTGAAGGGCGCTTCCGCCTGCTCGCGGAAACCGGAAGCCCCCGCACCTCCCGGGCGCAGGACGATCGACTTCTGCACGAAGCGAGCGCGGAATTTCTCGGAGTAGCGGGCCGAGGTCATGGCCTTCACTTCCTCGGCCAGGATCTGCTTGTAGAGCACGTCGAGGCGGGCCCGCGCCTGCTCGATGGTGATCCCGGGCTTGAGGCGCGCCACCGGAGTAAGGAACATGGCGCGGCGCGACTCGAGTTCATCCCAGGTGGGCGTCACCACGCGCTTCATGGCGAGGGGCACGTAGACCTGGACATCCTGCCCGACTTCGAGGCCGCGGAAGTTCGGCGGGGCCACGCCCACGATCTCCATGCTCGCCGCGTTGATGCGCACGGTCTTCCCCACGGTGGCCGGATCCCCGCCGAAGCGACGCTGCCAGTAGTCGTAGGAGATCACCGCCACCGGATGACCGCCGATGGTGACGTCGTCCCCGGAGGAGATGAGGCGTCCCTTGGCGGGTTGGAGTCCGAGGACTTCGAAGTACGACCCCGACACCAGACTCGCATTCACCCGCTCCGTGCTCTTGTCCACCCCGAAGAAGATGCCGGTCGGCAGGTAGGCGAGCACGCCCTCGAAGACGTCGGACTTGTCCCGGAAGTCCTTGAACATCGGATAGGAGATCGGACTCGGGAATTCCTTGTTCGATTCAAACAACCCGGAGTTGGGGCCCGGGGTATCGATGAGAACGAGGCGGTCCGGCTCCCGCACCGGCATGCTGCGGAGGAGGACCTGATCGAAGAGCGAGAAGACCGCCGTGTTCGCCCCGATGCCCAGGGCGAAGGTGGCCACGATCAGCGCGGTGAGGCCCGGGCTACTCAGGACCCGGCGGAACGCGAGACGGAGGTCGCCCAGGAGTCCGGTCATGAGAGCTTCGCGGACTCAGGCGATTTGCGCGTTTTCGGGAACAGCGCCTTCCTCGACGATGCGTCCGTCGAAGATGTGGATGGTGCGGTCGGCGTAACGCGCGAACCGCGGATCATGGGTGACCATGACGATGGTGGCGCCGCCGGCGTGGAGTTCCTTCATGAGGGCCATGACCGCGTCGCCATTCTTCGAGTCGAGGTTTCCCGTGGGCTCGTCGGCGAGGAGGACGGCGGGGGCGCCCACGAGGGCCCGGGCGACCGCGACCCGCTGCTGCTGACCGCCCGAGAGCTGGCTCGGAAGGTGCTTGGCGCGGTGGCCCATGCCCACGCGCTCGAGGGACTCCATCGCCCTCTTCTTCCGCTCGGCGGCGCTGTTGCCGCGGTAGGTGAGAGGCAGCTCGACGTTCTCGAACACGGTGAGGTCGCCGA
>CAZYEA010000107.1:0-14546 GCA_964646485.1 uncultured Acidobacteriota bacterium
GGGGAGCCCGTCGCCCTTTCGGACCTCGACCACGAGCGCGAAGTCGCGGCCGGGGCAAGCGAAGGGGTTCGACTTGTGGCCCAGGTTCGGGCCACGGCGCGGGACGAACGACGGATTCTCCTCGCCCGCGAAGACCCGGGACTGCTTCCCCTGCTCCGGTTCTGGCCTGAATCGGATGCGGCGAGCGAGCGGTTGGCCGCGATCCTCGACGGAACTTTGTCCCCTCGCCCCTTTCTGGTGCCGCCGCCGGGAGACGACGCGACCAATGCCGAGACCCCGCCCGCTCTCGTGCCCTTCGAACCGGACCGGGAGTCCGTGGCCGTGTCCGGCTTCGCCCGTGCCGGGGCTTGCCTCTACGTTCTCCGGCGCCGCGCCGATCTCTTCGGCGACCGGACCCGGTCGACCCTCGCGCATTGGAAAGCGGAGGTGGCGAGACTCATGCGCCTCGAGGCCGCGCTCGAGAGAGACCGTGGCCGGTGGCCCGACCCTTTGGAACTGAGGCGCCATGCCGAGGCGATGCTCGCGGCCCCTCCCGAAGCGAGGCCGGGTTTGTCGACGAGCCGGGAGACCCAGAGAATCGCCATCCCCGACCCTCGGACGGGCGCGCAGGCCTTCCTCGAGGTTCGGATCCAGCCGCGGCTCACCCTTCCTCAGAACGCCGACGCCCACTACGCGCGCGCACGGAACATCGAGGCCCGGAAGGCCGCTTTCGAAGCGCGCCGGGCCGCGGTGCTCGCGGACCTCGAAGCGGCACGGGCCACCCTGGCGGAAGCCTCGAGCCTTCGCTCCCTGGGCGAACTCGATCCGAAGTTGCGAGGCGTCGCGGTGAGTACTCGAGGCGGCGAGCGAAAATCGCGCTACCTCACCTCGCGCGGCCTCGAGATGATCTTCGGCCGGAACGCGGCGGAGAATCACGACGTCACGTTCCGGCTCGCGAAGCGAGAGGACCTCTGGTTCCACGTGCTGGACGCGCCCGGCGGTCATGTGGTCCTGCGCAACACCGAGCGCCGCGCCGCGCGGGAGGACATCGCCGAAGCCGCGTCACTCGCGGCCTTCCTGAGCGAGCGCCGGGGCGAAGCCAGTGTGGATGTTCAGTACACGGAGCGCAAGCATGTACATCCCGCGGGCGGGGGCAAAGGGCGGGTCCGGGTCAGCCACACCGAAGTCATCCGCGTCGCTCCGCTCGACCCTTCCGGGCGCCTTCGGGCCCGGTGAGGCCCACGCCATGGAAACTCCGCCCTCCTGAGAGAATGACGCCCCTATGAGCTTGAAGCAGCGGCTGGCCCTTGTCTTTGCGACCGGCTTCGGGTCCGGCTATTCGCCCTTCGCTCCCGGGACCGCCGGGAGTGCCGTGGGCCTCGTTTTCGTGTGGGGCATGTCCTTCTTCGGGATCTTTGGTCAGGTGGCGATGGTCCTCGTCGTCACCATCCTCTCCATGATCGCCGCCGACATGGTGGCGAGGTCGATGGGCCTCAAAGATCCCGGACTGATCGTGGCCGACGAGATCGCGGGCATGATGGTCACGATGATCGCGATTCCCCTCTCGGCCAAGTCGCTGATCCTCGGATTCATCCTCTTTCGCGCGATGGACGTGTGGAAGCCTCCGCCGGCGCGCCAGTTCGAGCGCCTCAAGGGCGGCATCGGCATCGTGGCCGACGACCTCATGGCCGGGGTCTACGCCCATCTCGTCCTTCGCGGCCTCCTGATGGTGATCTGAACGATGCGGGCTGAACTTCTGGCCGTGGGCAGCGAACTCCTGGTTCCGGGTAGGCAGGAGACGAACGCGGCCACCCTGACCCGTTACCTCCTCGAACGGGGATGCAAGGTGATCGCGCGCACCACCATCGCGGATGACGCGCAGGCTCTCACCGACTCCTTCCGACTGGCTTTGTCCCGGGCCGACCTCGTGATCGCCACCGGCGGCCTCGGCCCGACCGAGGACGATCTCACGCGCGAATGCGCGGCCGCGGCCCTCGGAGTCGGGCTGATCCGCGAGGCCTCGTATGTGGAATGGCTCAAGGAGCGCTTCAAGCGCTTCGACCGGCCCATGCCGAGCGTGAACGAGAAGCAGGCCGATCGCCTCGACGGCGGCCGCCTGCTCATTAACGAGAAAGGCACCGCCCCCGGCCAATGGATCGAGCGCGGGGGGAAGATCCTGGTCCTGCTCCCCGGCCCTCCGCGCGAGATGCTGCCCCTGTTCGAACGTGAGGTGCTGCCCGTGGTGGAGGCGCGCGCTTCGGGGGAGCGCATCGTGATGCGGGTGATCCGGATCGCAGGGATGGGGGAGAGCGACGTCGAGCAACTCGTGGCTCCCGTCTACAAGAGCTTCACCAACCCCGTGACCACCATTCTGGGTGGAGCGTCCGAGGTCGAACTTCAGCTCGTGGGGACGGGGGCGAGCGACCTCGAGGCGGAGGAGCGCGTCGAGGCCCTCGCCTCGAAGATCCGCGGCGTTCTGGGCGCGCGCATCTTCACCGAGCGCGGCGAGACGATCGAGCAGGTGGTGGCGCGCCTCCTCGCGGAGCGCGGCCTCAAGCTCGCGGTCGCCGAGTCGTGCACCGGGGGTCTCGTGACCGCGCGCCTCGTTTCCGTCGCGGGCGCCTCGTCGTTTCTCGATCGCGCCTTCGTGACCTACTCCGACCAGGCCAAGCGCGACGAGCTCGGAGTGAGCGAGGCCACTCTGCGCGCTCACGGCGCCGTTTCCGAAGAGACCGCCCGCGAAATGGCGAAGGGCGCCCTGGCCGCCGCGAAAGCCGACCTGGCTATCGCCATCACCGGCATCGCCGGGCCCACCGGCGGCAGCGCCCTCAAGCCCGTGGGTACGGTGTGCTTCGCGCTTGAAGGGTCCCTCGGCTCCCGCTCCACGCGCCGGGTGTTCCCCTCGCCCGACCGCGAGCGGATCATCCAACAGGCGAGCAACTCGGCTCTCGAGATTCTTCGCCGTGCCCTCGTGGGGTTCTCGGGGTGAACCTCGCCCCCCTCGCCCTGCTCGGCTACGCCATCGGGTCGATACCCTTCAGCTTCCTGGTGGCGCGGCTCTTCGGAGTGAAGGACGTGCGGACGGTGGGAAGCGGCAACGTGGGCGCTACCAACGTCCTGCGTTCGGCGGGGAAGATTCCGGGCCTCCTCGCCCTCGTCCTCGATGGGCTCAAGGGCGCGGTCACGGTGTGGATCGTTCGCTCCATTTCAACGGCCGAGACGGATGTGTGTCTCGCCGGACTGTTCGCGGTCATCGGCCATCTCTATCCGGTGTGGCTCGGCTTTCGCGGGGGGAAAGGAGTGGCCACGGGCGCCGGTCTCTTCCTTCCCCTGGCTCCCAAGGCCCTCGGGATCGCGGTGATCGTCTTCGCGGTGACCCTCGGCCTCTTCCGCTTCGCCTCCCTCGCTTCCATCGTCGCGAGCCTCAGCCTTCCTCTCGGTGCGTACCTGCTTGGCGCCCCGAAGGTCGTGACTCTTACCGCACTTCTCGCCGCGTCGATGGTGGTCGTGAAGCATCGCGCCAACATCCTTCGGCTGAGGCAGGGAGTGGAGCCGAAGCTCGGGGCCAGGAAGTGAGAATCGCCGTGCTGGGGGCGGGGGCTTTCGGAACCGCGCTGGCGGTTCATCTGAGACGCTTGTCCCACGAGCCCGTTCTGTGGACGAGGAGCGCGCTCAAGGCCGCCGAAATTCCCACCGGCTCCAATCATGAAGCGCTTCAGGGCGTCGCCTTCGAGCCGGGAGTTCCGGCCCTCACCGAGGTCGAGCGGGCGCTCGAGGGCGCGCACCTCGCCGTCCTTGCCACTCCCTCGCTCGCCATTCGCGACGCTCTCACCGCCGTCCACTCCATCAGGCCCGGTCTCAGCGTGGTCTCGGTGGCGAAGGGGATCGATCCCAGGACGCTCCAGCTGCACTCGCAGATTGCCGCGGAGGCCGCCCCCGCAGCACCCTACTGCGCTCTGACCGGGCCCTCGTTCGCGCGCGAGATTCTGAGCGAACAGCCGACCGCACTCGTGGCCGCCTCGAGAAACCCGGCGTTTGCGCGGGAGGTTCAGGCCATCTTCTCGGGGCCGCGGCTGCGGGTCTACGAGACCGATGACGTCCAGGGCGCCGAGATGGCGGGAGCGCTCAAGAACGTCATCGCCATCGCGGCCGGGATGGTCGCGGGTCTCAGATGCGGCGAGAACACCAGGGCCGCCCTCATTACCCGCGGCCTCGCCGAGATCTCCCGCCTCGCCGTCGCCTCGGGAGGACGGGCGGAGACGGTGGCGGGTCTCGCCGGCCTAGGCGACCTCGTGCTCACCTGCGGCTCCAATCAGTCGCGGAACTTCCAGTTCGGGAGGTTGGTGGCGGAGGGGAAGGAACCGGCCGAAGTCCTCCAGAGCCTGGGAACGGTCGAGGGCTTTCGGACGACTTCCGCGGCCTGTCTTCTGGGCGAGCGTTTGGGCGTGGAAACTCCAATAGCCCGGGAGGTTCGAGGGGTTCTGGTTCAAGGGGTTTCACCGCAGGACGCGGTGGAAGCCCTGATGTTGCGCAGACTCAAAAGGGAAGTACACTAGGCGACTGAACTCGCAATTTCGAGGAGCTTAAGGAACGCTTGCCCGCCTACTTCATCAAGTACTCTGATGAGACTGGTCCAAAGACCCACGAATTCTCGTCCGGCGAACTGATTCTCGGGCGGGCGCCCGATTGCCAGGTGGTCCTCAAGGACTTCGGAATATCGCGGCAGCACGCCAAGCTCGTCGCCGACCCCGGCGGGGTCCGCATCGTCGACCTCGGCTCCAAGAACGGGACCAAGATCAACGGCAATCTGGTCACCCAGGCCCCCTTGCGCGAAGGCGACAAGTTCAGCCTGGGCAGCCTCGAAATCCTCTTCGGCAAGACCGCCGAGGCCAAAGTCGCCTTCGACGACGAGCCCATCGAGGCGTCGGGCACCATCGTTCGCAGCGTCGGCGACCTCTCCAAACTCCTCGCCGTCGAGTCGAAGCCGAAGCCCGGGCAGACCGCCTCGGCGCTCTCCGAGATCGCCCGCGCCAACCAGATCCTGAAGGTCTTGACCCGGGTGGCCGAGACCCTGGTCGCCTCCCGCCCGGTCGAGGAAGTCCTGCAACAGGTCATGGACATCGTGTTCGAGTCGATACCGGCGGAGCGCGGCTTCCTGATGCTCACCGGCGAAGAGAAAGACGCGAGCACCCTCACCGCGAAGGTCACGAAGTACCGCCACAAATCGCACGATCGCGGGAAGATCACGATCTCCAAGACCATCGCCCAGCGCGTCCTCTCCGACCGGGTGGCGATCCTCACCTCCGACGCCCTCGCCGACGCCCGCTTCAACTCCGGCGATTCGATCCGGATCAACCAGATCCGCAGCGCCATGGTGGCGCCCCTGTGGAACCGCGAGGAGGTCATCGGGATCATCCACCTCGACACCTCGGCCCTCACCCACGCCTTCACCGAGAACGACCTCGACCTCCTCTCCGCCCTCGCGAACTTCGCGGCCGTGGCCATCGAGCGCTCGCGCCTCAACGAGAAGATCGCGCTCGAGGAGAAGAAACGTGAACGCCTGGGACGCTTCCTCTCCCCCCAGGTGGCGAGCCGGATCATCGCGACTTCCGATTCCCAGGGGTTCGAGCTGGGCGAGCCCGAGGTTCGCGAGGTCACCGTCCTCTTCGCGGACATCGTCGGTTTCACCAGCATGTCGGAGAAGCTCACGCCCTCGGCCATCGCCCTGATCCTGAACGACTACCTCTCCCGCATGACCGACGCGATCTTCATGTTTGAAGGAACGCTCGACAAGTACATCGGCGACGCCATCATGGCGGTGTTCGGCGCCCCCCTCGACATGCCCGATCACGCCGCTCGCGCGGTCAAGACCGCGATCGAAATGCGCAATCGCCTCGCCGAGTTCAACGCCGAGCGCAAGACCGGCCCGCTCCTCCAGATCCGCATCGGCATCAACTCCGGCAAGGCGGTGGCGGGCGAAATCGGTTCGGTCAACAAGCGCGAGTACACGGTGCTCGGCGATACCGTGAACACCGCCTCGCGTCTCGAGAGTTCCGTGGCCAAGCCCGGGCTGATCGTCATCGGGCCCAACACCTTCGACGCGGTGAAGGGACAGTTCGAATTGCGGGAGATGGGCGAGTTCGCCCTCAAGGGCAAGGAGAACAAGGTCATCGTGCACGAGGTCCTCGGCGGGGCCGGGACCGCGGTGCCGGCGACGAGCACGGTCAACGTGGCCAAGCTCGGCACCAGCTGAGAAGCGGGACGCGGGTGCCCAACACGGAGCCGATCGAAGCCCTCAAGAGGCTTGACGGAGGGCGCGGGGGGCGCGGCTCGATCCTCTGGTCCCTGCTCGGGCTTCTCTTCCTGACCGCGCTCGTCCCCCTGGTCCTGACCTCGAGGTATCTGGTCAACCAGGCCCGCGCGGACCTGGAGCTCGATCAGCGTTCGTTGCAGATGGCGAAGGTGCGGCATCTTTCCGAGTGGATCGCCCAGTTCCGCAATTCGACCCACGCCGTGGTCCAGACCCTCGCCACCAGCCTCGCCATCGATGCCCCCGCCGATTACAAGAAGCGGATCGACAGCCTGGCCGCGCGCCGCACCCTCGAGGCCTTTCCCGGGGAATCGAGTTCGCTCGTCTCCGTGAACGTGGTGGACCGCAATGGCTTCGGGGCGAGGTCCGGCCTCGCCCTTCCCGAGCCCGCGCTCGCCGACGGAATTCAAGGCGCCTTCCTCGCCGGCCTCAAGGGGAAGGCGACCTCCTCGCCGCCCCTGTGGTCCTCGACTCTCTCCGAGCCGGTGGTCATCTCGGCCGAGCCCGTGCTCGGTCCCAACGGGTCGGCCCAGGCCGTGGTGATCGCCATCAACACCTTCGAGCCGGTGGTGAGGCTCACCCGCCTCTCCGGAGAGGGCGGTCTCCTCGACGTCTACGTGGTCAGCGGCGACGGCAAGCTCGTAGCCCATTCCGACCCCAAGTTCGCGCAGACCGGCGCCGACCTGAAGGAGATCGACATCGTCCAGGAGTTCGTGCAGACCGCGGGACGCGCGGCCGCCTCCATGCCGTTCACTCTGACCGACGCCTCGGGGCAGACCCGAAGCATGCTGGGCACCTTCATCCGCGTGCCCGACGACTCGGGCTGGGGCGTGATCGCGCAGATCGACGAGGCCAAGGCCTACGCCGGCGCCAACTTCATGCGCCGCAATTCCATCCTGGTGGTGACCCTCGTGAGCCTTCTCGCCCTCGGGCTCGGCCTGCTTCTCTCCCGCGAGATCACCCAGCCCATCCGCACCCTGCGGGACGCCGCCCTTCAGCTCGCCCGCGGCGACTTCAAGACCCGGGTCGACGTCAAGTCGAAGAACGAGGTGGGCGTGCTCGCCGACACCTTCAACGTCATGGGCGAGCGAATCGAGCGCGCGGTCGATGAGATCCGCGAGGCCGCCGACACCAACCGCGAGTTGTTCATCGGCACCGTGCGCATGCTCGCAAACGCGATCGACGCCAAGGATCCCTACACCCGCGGCCATTCCGAGCGCGTCGCCTTCTATTCGACCCTGGTGGCGCGCGAGATGGGGATGACCGACGCCGAGGTGGAGAACGTTCACCTGTCGGGCCTCATCCACGACGTGGGAAAGATCGGCATCCAGCACCGGATCCTGCGCAAGCCCGCGGCCCTGACCGACGATGAATACGAGATCATGAAGCAGCACCCGACCAAGGGCGCGCAGATCCTCGAGGCCGTGCCCAAGCTCAAGGCCCTCGCCGGCCCCGGCCTCCAGCACCACGAGAACTACGACGGCAGCGGATACCCCGAGGGGCTCAAGGGGGACGAGATCCCGCTTCTCGGGCGCATGGTGAGTGTGGCCGACGCCTTCGACGCCATGACCACCGACCGTCCGTATTCGAAGGCCATGACCTTCGACGCCGCGGTCGCAAGGCTTCAGTTTCTGTCCGGAAAGAAGTTCGATGCACAATGCGTCGACGCGCTCGCGCGGGCGGTGGCCAAAGGAGACCTCACTGCGGCCAAGGCCCGAGTGGCCGCGGTGGCTGCGCGTCGCGACGGACCGCCCCTCAAGAGCGCGTCCTAGTGGAGGGTTGATGCTGAGAACCGGTTTTGCGATGGCTCTGATCGTACTGGCGGCCCCCCTGGCTTCGGCGCAGGACGCTGATGCGGAGATCCGTTTCGGCGCGGGCGTTCGCCTGCTGCGCGACGGCTTTCCCGACCGAGCCCTGGTCGAACTGGAGGCCGCGCTCAAGAAGGACCCGCAGAACGCCTTCTATATGAAGGGCATCGGTGTGGCGTATTCCCAGCTCGCCGACAAGTGCCGCCCCAACGATTCGGGCTGCCGGAACAACAACCTCAAGAAGGCGGTCGATGCCGCCCAGAAAGCGCTCGTCTTCAATCCCGATTACGTGGACGCCCGGAATGACCTCGGCATCGCCCTCCTCAGGCTCGGCAAGCGCACGGACGGGAAGGCGGAATTGGCGAAGGCCTTCTCCGATCCCCAGTGCCCCACGCCCGAGGTGACCGCGTGGAACCTCGGCCAGGCCTTCTTCGAGGAGAAGGAATACAACGAGGCCATGACCTGGTTCCAGGCCGCCCAGAACAAGAACAAGACGCTCGCCGCTTCCTACGCGAGCATCGCGGACATCATGCTGATCCTGGGCCAGACCGACGCCGCCATCCTCCAGCTCGAAACCGGGGTGAAAGAGGCGAGCGGCAACACCGCCTTGCAGGTGTCGCTGGGCGACGCCTATGTGAAGGCCGGGCGCTTCCAGGACGCGCGCGCCGCCTTCGAGCAGGTCATCAAGAAGGATCCCGCGGGCCCCTCCGGCCGACGCGCGATGGAGAAGCTGAAGGGAATCCAGCGCTAAAGCCCTGGCCCCGGGGCGGCTTGGCCGCCTCCCGAAGTTCGTCCGAACCCAAGGGCCCGAAATAGACTCGCGTCATGGGGCTTCTCGAACAATTCAAGCAGGGACTGTCGCGCACGCGCGCCATCCTCACCACGGACGTCTCCGACCTCGTCCGGGGTCTCGCCAACCTCGATGCGAAAACCCTCGACTCCCTCGAGGACACCCTGGTAGCCGCGGACTTCGGCCCCGCCGCCGCGGCGGAGATCCTGGCCGCGGTTCGGCGGGATCTCGCCTCCGGCTCCGATCCGTCCCTGATTCGAAAGTCCCTCAAGGACAAGGTGCGCGCCATCCTCGATATCCCCGGTCCCTCGGTGAGCGAAGGGACTCCCCATGTCGTCTTCGTGGTGGGCGTCAACGGCGTCGGCAAGACCACCACCATCGGGAAACTCGCGGCCCGCTTCAAGGCCAGCGGGGAGAGCACCCTGATCGTGGCCGCCGACACCTTCCGAGCCGCCGCCGTGGGCCAGTTGAAGACGTGGGCCGATCGCGCGGGCGCTTCGTTTCATGAATCGCGCGAGGGCCAGGATCCAGCCTCCGTGGTCACTGACGGGCTGCGCAAGGCCCGGGCTGCGGGCACGCGCCGCGTTCTCGTGGACACCGCCGGCCGCCTGCAGAACAAGGCCCACCTCATGGCCGAACTCGCGAAGATGGGCCGCATCGCCGCGCGTGAAGCGCAAGGCGCCCCCCACGAGACCCTTCTCGTGCTCGACGCCACCACCGGATCGAACGGCCTGGCCCAGGCTCAGGAATTCGCCCGCGCGCTTCCCCTCACCGGGCTGGTTCTGACCAAGCTCGACGGGACCGCGAAGGGCGGCATTGCGGTGGCGATCGTCTCCGCCATGAAGGTGCCGATCCGGTACGTCGGCCTCGGCGAGTCGATCGGGGACCTCGTTCCCTTCGATGCGGCGTCGTTTGCCGAGGGGTTGCTCGGCTGATGCCGGGGGGCGCCCGCGCGCAGGACGAGCGCTTCATGCGGCGCGCCCTGGAGCTTTCCGAACGCGGGGTGGGCGAGACGAATCCGAACCCGGCCGTGGGCTGTGTTCTGGTTCGCGGTGGTCGCGTGGTCGGAGAGGGCTTTCATTCCCGGGCCGGCGGACCCCACGCGGAAGCTTCGGCGCTCGAGATGGCAGGGCCGCGGGCCAGGGGGGCTACCGCCTATGTGACCCTGGAGCCGTGTGTTCCGCACCCGGCCAAGCGCACGCCCGCGTGCGCGCCCCGCTTGATCGCGGCGGGGGTGAGGCGCGTGGTCTTCGGCGTGCGCGACCTCAATCCCGCGGTGCGGGGCGCGGGGGCCAGGCTGTTGCGAGCGGGTGGCGTCGAGGTTCTGGAAGGAGTCGGCTCCGCGCAGACCGCCCGACTCACCCGACACTTCAATGCCGCGATGAGGCAGGGGCGCCCCTTCATCACCCTCAAGGCCGGCATGACTCTCGACGGCTGCACGGCTACGGCGGGCCGGGAGTCGAAGTGGATCACTTCGACCGCGCAGCGCGCCGCCGCCCGAAATCTCCGCCGGCTCTTCGACGCGGTCCTAGTGGGAGTGGAAACCGCGATCCAGGACGATCCCATGCTTCTTCCCGCGCCACGGACGGCCCGGCCCTTCACGCGCGTGGTGCTCGACTCGCATTTGAGGCTGAAGACTTCGTCGAGGCTCGTGAAGACGGCCCGCCGTCATCCCCTCATTCTTCTCTGCGCTGCGGCCGCCGAGGTTCGGCGGCTTCAGTTCGAAGCGCTTGGAGCAACCGTGCTCGTGGTCGAGGGCCGGGATGGCCGGGTATCCCTGAAGGCGGCGCTCAGGGCCCTTTTCGAGCGGGGCGTGCGGTCTGTGCTGGTCGAAGGCGGGTCGGAAGTCATGGGCTCCTTCGTGCGCGAACGCGTCTTCGACGAGTTGGTCCTCTTCCGCGCTCCGCTCGTCCTGGGCGGTCGGGGGAGCCTGCGCGTGGTGGGCGGCCCGAACCCTGGCGCTCTTGCCGAAGCGGTTCGCCTGAAGCGGGCGAGGATCGAAGACTGCCCGACCCTGCGCTACGGCCTTCCCGGCACGGGGGCCATCGAGGTCGAGGTCTACGAGCGCCGCCCAGGATCTCTTCGGGAGGTAAGGTAGACGCATGTTCACCGGGATCATCGAGGAGATGGGTGAGGTGGTCTCCTGCGCGCCCGACGGAGACGTGCATCGGCTCGTTCTGCGCGCGAAGAGGATCCTCGACGACCTCGCCCGCGGCGGCTCCGTGGCCGTGAACGGCTGCTGTCTGACCGCCACCGCGATCGAGGGCGACCGGCTTCGCTTCGACCTCGCGCGTGAGACCGTGGCGCGCACACGCTTCGACCAGCGCCTGCTCCCTGGGGCGGGGGTCAATCTGGAACGCCCCTTGCGCCTCTCGTCCCGCCTCGACGGTCACTTCGTTCAGGGCCATGTGGACGGAGTGGCCACGGTCGCGTCCATACGTGAGAGCGGGACCTCCAGTGAAATCACCTTCGATCTCCCTCCTGATCTGGCGAAGTACTGCGTGGAGAAGGGCTCGATAGCGATCGACGGCGTCTCCTTGACCTGCGCCGGAGTTTCCGGAACGCGCGTGAGTGTGGCCCTCATCCCCCATACCCTCTCCGTGACCACCCTCGGCCGCCTCCGCGCGCACGACCCCGTGAACATCGAGGTCGACATGATCGCCAAGTACGTGGAGAAGCTCGTCACCAAGTAGCATGCGGGGCCGGGGACGGCCCGCCGCCCCCCGAAAAGAACGAGGAACCGCACCTGTGGCCTTCGCCCGAATCCAAGACGCCATCGACGACATCCGCGCCGGCCGCATGGTCGTGGTCGTGGATGACGAGGACCGCGAGAACGAGGGCGACCTCACCATCGCCGCCGAGAAGGTCACCTCCGAGACCATCAACTTCATGGCCACCCACGGCCGCGGCCTCATCTGCCTGCCCCTGACCGGTCAGCGCCTGGATGAGCTGCGGATCCCCTTGATGGTGCAGGACACCGAGAACTCGGCGAAGTTCGGCACCGCCTTCTGCGTGCCCATCGAGGCGAAGAAGGGGACGACCACGGGAATCTCGGCTTCCGACCGCGCCACCACCGTGCTCGCGGCCATCGATCCAAAGACGAAGCCAGAGGATCTCGCCCGTCCTGGGCACATGTTCCCGCTGCGCGCACGCGACGGAGGCGTGCTGGTGCGCGCGGGCCAGACCGAGGCCGCAGTCGACCTCGCTCGTCTCGCCGGTCTTCAGCCCGCGGGCGTGATCTGCGAGATCATGGCGCCCGACGGGACCATGGCCCGGGTGCCCCGGCTCGAGGCTTTCTGCGCCGAGCACGGGATCCGCATCATCACCATTCGCGACCTGATCCAGTACCGGATGCAGCACGAGCGTCTCGTCCGCAAGATGGCGGAGGCGAACCTGCCCACCCGCGCGGGCGCCTTCCGTATCCACGCCTTCGAGAGCGTGGTGGACGGTGAGCAGCACATCGCCCTCGTTCACGGCGATGTGCGGGACGGGAAGCCGGTGGTGGTCCGCGTCCACTCGCAATGCCTGACCGGCGACATCTTCGGCTCGCGCCGCTGCGACTGCGGGGAGCAACTCGAGGCGGCCATGGATCGCATCGTCCAGGAGGGCGCGGGCGTCCTTCTCTACCTGCGGCAGGAGGGACGGGGGATCGGACTCATGCACAAGATCCGCGCCTACCAGCTCCAGGATCAGGGCCAGGACACCGTCGAGGCGAACGAGTCGCTCGGCTTCAAGGCCGACCAGCGCGACTACGGCATCGGCGCCCAGATCCTCGCGGAGCTCGGGGTGGTCAAGCTACGCATGATGACCAACAACCCGCGCAAGTTCGTCGGTCTCGAGGGCTATGGACTCGAAATCACCGAGCGCATTCCCATCGAGATCGCGCCCACCGACATCTCCCGCCGCTACCTCGAGACCAAGAAGAAGAAGATGGGGCACCTGCTGCGCGAGGTCTAGCTCAAAAGGCCGCGGAAGGGCCTTCCGCCCTCAGGTGATCTTGCCCTTTGCGATCGCGGCGCTCACCGTCTGGATGGTCTTCTCCATGAACGCGCGGATCGCATCGTCGCGCTCCGGCGCTCCCGCGATCGCCTCGGCGTAGGGCATGCGCTTCACCCACAACACCGCGCCCTTGTCGTAGACGCGCACCTCGACGGTGTCGCCGGCGGCGAGGTCCTCGATCTGGATATGGAACTCGCGACCCGCATGTTCGAAGACCCGGTTGGCGCCTGTCACCATGAAACACTCCTGCTTCAGCGCCGATTCTCGGGCCCGGCCCCGCGCTGCAGGGACTGCCGTCTGAGCCAGGTTTCGAAGAACCAGTTTCCGATGGCGTATCGGCCGCCCGCCTGCTTCAAGTAGCCCATCTGCCCGAGCCCGAGCAGGTAGGGGCCGAGGGTGTCGCCGGGCGAAGAGAGGGCCGCGCCGATGTCGAGGGGAGAAAGGGAGCGCTCCCGCGCCACCTCTTCGAGGATCCTGCGCTCGATCGACTCGAGGGTTTGGAAGTCCACCGAGAAGAAGTTCGACACCATGTCGTCGTTCGCAACCACGTCGAGGGTGCCGTCCAGATCCTTGTTCTCGAACAGGCGGGAGGCGATGAGCTGGACCAGGAAGGGCTGATTGCCGGTTTTCTCCGCGATGGCGCCGATCGCCGCCTCGGTGAACCCCCCGCGGCTCAGCAGGGCGCTCGTCTCCTCGGACTCGAGGGGCGTGAGGTAGGAGGGGGGGAGGAAGCCGTGCAGGAAAGGCGAGGTCACGAGGGCCGCGGTCTCGTCGAGGCGGGCGAGCCGCCTGGTGGCGGTGATGACCGAGCGGACCTCCGGCCCTTTCTGGAGCACGCGGCGTAGCCGGCCGAGGGTGGCCACATCGTTGCGCGCCACGGTGAGGAGTTCCTCGCCCTCGTCCATGAGGATGAGGGTCTTCCACCCCGACCGGACCGCGCGGCGGATCACCGCCTGCAGCATGTCGGTGACGGAGAGGTCTTCGATGGCGTCGATGTCGACATCGGCGGCTCGCCTGAAGTGCTCGTTGTCCTCGACGCTTGCGATCAGGCCGTCGGCCAGGCCCCGCGCGTCGGCGCTGCCCTGCAGATCCCAGTACAGGGCCAGGTACGGGGTCTCCTTGCTCGCCTGGGTGCGCGCCTCGATCTCTTTGAGCAGGCTCGTCTTTCCCATGCGGCGGGCCCCGATGACCCAGAGGGAATCGCGCGAACCCTCGAGGATGTCCCTCAGGAGGTTCGTGCGGCCGAAGAAATTGTCGCCGCGGACCCAGCTTCCCGCGATGAATGGATTGCGCATGTTTGGATCTGGTTCCGTTCTCTTTCCCTAGTAGGTCGGCTGCTCGCTCCGGGCTTCGGCCGCGGTTCGGGGGCTGGCGGACTCGTCGGACAGGACGAGCGCTTCCACCGCGACCACGTCCCGCACCGCGATGGTGGAGCGGCCCTCCTCGATCATGTGGTTGACCGCGTGGATGCAGAACTTCTGGATGAGGTAGGGCTTGAGGTCGCTCAGGTTCAGGATCTTCTCGACCGCCTCGTCCTCGAACCTGAAGACGCCCTGGACCGGGGTGCGGATCAGCTCCTCGGCCTCGTCGCGCGAGAGCCCCGAGAGTTCGAACTCGTCCAAGAAGTTGTACCACGGCGAGCCCGCGCTCTTCCAGCTTC
>CAZYEA010000108.1:0-14440 GCA_964646485.1 uncultured Acidobacteriota bacterium
AGGTCACGGTCGAGGTGCTGGTGCCGGCCATCGCCACCTACCTCGAGCGTTACGATCCTCCGCTCTTCGTCGGCTCGGTCAAGCGGCCCTTCGTTTCGATCCGGCAACCGGTGTGCGAACCGCTCCACGAGTCGAAGCCCGGCTGGTGGATCGCGAAGCAGCTCGCGAAGCGCCTCGGCCTCGAGGCTTTCTTCCCCTGGGACACCCCCGAGCAGCACCTCGCGACCCTGGTTGAACCCCTCGACATCAATCTTCGCGAGCTTCATGCCCGGGGCGCCCTGTCCTTCGCGGGACGCCCATACCTCGAGGATCGAACTCCGGACGACGAGCCCCTCTTCGGCACTGCCAGCGGGAAGATCGAGCTCTTCTCGAAGGAGTTGAAGGACCTCGGCGCCGACCCGATGCCCCGCTACACGAAGGTGGAGGAACCTCCGAAAGGATTCCTGCGCCTCATCTACGGCCGCTCCCCCGTCCACTCCTTCGCGCGCACCCAGAACAACGAAGCGCTCCACGCCCTGATGCCGGAGAACGAAGCGTGGATTCACACTCGCGCCGCGGCCGACCTGCAGATTCACGACGGAGACCGCGTTACGCTCGAGAACGACGAAGGCGTGCGCGGCCTGAGCGTCCGGGTGAGAGTCACCGAAGGCATCCGGAGCGACTGCCTCTACATGGTTCACGGCTTCGGTCAGCGGTCCCGCTCGCTGCGGCGCGCCTCCTCGCGGGGTGCTTCGGATACGGCCCTCATGTCGCGCGTGAGGGTCGATCCCCTGATGGGCGGGACGGGCATGCGCACGAACTTCGTGCGTCCGGTGAAGGTGTGAGGCGCCCATGACCCGCTATGCCATGGTCACCGACCTCCGCAAGTGCGTGGGGTGCGAGGCCTGCACCGTCGCCTGCAACGCCGAATGGGGCGTGCCCCCGGGGTTTGCCCGCACCCACGTGCGGAAGACCCAGGTCGAGGGAACGTTCCCGAACCTCCGGTCGGCGGTTCAGGTCGCTCAGTGCAACCAGTGCGATCACCCGCCGTGCACCGAGGCCTGCCCCACCGGAGCCACCTCTCAGGGTGCTGACGGCATCGTCCGTGTGGACAAGCTCGTCTGCATCGGGTGCGGGTTCTGCGTGGCCGCGTGCCCTTACGACGCGCGTTACATCGACCCGGTGACGAAGAAGGTCGACAAATGCGACTTCTGCCTGCCCAGGATCGAACGCGGGGAGACGCCGGTATGCGTCGCCACCTGCACCGCTCATGCGAAGTACATCGGCGACCTCGACGACCGCGGGAGCGAGGTGTTCAGACTCGTGTACGCCGAGGGCGCGCGCCGGATGGAGACGAGCGGGGTCGCGGTGGGACCGAACGTCTACTACCTCGGAAAGCCCGAGACCCTCGACCTGGTGGCGCGCGCCTTCCCGCCACGCCCGCCTCAGCTGCCGACTTCTGGAGAGTTCTGGCGCAAGGCCATTCGGCCCCTGGTCGTCCTCGCCGTGGGCGCCACGTTCCTTGGCCAGGCGGTGGCCTTCTTCCACCAGCTCGCCAAAGGAGAGGAAGACTTTGAGGACTGACGCAATTCCCCTGACCGCGACGCCGCTCAGCGCCGAGCAGGCGACCTCCATGCTTCAGCTCCGGATCAAGAAGCATCACGTCGCCATCATGCTGCTGCACTGGTTCAACGCCTTCGTGTGGCTGTTCGAACTGCTGACCGGCCTCGCCCTTATCTCCTCCCCTTACTTCCGCGTGGTTCCCTCCTGGTACGTGTCGATGGTGAACGGCGTCTTCGGATCGCGGGCCGGCCTCATCGAGTTCCACGTGATGCTCGGCCTCGTCTGGATCTTCGTGTTCCTGGTCTACGGGACCTTCGGGTTCCGCACCTACCTCGGCGCCGAAGTGCTGAAGAAGGAGATCGCTCTCGACCGCGACGACTTCCGCTGGCTGATCGTTCGCACCCTCCGCATCCTCGGCCGCAGCCAGGAGCCGCTTCCGCCCCAGGGCAGCTACAACGCGGGGCAGAAGGTCTTCGCGTTCATGATCTACGCGATGATCCCTCTGGTCATGCTGACCGGCGTCGTGATGGCCTTTCAGCTCTTCGGTCCCGCTCTGATCGGCTGGGCCATCGTCCTCCACTTCGCCGCGGTGGGTGCCGTGGTGTCGGGCCTCATGGTCCACGTCTACATGGGCGCGGTCTTTCCGGAAGAGAAGTCGGCCTTCTTCTCCATGGTCACAGGGACGGTGGACGAGCTTTACGCCTATAGCCATCATTTCAAGTGGTGGCGCGAAGTAAAGCTCGCCCAGCGTGCCTGGGAAGAACAGCACGATCGTGAGCGGCTCGGTCCGACCGAGGGAGCCGCGGCAAGCCCCGTGGTGAGCGGCCCCGAGCCCGGAACTCAGACTCCGAGCTGAGCCTCCGTCCGACCCTCCAAGCGCGCGTCCGTTCGCGCGCACACGCGCCCTGCGCAAGCCCTGCGTAGCGACGGTGCTTCTCCGCAGAACTTGCCGCCCGTCGTGTGTAGAGACTTCCATCCACGCCACTTGGAGTGTGGCACCGGTTTCGCTGTTCCTTCCAGGCGTGATGAGCCTTGCCCCGACCTGGCGCACGATCTGCGTGGCTGTGTGGCTCTTCCCAGCCTGCGTTCGGCCCGCTGTAAAGGCCGCGGAACGGTGCGTCAGTTGTCACGCCGGAATCGAACCCGCGTCGACGTCGCACGAGGGGTGCGTGTCCTGCCACGGGGGCGACGCGAGCGCCGCGGCCAAGGGCGCCGCGCATCAAGGCCTGCTGGGACTCTCGAATCCCTCCTTCCCCGGCCGATGGGAGAAGGGTTGCGGCCCCTGCCACGAGCACCAGGTCGCACGCGTGAAGTCCAGCCAGATGTTCACCAACACCGGGATGATCGGCCAGATCCAGGCGACCTGGGAGGGCGAGAGACCGGAAACCGTGTTCGCAGCAAGCGAGGGTCGTGCGTTTGGACCCGACGGCAAAGCGATCAGTCACACCGGCGTGGGCTCGCTCGATCACATCTCGGGCGACCTGTATCGGAAGTTCTGCGCACGCTGCCACGTGGCCCGGCAGAATGAGGCCCTCGATGGCGCCGGTCACCCCGCGGGCTGCGCCGCGTGCCACTTCTCATATGGCGAGGGGGCCACCTACCGCGGGGGCGATCCCACGATGAGAGGGAAGAGCCCGAGCAGCGCCACTCACGCCATGCAGGGCCTGCCCCCCATGCAGGCCTGCGCCCAGTGCCATCATCGCAGCGGCCGTCACGCCCTCTCCTATCAGGGGCTCTATGACGGGAACAACGGCCTTGTTCCCACTCGCGGGGGCGTGCCCGGCCCGGTGAAGGGCAGCGACGAGCGCTCCTTCTCGCACAGCGCGGCCGACGCTCACTTCCTGGCCGGCATGGAGTGCATCGACTGCCACACCTCGCGCGAGATCATGGGCGAGGGCTACGACGCCCGCGACATGCACGGCCAGCTCGAGGTCCGCTGCGAAGACTGCCACGGGGGCGGCGAGAAGCCTCCGCGCTTCGTGAGCGTGACTCGCGAAAGCGATCGCCCGCTCATCGAGTCCCGGCAGTACGGCTTCCGCGTCCGACCCGGGTTCAAGATGGTCCTCACCTCGAAGGACCGGCCCTACTCGAACGTCTTCGAAAAGGACGGCGGGGTCGTCCTCGCCACCAAGCGAGCGGGCACGCTCTTGAAGAGCCCGGTCATCACGGGAACCGCCGAGCATCGCATCGCGGGGCACGAGCGCATGGCGTGCGCGACCTGTCATTCGCAGAGCGTCGTGCAGTGCTATGGCTGCCACACCGCCTATGACAAGCGGAAAGCGGGCTGGGATTTCGTGGAGGGCCGCGAAACGCCCGGCGAGTTCAGCGAGACCGAGGACTACCGCACCCTTTATCCCTTCCCTCTGGCCCTCGACGCCCGTGGCCGCATCTCCCCGGTGACGCCCGGATGCCAGACCTTCGTCACCGTGATCGAAGCGGACGGCCGGCTCTCGAAGGACGAAGCGGTGGCCCGTTACAAAGGCAAGCCGCAGCTTCGTTTCGCGGCCTTCTTCGGCCACAACACGGGCACCCGGGCGATCGGGTGTACGGAGTGTCACGGCAACCCCGCGTTCCTGGGCTTCGGCCAGAACGTGCTGGAGGAGGGGAACGTGAAGAGCACCCTCTTGTGCGAGAAGAACGACAAGAAGGCGCTCGACGGTTTCCTCGGCATGGAAGGCGGGCGCGTCGTCTCTCACGCCGCGATTACGCGCGCGGGTGCTCGTCCCCTGGAGCACGACGAAGTGCGCCGGGTCTTCGCGGTCAACCTCTGCCTCGTCTGTCATGAGACGGGCAAAGACCCCATCTACCTCAAGAAACTCGATTATGAGGCTTTGCAGGATCCTCTTCATCGCCGCCTTCTCGCTGCTCAGCGGTAGCGAGGCTTCGGCTGCAGACTCCGAGGCCCGGTGCCTCGGCTGCCATAAGGCTGCGCGCGGGGCGCTCTCCGGGCCGATGTCGACCCGCGAGACCGAGCGCGCCTTCGCGCATCGCGCCTTCGGCGCGGCGGAGGGCGAGCGCTTCTTCGAGGCCTCGTGCGGCGGCTGCCACGTGTCGGCCTGCGCGGACTGTCATGGCGAGGCGGCCCACCCGGTCGGCAAGCCGAAGGATGAGGCCTGCCTCGGCTGCCATCGCGGTTACTTCGTGGGCTGGGACTACTACGGCCGCGCGCCCCGCGAAGACCACGCCCGTTACCGGCGCGGCGCGGTTGAAAACGGCGAGCCGATCCTGAAGATGCTCCCGGACGTCCATCGCGAGCGCGGGATGATGTGCGCGGACTGTCACTCGATGAGGGCGCTTCACGGGGGGCAGGGCGGAACCCGAACGTGCGTCGATTGCCATCCGCATCCGTCGCGCACCGTGCCGGAGCACGCCATCGACGGACACATGACGAAGATGGAGTGCGTGGCCTGCCACGCCGCCTGGGCACCGCAGGAGTACGGCACGTTCCTGATCCAACCCAGGACTCCCGCGCAACAGGAAGCCTTCTCCGCCCTTCCCTCGCTCGGGCCGTGGAAGAAGAGCGCGTATCTGAGGCGGCAGGACGCGCCTCCGCTGGGCTTGAACCTTCGGGGTCTGGTCTCGCCTATTCGGCCTCAGTTCATTGTGTTCGCGACCGACCCCGCGCGCGGGATGGAGAACAAGCTGCTCGCGGCGGAATGGAAGGCCTTCTCGCCCCACACCATCAGGCGGGGCAGCGTCACCTGCAGCGGCTGTCATGACTCGCCGCGCCGCTACCTGCTGGAGGGAGATGACGACCGCCTCCATCTGCTCGAGAAAGACGGCCTGGCGCTCCGGTCGTTCTGGAGTCAGGCCGGGCAGAGGGTGGTGAACGGCTCCTTCTTCCCCAGGGATCGCCACACCCTCATGAATCGCAAGACGCCGGAGTTCGTGCGTCAGTACCTGAAACAATGGCAGAACCTGCTCGATCACGAAGATCCGCCCTCCAAGCGCTGATCGTCTCCCTGTTGGGAGGATCGGCCCTCTGGCGCTTCCTCACCCCAAGGGGCGCCCGCGCTGCGCGGGGAGAGGTCACGCTGCGGGCCTCGGAAGTGCCCCCCGAGGGCGCCCTCGTGCTCCCCCGGCAGCGCTGCGCGGTGGTGAGAGCCGGCGGGACGGTGAAAGCCCTCGACCTTAAATGCCCGCACCTCGGCTGCACCGTGAACGCCACCGCGGATGGCTTCGCGTGCCCCTGTCACGGCAGCCGATTCAAGTCGAATGGAGAGGTCGTGAGGGGGCCGGCGCCGCGAGGGATGAGCGAGCTCGCGGTCGACGAGCGCGACGGAGTGCTCAGGGTCAGGGCCTCGGAGGAGTAATGCTGACCGCGCTCCTGAAGCACCTCTTCCCTAGGCGGGTCTTGAGGGACAACCTGCGCCTGAGTTACACGTTTGGTCTCGGCGGGCTCGCCGTCACCACCCTGCTGATACTCCTCGGCAGCGGAGGGCTTCTTCTCTTCTACTACTCACCCTCACCGGAGCGGGCGCACGGCTCGATCCAGTTTCTCGAGACCTCGGTCTGGGGCGGCGCCTATGTGCGAAACCTGCACCGGCTCTCCTCGCATGCCCTGCTGGTGCTGGTGTCGTTGCATGCACTGCGCGTCATCCTAACCGGGGCCTTCAAGCGCCCGAAACGGCTCAACTGGATGGTCGGGTGCCTGCTGCTCTTCCTCTCCGTCTTCGCGGCTTACACCGGTTACCTGCTGCCGGCCGACCAGCTTGGCTACTGGGCCACCCAGACGGGAATGGAACTCCTGCGCGCCCTGCCTGGGGGCGAGGCCCTCCGGTCGGTGCTGGTGCCTGACACCGTCTTCGGCCCGCTGTCCCTGCTCCGCTTCTACGCGCTGCACGTGGTGATGGTTCCGCTGGCCATGCTCGGACTGTCGATGCTGCATTTCTTCATCATCCGCAGACAGCACGGACTGCTCCCTTACCAGGACAGCCGGGCATACGTGAGCGCAACACCTCATCTCTTCCGTGTGGTGACGCGCGGGTTCATGGCCTGCACCGTGGTTCTCGTGGTCGCCGCCTTCTTCGTGGCAGCGCCTCTCGACCTCCCGGCCGACCCCGCTCAAGCCCCGAATCCCGCGAAGTCCGCGTGGTTCCTGCTGTGGATTCAGGAGCTCGTGAGCTACGGCACGAGCGCGATCTACCTGGCCCTTGCCATCGTGGCGCTGCTCGTCGCCCTTCCGTGGCTGCCCGCTCCGGAACTGGATCGAGCATTGTGGTTCCCTCCTGCGCATCGCCTCGTCGACACTCTGGTCCTTGCCGCTTGCGCGTTCGTGGTCGCGCTGAGCATGGTGGGCCTCTTCATGCGGGGGCCGAATTGGAGTTTCGTCTCTCCCTTCTGATCGCGACGGCGGCTCTGCTTCTGGGGTGCGTCAGAGGCGCGCCCGTGGCCGAGCGAAGCACGCGCTGCCTCGACTGTCATGCCCCCCACTACGTGGAGGCGGGAGGGTGCGCCGACTGCCATCGCGGGCAGCCCACCGCGGCGCGCCGCGCCCTCGCCCACGCGCGTCTGCTCAGCGGGCGCGCGGCCGAGCACGTACTCGCCCGAGGTCCTGCGGTCAGCGAAGGACGCGTCCTGGTTGAGACCCTGGCCTGCCGGCGTTGCCACGTGATCGATGGCCGGGGGACGGGGCTCGCGACCAACCTCGATGGTCTGGTGTGGCAGAGAGAGCAGGCGGCCCTCGTGACGTCGATCGAGACGCCGGTCGAGAACATGCCGGCGTTCGGCTTCGATCGCCCCCAGACCGAGGGAATCATCGCCTTCCTCCTGAACCAGGCTTCGCGCGGAACAATCGAGGAGGAGTACCGGGTGCAGTTCGCGCGCGAGGGTGCAAAGGCTCCGTCGACCTTCGACGAGAAGTGCGGAGGCTGCCATCGCATGCTCACCCGCCTTGGCCCGCTCGGCAAAGGGCGAGACGGCCCCAATCTCTCCGGCCTCCTGACCGTGTTCTATCCAAACACCGCACCGCTCGCGAAGAGCTGGACGGAAGAGGTCCTGCGTGAATGGGTGGCGAATCCCCGCGCCTTGCGCTCCTCCGCCATCATGCCGCCGGTTCCCCTGACCGGCGATCAGCTCGATCAGCTGATGGACGCGATCCGCACCTCGGCGAGCGCCGGGGTCACGGCTCGTCGCTGAGTTCGGGCGAGCCGTCCTGACTCACGGACCAAAGGAGCGTTCAGGGGAGTGCCACCGCAAGACCCTCAGGGCCCGAAGTGTGATCCAGCGGCTCGGCTCGCCGGGGCCGCCCTCGAGGTCGCCATCGAACACGTCACGGGGAGATTGATCGAGCAGCCAGCGGCCATCCGGCTGGCTTCGCGAGGCGACCAGGGCCACCGCCTCGGCGGTGCGTTCGTCGGGCCTGGCGCCCGCGCTCCGCAGGTAGTCGAGGGCCCTCAGCGCGTCGTATTGCCACATCGGCGGAAAAGTGAAGCTCGCCCACGACGGCGTGGGCTTGCTGCCTTTCCTGGGCGAGATCAGTTCGCCCGTGGACAACCTGCGAAGGAGCCGTCGCTCGAGCAGGTACTCCTGTCCGCGCGTCCGCGCCCGTGTCACCGCTGGTTGAACGCCCCTGGCTCTTTCGTACTCGAGCAGTCCTTCGAGGACGCAGATCGTGGTGTGGAACGAGGAACGCGTCGAGCCCCTCTCGGCCTCGCAGTTCCAGCCTCCGTCTTCGAGCTGTTCGCTCAGGAGACGGCTCAGGAGTCGATCGCTCGCTTCGCCGAAATAGGCCCCGAGAGCCAGAACGCCACCGTTGATGCAGGGCTCGACCTCGCCCTCGAAGAAGGGGGCGTGGCCCCACTCCTCGCCCCAGTCGACCCGGTCGCGCACGAGGGCTATAGCCTCGAGGACCGGCTCGCTCCGCGGATCCACTCCCAGGTGCCGGAGGAGAAGGAGGGTGTAGAGGTTCGACCGCCAACGCGGAGTAGCGACACCATCGCCGAAGTTCCCGTCCGGGGTTTGACGCGCGAGGAGCCGAGCGCCCCACCCTTCCCGGGCGACGCGCGAGCGCTCAGCGGAAACGACCTCGGCCGGCGCATCTTCGAGGTCCCGCAGGGTCTGAAAGCGGATCGAAGGGTCGGAATCGAGGAGCCAGCCGATGGTCGAGGTCTCGGACACGTTGACGCCTTACCAAGTGATGGCGCCCTATCGCGGCGTCACCGTCTTCAACAAGCGACACCCTTCCTGATTGCCGCCTTCACAGGAGGCCTTGAACAGGCTCCGGGCCTTCGGGAAATCCCGCCATCCATAGTCGGTGGTGAGGAGAAGGCCCCAGCCCAGGCAGGCGTCGTCGACTTTCGCCTCGCAGAGCCTTTGGAGGGCGGCCATCCCGGTCACGGAATCCTTCGCTATTCCCCCAAGACCCTGGGTCTGAAGGACGGCGTAGCGCGCGCAACTCGCCGGATCCTTCCCCTGGGCACACCCAATCTGATACGCGCTCGCCGCCTTCGTCTTGTCCATCGGCACACCGTGCCCGCGGTCATGATAGGAACCGAGCGTGCGGCAGGCGTACCCGTCGGCCCTGCGGCACATCCGATCGAGGACGGGGGCGGCCAGGACGCACGCTTCGGCAACATCCTCGATGACGCATCGGCGAAGGATCGCCTGTACCTCCGGCGGCTCTCCGTCGATGGTCAGCGTGGACGAGGAGTTCGAGATCGCCGAGAGCGAGGCGCCCCCGTTCCGGCCGGCGGGCGAAGCCTGGGGAGTGCTCTCCGGACGCGGCCGCGGGCCGGGCCGCGGCGCCTTCGCGGCGAAATCAAGAAACCGCTGAGCGTTCCCCCGTTCGGCATCGTCGTCGGCTACCGAAAGCGCTCGTTGCGCGGCGTCGATCGCTTCATCGGGCCGTTGGGAGTTCCACAGGGCGCGGGCGAGCGCCAGCCGGTGGTAGGTCACGTTGGGCTCGGCCGTGACTGCCTTCCTCGCCAGCTCGATAGCGGCCTCGGGCTTTCCGAGGTCCGACTGCACCTCGGCAAGAAAGGAGAGCGCGTTTGCAAAGCCAGGCTCGAGCTCGATGGCTGTCTCCAGGAAGCTCGCGATCCTCTCGCTCGTCACTCGATCCGCGGAGCCGGACGGGCGAGTCAGTTGAGCGAGCCGGTAATAGACATGCGGGTCCTTCGACGAAAGGGCCGCCGCCTTTTCATAGGCCGCGCGCGCCTCCTCGGGCTTCCCTTCTCCGTCGAGCAGAGACCCTTCGATTTCCGAGGGCACGGGACTCTTCGGATCGGCGACCGCGGCCGCCGCGGTCTCCGCCCGGGCCTCCGCCGGACGACCCATGGCCACGAGAACGCGAGCTCGATGCTGCGACGCTTCCGACGCGGGCAGCAGGCGTGAACTGAAGCCCTCGGGTTTCACTTCGACCGACACCGCGATCCGCCCGTACATGAAGATCTCCTTCCGGACGTACTCGCGCATGCCCGCGTGGTATGGCGACATGTCGGGCCCGAAGGCCTCTTTCATCGCGACGTCCGCCTTCGAGCCGCCGGCGAGGAGCTGGTTGAACCGGTTTACCTTCGAGTTGTGCACTCCTCGGTCGCCAAACATGATGTAGTGCACGAACGCCCAGGCTTGTGACTCGAACTGCCACGAGTCGGGTTCGCGGGTGAGGTACTTCGATCCGCGGTCGGCGGCGAGGAACTCGTCGAGGGGAATGAGTGAGCTCTGGCGCAGGGTATTCAAGTGGTTGTTCATGAGGCGGCCAACGTGCAGTTCCTTGTCGCGAACGATGGTGTTGCTCATGACCTCGGCGAGCCCCCGCCCGTACCACTCGGGGATCCTGACCGGCATCGAGCGGTTAAGGACGGCGCTGACATAACACCAGTAGGCGGTCTGGTAGGGGTTCTCGCCCACATCGCTCGGCTCTGCGAGGTCGGTTCGCAGGGCGATGTACGTCCGGTCGCTGTCACCCACCCAGAAGGACGTGGGCCGATAGCGCTTGCCCTCCCAGTACTGGGGTCCGAGCGTCTTCAGGGTGTTCTCATCCCGAACGGCAAAAACGGTAATCGGGCGGCCCCCATCCACGGCGGCCCAGGGCCAGATGATGCGAAGAGCCTGGCGAACCTGCTCGAACTGCCAGGCCGTGCGTCGCGCCTCCTTCTCGCCTGAATTCGAAACAATCGTGAAGTGTTGACTCCTGATCTCCAGCCACGGCGCGGGCGCGGCGCCGGCCGTGGAAGCCCAGAGAACGCAACCCACACCCACCGCCCCCATCCATTTCATGGCGCCTCCAATCGTTGAGCGCGCTGATTCTAGGAGATTCCGAACACCGGGCCGCGTAAGATGCCGGGAACCTCTCCAAGGAGCCCCCTGTGGTGACACTCGCGTCGTTGTGGATTCCCATCCTGGTTTCGTCGGTGATCGTCTTCGTCGCCAGCTCGATCATTCACATGGCCTCGCCCTGGCACAAGAGTGATTACCCCAAGCTCGCCGACCAGGACAAAGTGCTCGACGCCCTGCGGCCGTTCGCGATTCCCCCCGGCGATTACTTCATGCCTCGCGCAAAGGACATGAAGGACATGGGCACCCCCGAATTCGCGGAAAAGATGAAGCAGGGACCGGTGCTCGTCATGACGGTCATGCCGAACGGCGTCATGTCCATGGGACGGAATCTGGGCATGTGGTTCGCCTACATCGTGGTGATGGGAGTCTTCGGTGCGTACCTCGGCAGCCGGGAGCTGGCCCCCGGCACTCCTTATCTCAAGGTGTTTCAGCTGGTCGGGACCACCGTATTCCTCGGCTACACCGCCGCGCTGTGGCAGATGTCGATCTGGTACTACCGAAGCTGGTCGATCACCATCAAGTCGACGGTGGACGGCCTGATCTACGCCCTCCTCACCGCGGGTACCTTCGGCTGGCTCTGGCCTCATTAGCCCTGGCCTTCTCTCCCCAGCAAATGGGTCCGGGCGGCTAACCCGGGCCCGGTTCCGAACGTCTATTTCACAATGAGCACCACCCTCGCCAACCTCCGCTATGCCCTGCGCGGCCTGCGTCGCAGCCCGCTCTTCGCCTCGGTCGCCATCCTGTCGCTCGCCCTCGGAATCGGCGCCAACACCGCGATCTTCACCCTGATCGACCAGATCCTCCTGCGCAAGCTCCCCGTTCAATCTCCTGAACAGCTGGTCATGGTCTACCAGCGCGCGAGCAACATGGGCAGCAACATGGGTGACCGGATGAACTCCTATCCCCTGTTCCAGGACCTGCAGCAGAAAGCCGAGCCTTTCGCCGATGTCCTCTGCCGTCGCCTCGTGCCCATCTCCCTCGCGGTGGGAAATCAGACCGAGCGTGTCCAGGCCGAGCTCGTCTCGGGCAACTACTTCTCCCTACTGGGCGTGAAGGCAGCCGCGGGCCGGGTGTTCAGTCCGGAGGACGACAAGACCAAGGGCGGACATCCCGTAGTTGTCTTGAGCCATCCCTACTGGGTGAGCCGCTTCAACGCCGACCCCGGTGTCGTCGGAACCACCATCCGCGTGAACGACTACCCCATGACCGTGGTGGGGGTGTCCGCCCAGGGCTTCGCCGGCCTCGATCCCACGCAGGCCCCGCAAGTGCGGGTGCCGGTGCAGATGAAGGAACAGGTCATGCCGACCCTCGGCTGGCTGAAGGTGGAGGACCGAAGGGCCCGGTGGGTTCAGGTCTTCGCGCGGCTCAAGCCCGGCTACACCGTCGAGTCCGCGCAACCCGCGCTCCAGACCCTCTTCACCCAGATCCGCACCTACGAGATGACCCTCGAGGCCGCCAAGGACTGGTCGGCCTATTCCCGCACCGAGTTCATGAAGGGGAAGCTTCTCCTCGCAAACGCGGCCATCGGCTATTCCGGCCTGCGCAACGACTTCTCCACCGCCCTCGTGGTCCTGATGTGCATGGTCGGCCTGGTGCTGCTGATCGCCTGCGCCAATGTCGCGAACCTGCTCATCGCCCGCGGCCTGATGCGGCAGAAGGAGATCGCTCTCCGCATTTCGCTTGGAGCCACGCGCACCCAGCTCGTGCGCCAGCTCCTGGCCGAGAGCCTGGTGCTCTCCTTCCTGGGCGGCGTGCTCGGGGTCGGGATCGCGTTCTTCCTGACCCGCGGCCTGCTGACCCTCCTTCCTCAACAGAGTCAGCCTCTTCTGGTGACTCCTTCGCCCGACCTGCGCATCCTCGCCTTCACTTTTGTCCTCACCCTGATCACCGGTGTCGTGTTCGGCCTCGTCCCCGCGCTGCGCGCGAGTCGCCCCGATCCCTGGACCACCCTCAAGGACACCGTGGGCTCCATCGCAGGCACGGGCGGATCGCTCTTCCTGCGCAAGGGTCTGGTGACCGCGCAGGTGGCGCTCAGCTTCCTCCTGCTCTTCGGAGCCGGCCTCTTCGTCAGCAGCCTGCAGAATCTCAAGACCGCGGACACCGGAGTTCAGCTCGACAACCTCATCACCTTCCAGCTCTCCCCCGCGCTCAGCGGATACGACGACGAGCGCGCCAGCATCTTCTACCGCTCCCTGCGCGAGCGGCTGGCCGCGCTGCCCGGAGTGCAGTCGGCCTCCCTCGCCGCGGTGGCGATTCTCGCGGGCGACGAGTGGGACAGCTCCATGGCGGTGGAAGGCCACGAGGCCAAGGACGGCGAGGACATGCAGGCCTTCATGAACGCGGTGTCGCCTGGGTACTTCAAGACCCTCAAGACTCCCATCCTCGAAGGGCGCGACTTCACCGAAGCGGACGCGCACAAGGAAGCCGACGACAATTCGACCCCCATGGTCGCCATCGTGAACCGCAAGTTCGCCGAACATTTCTTCCCGGGCAAGAGCGCCATCGGAAAGCACCTCGGGTGGGGCGGCGGGCCGAAGTCGAAGCTCAACATCGAGGTCGTGGGCGTGACCGCGGACTCGCTCTACGAAGGCCCGCGCGAGGGCGTGCGCCGGCAGGTGTTCATTCCCAACTGGGGCAAGAACAACGCGGTGCTCTACGTTCGAACCACCACGCCTTCGAACGCGGCGTTCACCATGCTGCGAAACGAAGTCCGGAGCATGGACGCCTCGATTCCGGTGTACGACCTCAAGACCGTGGAAGGCCAGCTCGACGAGACCCTGCTCACCGACCGGCTGATCGCCATGCTGTCCGCGGGCTTCGGTGTGCTCGCCACCCTCCTCGCCACCATCGGGCTCTATGGGGTCATGGCCTTCGTGGTGGTCCGGCGCCGCAAGGAGCTGGGCATCCGCCTCGCCCTCGGCGCGCAGCCGAGCACGGTCACCGGCCTGGTCATGCGCGAAGTGCTCGTGCTCCTCGCCATCGGCCTCGCCGCGGGGGTTCCCATTGCCCTCGGCCTCGGTCGCTACGTGTCCTCCCAGCTCTATGGCGTCCAGGCTCACGACCCCGCGATCGCGATCGCCACGGTGGCGCTTCTGAGCTTCGTCTCCGTCGCCGCGGGTTTCATTCCCGCGCGCCGGGCCAGCCTGATCGACCCGCTCCTCGCCCTGCGCTACGAATAGGGGCGCGGGGTCGGTCGGGGACTTCGGTCCCGCGAGCCGAGGGGTAAAGTCCTCGCACTCGCTTGAATCTCACCCCCGGCAGCCGCCTTGGTCCTTACGAAATCCTCGCGCCCGCGGGCGAGGGCGGGATGGGTGTGGTCTATCGCGCCCGCGATCCGCGGCTCGCACGGCAGGTCGCGATCAAGATCCTGCCGCCCGGGCTGAGCGCTGACCCCGTTCTGCGCGAGCGGCTCCGACTCGAGGCCCTGGCCGCGGCCGCCCTCGACCATCCCTACATCTGCAAGGTCTACGAGATGGGAGAGCAGCAGGACACCGCGTTCCTGGTGATGGAGTTCATCGCGGGCGAGACCTTGCAGCAGCGGCTCCAGAAGGGCCGCATGCCCTTGCCCGAGGCCTTGCGCGTGGCCGGGGAGATCGCCGAGGCACTTCAAGAGGCGCAC
>CAZYEA010000109.1:0-2121 GCA_964646485.1 uncultured Acidobacteriota bacterium
CCTCGACGCCGACCACTACGGCCTGGAGAAGGTCAAGGACCGCATCCTCGAGTACCTCGCGGTCAAGAAGATGAAGCCTGACGTCAAGGGTCCGATCCTCTGCTTCGTCGGCCCTCCCGGCGTGGGCAAGACCTCACTCGGAAAGTCCATCGCCTCGGCCATGGGCCGCAAGTTCCACCGGATGTCCTTCGGCGGCATGCGCGACGAGGCCGAGATCCGCGGCCATCGCCGCACCTACATCGGCGCCCTTCCCGGGCAGATCATCCAGGGCCTGCGCCGCTGCGAGAGCAAGAACCCGGTGTTCATGCTCGACGAAGTGGACAAGCTCGGCCACGACTTCCGCGGCGACCCCGCGGCGGCGTTGCTCGAAGTCCTCGACCCCGAGCAGAACAACAGCTTCAAGGATCACTACCTTGATGTCGCCTTCGACCTCTCGGAGATCGTCTTCATCACCACCGCGAACGTGCTGGACACCATCCCGCCCGCCCTGCGCGACCGTATGGAGGTTATCCGCCTCGCCGGCTACACCGAGGAGGAGAAGAACCAGATCGTCCGCCGCCACATCATCCCGAAGCAGCTCGAGAACCACGGGCTGACTCCGGAGCAGATCGCTTTCGGCGACGATTCCATCACCAAGCTGATCCGCGAGTACACGCGGGAAGCGGGCCTCCGCAACGTCGAGCGCGAGACCGCGAGCATCATCCGCAAGGTGGCCAGGAAGCGGGCGGAAGGCACCACCGAGATCATCGCCATCACTCCGGAGAAGGTCGAGGAGTTCCTCGGCGCCCCCTTCTTCGAGAAGGGCGAGATCGAGGAGCGGGCGCTCATTCCCGGGGTCGCGCTCGGTTTGTCCTGGACGCCTTCCGGGGGCGATGTGCTCTTCATCGAAGCCTCGCAGATGTGGGGCGAGAAAGGCCTCACCATCACCGGCCAGCTCGGCGACGTCATGAAGGAGAGCGCCACCGCGGCCTTGTCGTGGGTGCGCTCGAACGCGCGCCGTTTGGGCATCGAGGACTCGTTCTTCGAACGGGTGGACATCCACCTGCACGTGCCCGAGGGCGCCATTCCCAAGGATGGTCCCTCCGCGGGCATAACCCTCGTCACCGCGATTGTGTCCCTGCTGCTCGGGCGTCCGGTGAAGAAGGGCCTCGCCATGACCGGTGAGATCACCCTCTCCGGCCGCATCCTGCCCGTGGGCGGCATCAAGGAGAAGGTCCTGGCCGCGCATCGCCTGGGCATGAAGGAAATCCTCCTGCCCAAGCGGAACGAGAAGCAGGTGAAGGAAGAGCTGCCCGAGAACGTGCGGAAGGACCTGACCTTCCACCTCGTGGGCTCCATCGAGGACGCTCTGCAGATCACCATCGGCCCCCGCGAAGCCATCGACAAGCCTATCGTGCCGATCGCGTTCATCCCCCAGGCCGCGAACTGATTTCGCACCGCGGCCGGCCGCGCCGGACTAACCGGCGCCGCCATGGCGAGGCCAGGCTCATCGGTGAGCCGTGGGGCGAACCTCTGCGCGCGGCCTGACTCCGCTCGAGACAATGAACACGCGGCCCGAGTGGAAGCCGTGCACGCCACTCCACGCCGCGGTGATCAGGAAATCCGACATTCCGTCTCCGTCGATGTCGCCCATGGTGACGGCGTCGAACCCGAAGGCGTCGCCGGGCGTCCTGGAGGTGAAGGTCTTGATGAGGCGTCCGTCCTTGCCGGAGTGCAGGTACGCGCGGCCCGCGCCCACCGCGGCGCCGCTGTACTGCCAGGCCCCGACGATCAGGTCGGCGTGCCCATCGCCGTCGACATCACCCGCCACGGACGGGCTCGTTCCGAAGCCTTCACCCGCGGTTTCTCCGGTCAGGGTCAGCAGGCGCTTCCCATCGCGCCCCGAATGAACGTACACGCGCCCGGTCGATGGCCCTCTCGCGTTGTTGTTCCAATCCGAGGCGTACACGTCAGGCACGCGGTCGCCATCGACATCGCCCGGCACGGCCAGGAACATGCCTCCAAGCGCAGCCCCGGTGCTGTCCGCCTCGATGACGAAGGCGGGCGCCGTCTCGAGACCGCGATAGACCGAGACCCGCCCCCCGTGGCCCGCGCCGGGCGCGCCCACCAGAAGGAAGGTGC
>CAZYEA010000109.1:2131-14432 GCA_964646485.1 uncultured Acidobacteriota bacterium
GCGACTTGTCCGAGTACCCGGCGACCGCGCTCCCGAACGCATCGCCTTCGTGCTCGCCGGTCAGGGTGAGCAGGGCTTTGCCCGTCAGGCCGGAGAAGACGTAAGCCCGCCCCGCACCCGATCCGCCCGTGCGGTTCCCCGGCGCGCCCACGATCACGTCGGCGCACCCGTCGTGATCGATATCGCCCACTCCCGCGGCATGCTGGCCGAACTGATGCGCCGCGGCTTCCGCCTGAAGGTTCAGGAGTACGCGTCCATCCCGGCCCGAATAGACCCTGGCATAGCCGCCCCCCGGGGCGCCCGCGATCACGTCGGGAATCCCATCGCGATTGGTGTCCCCGGAGCCCTCGATGCCGTTGCCCAGCTGATCGCCGGGTTTCCCGTCGGCCGTCCAAAGTAGCTTTCCGGTCTTCGTGGAGTAGACGTAGATGCGTCCGGCACTGGCTCCTCCGACGTTCCTGGTCGGCGCGGAGGTCACGATGTCGGGGATCCCGTCGCCGTCGACGTCCCCGAGATTGCGCGCGATCCAACCGAATTGATCGTTCGAGGCCTCGCCATCCCATTCGCGCAGAACCGTTGCCGGCTCGACGAAGGGATTCGCGAAGTCCGAAGGAGTGGGCTCCAGGGCGCGAAAGCGCGGGTCCGCCTTGAAGGGCGCGAACTCGGGCGCCGCCTCCATCTGGGTCATATCGATCTTGCCGGTGGCCTTCGCCTTGCCGAGCCATTCGAAAGCCCGGTCCTTGTCCCCCTTGGCCGCGCATGCAACTCCGAGAGTGAATAACGGCGAAGGCCACGCCGGATCGACATCGAGCGAGTGCTGCAAGGCATCGATCTCCCGATCGAAGTCCTTCAGCCGATGGTAGGCAACCCCGAGGGTGCGCCAGGCGCGGCCGCTCTTCGGGTCCTTGGTCACGACCTGTTCGAGGATGCGTTTGGCCCCTTCGGGATCCCCGGCGCCCAGGCGGGCCGCTCCTGCCGCGAGGGTCGGTTCGGGTGCTTCGGCCGGCGCCTGCGGCGAGGCGCGCGCCGCAAGAGAGAAAGCGAGGACCAAGGCGAGGGTACCCTGAGGACACAATGTTCGCGACATGTCCTCTTCTATCCTGAGAGGACCGCGACCGATATCAAAATCCTGCGGGGGCCGTCAGGCCGTCTGGGCGTTCCGCCAGGCGGAGGGCGTCGAACGAAAAGTCCGGCCGAAGGCAAGCGAGAAGTGGGAGTGGCTCGAGAAGCCAAGATCGAAAGCGAGACCCGCGATATCGACGCCCGGACGCTCCAGGCCTTCGAGGGCGGCCCGGAGTCGCAGCCGGACCAGGTAGCCGTGGATGGTGCCGCCGGTCGCCTTCCGAAACGCGCGGCAGAGCCGGAAGGCCGACATGCCGAAGTGTTGCTCGAGCCGTGACAGCCGCCATGCTTCGTCGAAGCGGGCCGAGATCAGCGCCCGGATGTCGGCGGCGAGGGCGCCGGCCGCACCATCGTCCTGCGTCCCCCTGGCGCGCCGAGAGGCGGCGGCCGAGACCACGTCGTCCAGGATCGCGTAGATCCTCTCGTCCACGGCGTGAGCAGGCATGCCGGCCCGCGCATTTCTAAAGAGCCGGCGTTGGGTCAGGTAGGTGTGGTCGGAGACGGGTGCCGTCGCGAAGGGGAATGGGCCCTCGCCCGCGGGCTCCAGGCCGTTCGCGATCACGGCCTCCGCGGCTACCGCGCGCGGCACCGAGAACCAGTCGCTCCGATCTCCCTCCTCGCTGATCGCCCCGCGGTCGTAGATCTGGCCGCGATTGTAGACAGTGGCGATCGTCTGGTCGGCGATGAAGGCGGGGCCGCCCGCGTGACGAATCCTGACGCTGGTGCGGGGGAAGACGAAGATGTCGTTCTGGATCGGGCCGGAATCCTTGAAGCGGGCGTCTCCGGTGGGGCAGCGGAAGGCGCCGATGAGGGTACCGTCGCCACGGTGAGTGATGACGTCGAGAGGGCCCTGATTCCGAGTGGTCACGAGCGTCCTCGAGATTGCGCCGCGAGCCGTCCCTACTCCACCTGGCGGGCCAGGTAGTTCTCGACCCCGATCTCCTTGATGATCCCAAGCTGCGCCTCGAGCCAGTCGACGTGCTCCTCCTCTTCCTTGAGGATGGTCTCGAGCAGGGCGCGGGTGCCGTTGTCGCCGTGCGCGCGGGCCACTTCGATGCCCCGGTTGAGGCGGGGGACCGCCTGGTATTCGACTTCCAGGTCTTTCTGGAACTGCTCGGCCACGGTCTTGCCCACGTTGATCTTCATGTACTTGTCCATGTTGGGAGCGCCGTCGAAGTACAGGATGCGATCGATGATGTGCTGGGCGTGCATCATCTCCTCGATGGACTCCTTGCGGATGTGGGCCGCGAGCTTCTTGTAGCCCCAGTTCTCGTTCATGCGCGCGTGAATGAAGTATTGGTTGACCGCGGTGAGTTCGGCGCTCAGGACTTCCTGCAGCACCTGGATGATCTCGTCGTTGCCCTTCATGGAGCGCCTCCTTGGTAAATCGTTCGGGAGTCGAGCTTAGCCTGCCCATACCCTCCGACTAGGGCGCCTTCCCGTCCTCCGTCTCCGCCTTCAGGCTGTCCAGAAACGCCTTGCTCTCCGCCACGCGCGCGGTCGCGATCGGCTTCGCCGCCAGGGTTAGGAGCCTGGGAGGCAGATCCTTATTGAATCCTTCGAGCGTCTTCACCGCCGTGGCCAGGTCCGTCGCCCACCGATGGCGCGTGGTCAGGGAGAGGATCCGGGCGATACCGATGTTGCCGAGAAAGTCGAGGGTGTCGGCATCGTGGAGGACGATGGCTTCGGCCCCCTTCGCGTCGGTGCGGTAGTACATGTGGTTCCGCATCGCGTCCTGAGCGGCCGGGATCTTTGCCGAGGGGAATCCCGCGGCGGCCAGGATCTCGGGAGCCACCTCCGCGGCGCGATCCGTGTGGTCGACGCCGTCCTTGCGCCAGGCCTCGAAGGCTCCGACATCGTGAAGGAACGCGGCCGCGAAGAGCACGTCCGCATCGATTTCCAGCTTCGCCTCGGTCGCGAGACGTGCGGCGAGGAGGTAGTCGCGCTCCGAGTGGCTGACGCCCCAGGCGGTGTGCTGGAGTTTCTCCGTCGCGAACTTGAAGATGGCCTGCTTCCAGGGGGCGTCGAGCGGGATGCCGGCGGGGGTCGTGGAGGAGGGTGAAGCGGTCTGGCCCCAGGCGAGAGGAGCGGCTGCGAGGAGGGTAAGGAGAGCGGCTGAGAGCTTCATGGGAGCATTATCGAGGATCCCTCCGTCCGGGAGAACGGTCGGGCCCGTCGGGAGGGCGCCCGGACCTTCGGGTAGTCTCGGGTCCATGACTGACGAGGTCTCCCGCCGTGATTGGATGAAGGCCGCCGGTATCGCCGGGGCCGGGGCGCTGGTTCTTGGCGACGAGGCGGGGGCCGCTCCCCAGGCTCCCGCGCCGACGCCATCGGCGCCTCTGGTCGCTCGCACTCCCGGGGAGATCTCCGAGCTCTTCTCCACGAGCGAGGTCTTCATCCCCCCTCGTGGCCGTTCTTTCATGAAGTTCAGCTTCGATTTCCCCGAGCCCGCGGTGGCCTTTGGCGATCATCGTTTCAGCTTCCTGATCTTTACGGACGAGAACACCTACAGCCTCGATCGCGCCGGGATGAAGGTCAGGCGCGAGGGCGACGCTCTTACCCTCGAGGCCGACGGCTTCATCTGGGCGGGCGGGCAGGAGAGAGCCCACGGCAAACTCAGCGCCAGCTTCACGAAGACAGGGGCGACCATCGAATGGGACCTGACCGTCGAGATGGAGCGTCCGATCAAGACCGTCACCACGGTGATTCGCGACGTACCCCGCGGGCCGATCTCGGTGGGCGGGGGCGCCTTCGCCGATCCGAAAGACGGGGATGTTCTCGCTGGTTACACCTTCGGCGCGGGCGACCTCCACGGCGCGGAGACGCCTCTCAGCATGTCCACCCCGGTAGCCGTGGTGCAGGCGGCCGAGAACGACTTCCTCTACTTCTCCACGTTCGACGATCGAGTGCGTCCGAAGAGGTACTACTTCCAGAACGGCGAGAAGGCGTACCGGGTGGAAGCGATCTACGAGCACGATGCGTGGCGGGACGACAAGACCATCAAAGTGCCTCGCTGGCGCCTGGGTCATGCCCCCACGTTCGAGGCCGCGATGCAGACCCACATGGCCCAGATCGAGAAGGCGTTCAGGATTCCCACCTGGGAGGCGCGCACCGACGCTCCCAAATGGATGCGCGACCTCATCATGGTCACCACCCTTCACGGGATGCATTACAGCGGCTACATCTTCAACACCTACGACCAGCAGCTCGAGATCCTGCGCTGGATGGCGCAGAGGATCTGGACCGAGCGCGTGCTCGTCTTCCTCTCTTCCTGGGATGGCCGCTACTACTGGGACTATCCCAACTACGAACCGCCCGCGCGCATGGGCGGGGCGTCCGGGTTCCGGCGATTGATCGTCGAGGCCCAGAAGCTCGGCTTCAAGGTCATGCCGATGTTCGGGACCAATGCCGCGAACCGGAAGCAGCCGGTGTGGGACAAGATCAAGGGCGGCGCCACTTACAAGATCGACGGCGATCTGTACAACCTCAACTGGGTGGACTGGAACAACGACCGTCATCAGGACGGCTGGCTCACCTACATGAATGTGGGTGAGGAGTCGTGGCGCAACCACCTGGAGGCCCGCATCTCTCACGTGATCGAGACCTTCGGCGCCGACGCCTACTTCCTCGACATCGTGGGCGGCCACGTCAACAGCACCACCGGTGACATGCACGAGGGAACGAAGAAGCTCATTCTCAACCTTCGCGCGAAGCACCCGAAAGTGGCCTGCGTGGGGGAGATGCCCTACGACGCCCTGTACGAGTTCATCCCCATGTTCCATGCCGGCAACGCGCCCCGCTTTCAGAAGTACGCGCGTTTCTTCCAGCACCTCTCCGCCCCCGCGCCCGGGCGGGGGAGCAGCGGCGTCCACGAGTGGGGCTTCTCCAGGTTCAACGAGGAAACCCTGGGCCTGAATCCGAACGCGATTCCCACCCTCCAGGTGGTCGATGACACGTTTACGAAGCATCGAGACACCATGCTCGCGATCATCGAAAAGGCGAAGTCCCGCGCCGGACTCCGTTAGCATCGCCCTCGTTTGACCCTCCTCCTCAGTCTCGTCTTCTTCGCCTCGGGCGCCTCGGCGCTGATTTTCGAGACCCTGTGGTTCCGCCAGGCCGGCCTGATGCTGGGCAACAGCATCTGGGCCACGAGCCTCGTGACTTCGAGCTTCATGGGGGGCCTCGCCCTCGGTAACCTCCTCGCGGGGGGGCGAGGGCGCCGCCTTCGTCGGCCCCTCCTGGCCTATGCCTCGCTCGAGGCCGCGATCGGGGTCACGGGCATTGCCCTGGTCCTGCTGCTGCCGAGACTCACGGGCTTCCTCGCCCCCGCTTTCACGCCGCTTCTCGACTCCGAGGCGCTCTTGAACGCGGTGCGCTTCGGGGTGGCCTTCCTGCTCCTCCTCATTCCCGCGACGGCCATGGGCGCCACCCTGCCCATCCTCGCGGGCGCGCTCGCCCGCTCCGAACCGCGCTTCGCGCGTGTCCTCGGCATGCTCTACGGCTGGAACACCCTCGGTGCGGTGGCCGGTGCGCTCGGCGGAGAGGTCTTCCTCATCGAGCGATTCGGGGTCCGCGGCGCGGGATTCTGCGCGGCGGGCCTCAATGCCGGAGCCGTCGCTTTCGCCCTTCTGTTGTCGCGCCGCTTCGAGGGGCGATCAGCGAGTCTGGAAGAGGCAGCGGCGGCGCCGGTCTTGAGCGGGCCGACGCGTCGCGTCCTGCTGGCCGCGTTCCTCGCCGGCGGCCTGCTGCTGTCCCTCGAGGTCGTGTGGTTCAGGCTCCTTCTGCTGTTTGCCTATGGGACGAGCCTCGCTTTCGCGGTGATGCTCGCGGTGGTCCTTCTGGGAATCGGTCTCGGCGGGCTCCTTGCCGGAGTGTTCGTGCGGGACGATGCCCATGCCTGGCGATGGCTCGCCGGACTCGGCCTCGCCGCCGGGGCCGCCACGGCCTGGACCTACACCGCTCTTCCGGACGCGCTCGCTCGCCATGCCGCTACGCCCAGTCTCACCGCCCCCGCCGCGGTCCTCGGCCTCGCCCTGTCCCTCATGCTGCCTACCGCCCTGTTGTCGGGCGCTTTGTTTACGATCATGGGCGCGGCGGTGAAAGCGGAGGGCCAGGGGGCGCGCGGCGCCGCGGGTGCCGTCGCCTTCTCGAACACGATGGGCGCCATGTGCGGCCCTTTACTCGCGACCTTCGTGCTCCTTCCAGGACTCGGGATGGAACGCTCTATCTTCCTGCTCGCCACGGGCTATGGCGTCGTCGCTCTCCTGACCGCAACGCCCCTGCACCGGCGGGGCGACACGCCGCGGCTCGTCAAGGCAGGTTTCTGGATCGCCGCCACGTCGTACGTGACCTTTCTTGCCCTCTTCCCCTTCGGCCTGATGCGGAGGAACCTCGCCCTTCGCCCGGCCGCTCCCTACCTCTTGCAGGGGCAGCGGGTCGAGGCCTATCGCGAAGGGCTCACCGAGACCCTCACCTATCTGGCCCGCGACCTGTGGGGCGAGGCCACGTCCTATCGGCTGCTCACCAACTCCCATTCGATGTCGGGCTCGCACTTCGCTTCGGCCCGCTACATGCGCTACTTCGTGTACCTGCCGGTGGCCCTGCACCCCGCGCCCAGGCGGGCCCTGCTCATCAGCTACGGGGTGGGCCTCACCGCCCGGGCCCTCGCGGATACGAAGGAGCTCGAGTCGGTCGACGTGGTGGACATATCGCGGGACATCCTCGAACTGGGCCGGATCGTGTTTCCAAAGGCCGGGACCTTCCCCCTCGACGATCCGCGCCTGCGCGTGCACGTCGAGGATGGCCGCTTCTTCCTCCTCACCACGGACCGGCACTTCGACATCATCACCGCCGAGCCGCCGCCGCCCAAAGGGTCGGGTGTCGTGAACCTGTACTCACGGGAATACTTCGAACTCATCGAGAAGCGCCTCGCCCCCGGAGGCTTCACCACCTACTGGCTTCCCGTGTACCAGATGTCGGGACAGGAGTCGAAGGCCATCATCCGCGGCTTCTGCGCGGTGTTCGAGGATTGCACGCTGTGGACAGGCACCGGACTCGAGTGGATGCTCGTGGGGTCGAAGGGCGCGGGCGCGGGCGCGGTTACGGAAGAAAGCTTCGCCCGGCAATGGGCCGATCCGGTTACCGGTCCTCAGTTGCGGGCCCTGGGTTTCGAGCGGCCCGAACTCTTCGGCACGACCTTCATGGCCGACGCGCCGGCCCTGCGACAGCTCACCGAGGACACGGCTCCTCTTGACGACGATCATCCGATGCGCCTATCCCCTCGGTTCGTGACCCAGGTCGATCCGCTCTACTTCGAACTGATGGACGTCAGCCGCACGCGCTCCCTGTTCGAGTCGAGCGCCTGGATCCGGAAGATCTGGCCCGCCGCCCTGCGCGAGCGCACCCTGGGAGACTTCGGGGCCCAGCGGCTCATCAATCGGGGGAGTGCGGGCTACGGCGAAGCCGCAATCTCCCTCACGGAGGTTGAGGCGATCCTCACCGGAACCGCCCTCAGGGTGCCGGTACTGACCGCCTTCCTCACCTCCGACTCCGAGATCGGAGCCGCACGGCGGGCCGCCGCACGCGGCGTGAGCGATCCATTCATCGACGAGCTTCTGGGCATCGACGCGCTGGCCGATCGCGACTACGGTCGCGCCGCCGAGGCCCTCCAACGGGCGGAGCGGGGGAGCCACGCCGCTGAGCTGCGTCCCCTGCGCGTGCTCTCCCAGGACCTGGCCGCCCGGCTCTCGCAGGCGCCCCACCCCAGATGAGGAGTGCGCGCCACGCCGACTATCCTTGAGGGCGAATGACCCAGCCTGCTTATCCCGCCGCGCGCATCGTCGCCTCCAAGGTGCACGCGCACTTTGCCCGCCACCTCGCGGCGGCCCGCGAGCGCGGCCGTGACGACCTTCCCGCCGAAGCCCCCACGGAGATCGCGGTGGAGGCGCTCATCGACGCGGCCTTCTGGGCGAGCCTCAAGCGCGAGGAAGGCGTCACTCCTACGATCTCGCTCGCCTATGTCCCTCCCGATCGAGCCGGTCACCCCTTGTGCTTCGCCGCTCCCATCCCCCTGCGTCCCGCACCTCTCGCCAAGGTGGCGCCCGCGGTCGAGCGCCCCGGCATTCACCTCGGGGTCTGGCAGGACGACTACGACTTCCACGTCTGGGGCACCACCCGCGACGTCCCCGCTTTCTGCCTGGTGGTCGAAGTGGTGGCGTCGGGGCTGATCGTCATCAAGCATCGCAGCGAACCCTTCGGGAAGTTCGTGAACGTGGCCGTGCTCGAAGGCGATCAGGTGAAGGTGGTGGACGAGGCCGGCGGGGCCGCCGTGCCCGATTGCCCGCAACTGGTGAAGACGCTGCTCGGCTTCGCCGAGGGTTTCGGCGCCATCGACCCGGTCAACGTCCTCGTGGAGATCGCGGCCTCCATGCGCGCGCACGGCCGGGGAGGCGCGCTGCTCGTGGTGCCCGAAGGCGCCACGGAGTGGCGGGAGTCGGTGGCGACGCCCATGCTCTACGCGGTGAACCCGCCCTTTACCGACCTTCGCGAAGTGCTGAAGGCTCGCCCGAAGTCCGGGGGCCTCCACGAGTGGCAGGAAGACCTGAAGCGCGCGGTCGACGCGGTGGCGGGGCTCACCGCGGTGGACGGGGCCACCATCGTCAATGACAAGTACGAGGTGCTGGCGCTCGGCGCCAAGATCACGCGCCGTCGCGGAGCCGCGCCGGTGGAGCAGGTGAGCTACACCGAGCCCGTCGAAGGCAACCAGCGCAGCCAGACCGCGCCCACCCAGCTCGGGGGCACGCGGCACCTCTCGGCCGCCCAGTTCGTGCACGACCAGCGTGATGCGACGGCGCTGGTGGCTTCCCAGGACGGCCGCTTCACCATCTTCAAGTGGTCTCCCTTCGAGGAGATCGTTCACGCGCACCGGGTGGACGCGCTGCTGTTGTAAGCGCGTCGTGCTAGCGGTCGAGCCTCATGGCCGCGGCCAGGATGCCCACCGACCGGAAGAAGTGACCGAGGCGCAGATTCTCGTTCTCGCCGTGCTGGTTGTTGTCGAAGTTCACGGTGGGCACGGAGACCGCGGGGAAGCCGAGGGCGTCGATGAAGGGCGCGATCGGCACCGTGCCTCCGCTCGTGCGGATACGGACGGGATCAACGCCATACGCTTCCTGGAGGGCCTTCGTGAGCTTCACGGAGTTCGGATCGGCAGGATCGGTGCGGTAGGCGTTCGTCTCTCCTCGGAAGTCGATCCGTGCGGTCTTCGGATGCGCCAGCCGCTCGGCGTCGGTGGCGTCGCGGTCTTGGACCACGAAGAAACCCTGCGCCTCGACGTGCTTCAGGAACTTCGCCTGGATGTCCGCGCCCTTCGTTTCCTTCACCAGGCGCATGTCGATCGCCGCGGTCGCCGAGTCGGGGATGATGGTGCGGGCGAGCGCGCCCACGTATGAGCTCGAGAGGCCGCGCACGTTGAGCGATGGGTATTGCAGCGCTTCTTGAAGGGAGGCGCCGACCTTGTCGACCGAGCCGATGGAGAAGAGCTTGATGAGCGCGGCTTCGTCGTCAGGAACGGAGGCGAGAGCCTTGTGATCTTCGGCCGTGAGCGTGATGCCGTCGTAGTAGCCGGCGATCTTCACGCGGCCGTCCTCGCCCTTCATCGAGGCGAGAAGCTGGGCGAGGCGCATGCCCGGGTTCGGAACCCAGTTGCCGTAGTGGCCGGAGTGCAGGCCCATCTTTGGTCCGTATACCGTGACCTCCGCGGTCAGGTTGCCCCGCGCGCCGAACACCAGGGTGGGGCGCAGGGTCGGGTGAATGGGGCCGTCGAGGATCAGCATGAGATCGGCGGAGAGCTTCGACCGATATCGCGAGATCGCGGGCACCAGGCTCGGCGATCCCGCCTCCTCTTCGCCGTCGAGAATCACTTTGAGGTTCCAGGCGGGCATGGTCCTGGCCGCCTTCAGGGCGTCGATGGCGGCGAGGATGGCGATGATGGGCGCGGTGTCGTCGGAGGCCGAACGGGCGTAGATCCGCCAGTCGTCCTCGTACTTTGCGAGAGTGCCCAGGCCCGGGATTTGACGGGCGCCGTCATCCATCTTGCCGTCGCGCAGAATCGGCTTGAACGGGCTCTCCTGCTTCCAGCCCTTCGGATCCACGGGCTGGCCGTCGTAGTGCGCGTAGAGAAGGAGGGTCCGCGCGGCCCCGGCCGCCTTGAACTCCGCGAGGACCAGGGGGTTGCCGGTCGTCTCCAGGATCTCCGCGCTGAAACCGCGCGCCTCGAAGCGTCCACGGAGGAATTCCGCCTTGCGACGAATGTTGGGCTTGTCCGCGGCGACGTCGGGGATGGACAGGGCGTCCACCAGTTCGCGCACAAGAGCCGCCTGGTTGGCGCGGGCATGAACCTCGGCGGGCTGAGGCGTGTCCGCGGGCGAGGCGGCGAGGAGGAGGGAGAAGAGGAGTGGGTTCAAGAGGGTCTCCAGCATTGCACGAGATCGGGAAAGCCTACCCCGGTCCCATCGAGATCACTCGGGCTCCCCGGGAATCCGCTCCCACTCTTGCCGCAGCTTCGCGAGATACGCCTGAAAGCGGGGGACCTCGCGCAGGCGCTTCAAGTGGACGTCGGCTTCGAAGAACGCGTAGTTCGGGAAACCGGTGTTGGCCGCTTTCTCGATCCACTCCTGAGCCCGGTCGAATTCCCCGAACGAGGTGTAGACCGCGCCGATCGCGTAGGCGGTGTGATGAAAGTGGACGAAGTGCGCCCCGACCTTTATGGCCTCTGCGACATCCGCCTCGGCGCCCTTGCGATCGCCGCGCAGGGAGCGCAGCATGGCCCGGGCCGCGTGGAGCACGCCGCCCTGGTCCACCGGATTGGCCTCGAGCACGTCCCGCAGCGCCCGATCGGCCTCGTCCAGGCGGCCGAGGGAGAGCAGGGACCACACGCGGTGGAAAGCCCACTGCGACGGGTATGAGTCGCGCGGCACCCGATCCAGAATCAAAAGCGCTTCCTCGAACCTCTGTTGATACGCGTAGATCGGGGCCAGGCGGAACCGGGCGGCGGTGTTGGCGGGGTCGAGCTCGAGCGCCTTCTTGATTTCGCGCTCGCCCGCCGCGAGGTGGCCCACATGGAACAGCACCACAGCGTGCTGATGCCAGGCGTCCGAGAAGTCCGGCCGCGCCCGGAGGGCGTCACGAAACTCAGCGAGAGCCTCGCGGCTCGGGAAGCCGCGCGAAGGCCTCCACAGCAACACCCCGCGCGCGTAGTGGGCAAAGGCGGCGTCGGGGTCGAGGGCGAGGGCCTTGCTCGCGGCGGCGAAGCCCTTCTCTTCCCACTCGGGTTCGTTGACCCGATAGTCCGCCGACTTGTTCCCATAGGCGAGAGCCAGATAGGCCTGAGTGGGAACAAAGGAAGGCTCGAGGGCCGCCGCTCTCTCGAAGAGGGTGATCGCCTGGTCGAGATCCGCCTCGCTCTTGCGGAAGACGTGGGAAAGGCCGCGCAGGTACAGGTCGTAGGCCTCGGGGTTTTGTGGACGATCGGCCGACGCGGTGACCGCTCCGGGCTTCGATCCTTGCGAGAGAGGGCTCGAGATCCCGGATCGCGTGGTGACATACGCCCAGGCCAGGATCATGACCGCGCCCAGTGCCGCGCCCACAAGGATCCACCGCCGAACGGGCGCCGACGCCTCTGCGCCGAGGACCTCGGTGGCGTAACTCTGCGGGGACGTCGCGAGCCGGGAGAGCTCTTCGCGGACGGCCCCCATGGACGGATACCGCCCGGTTGCTTCCTTGGCCAGAAGCCGGTCGAGGAGTCGGAGTAGCCCTTGGGGAACACCCGTGCCGACGGAGGGCGGACTGGTGAGCAGGGCCGAAATCGTCTCCGCCTTCGAGGCCTTCTTGAACGGGTGCTGCCCGCCCACCATCTCGGCCAGGATCACGCCGAACGCGAACTGATCCGAACGGGCGTCCAGAGCCTCACCCTTCACCTGCTCGGGCGACATGTAGCTCGGCGTGCCGAGGACCATCCCGGGCTCGGTGAGCTGGAGAGGAGTGTCGCTCCCCGAATCACCTGTGGTCGTGCTTTCGGCGAGGCGCCTCGCCACCCCGAAGTCCATTACCTTGACGTGACCCTGCTGGGTGAGCGCGATATTGGAGGGCTTGAGGTCCCGATGCAGGATGCCGCGCGCGTGCG
>CAZYEA010000110.1:0-14396 GCA_964646485.1 uncultured Acidobacteriota bacterium
TGGGTTTTGTGGGTCGCAAACTCTGGGGGGGGGGGGGTGGGCACCGTGGGCGGGTTCGTCGGCGGGACGAACGGAATGATGGAGAGCTGCTTGCCCGAGCCCGAGAGCACGAAGCGAAGCGGGACTTCCGTGGCCGCGCAGTTGAGGGCGCTTGGCGGGGTTGGCTCGGAGCAGGCGGCGGGCGGAACTCGACGGAGCGTGATGTTCGTGGCTTGGATGGTTGTGGGGTCGATCGCGACGGGCGAGGTCAGGGAGAGTGGCTCGTTGACCTCCACCGCGATGGCGCCCGAGGTCGGCGTGATCGTGGCCTGGGAGACCGTGCCCTGGAGCGCGATGTCGGCGGTGACCGGCGTGCCGTCGATGGCGATCGCTTGCGCCGTGCCAATCAGGCTCTGGCCGAGGACTCGCGCGGTGACGGTGTTGGAACCGGGGACGCCCGGGATGGCGTAGTAGCCCGCCGCGTTCGAGGTCGCGATGAAGGGGAGGGTGTTGGTGCTGACGAGGGCGCGCACCGCGCTGCTCGCGGCCGTCGTGGATCCCTTGATGAAGCCGATCGGTCCCGCCAGGCGGAGCAGGGCGTAGCGGCCCTCGTGAGTGATGCCCTCCAGCGTGACGCCGGAAAGGCCGGTATCGACGCGCGTCACCGCGCGTGTCTCGCCATTCGCTGTGATGACGTCCGCGAGCGCGACCACCTGAAGCCGAGGCACGCCGTCGTATGCCGCGCGGTCAACTCTCACCAACACCAGGGTGTCGCCGGGAGCGGCCGCCACGTTGCTGAATACGAGCGCGGCCAAGGAGTTGAGGATCGACGAAGCTAGATCAACCGTGACTTCGGCGAGTGGCGTGATCCCGTTGGTGGAAGGAAGGAACGGCGAGTAGTCGTCGTAGGCGAAGAGAGCGATGGCGGTGTCTTCGGCGAGACTTCCCGCCGCCACGTTGAGCTGCACGTTGCCCGACAACACCGTGGTTGCCACGTTCCCGCCCACGATCCCGCGTGCACTCTCATGGCCGGCGAGGAGATCCAGGTGAACTCTCCCCTCCTTCAATCCCGCATTCGCATAGGTGCGCGACGGCGTGATCGGGAAGGACGCACAGAGGTGATCGGTGACCGTGCCGTGGGTCGGCGTGGTCGGCGCGGGAGGAACGCAAAGCGTGGATGCCGTCGCGTTGCTGATGACTCCAGCGTTCGCGCCAGCGCCCCATGCAGTGGCAAGCGCCGTGCGCTTGAAGGCCACGAGATCGATTGATCGCTTGGCCGCACTCGCCTGCTCGCCCGACGCCAGCGTGTAGAACTCTTCGACATCGGCTTGGACGATGGTGCCCGAGGGCAGGGTCGTGGGCGAATCCAATCGCAGCGAGCCCACAGCCGTTCCGCCCGTGGGCGGGAGCACGGCGGGATCCACGTGGCTCTCGGAGGTGGCCGTGGCGGGGATGGGCGCCAGAGTGAGCCCCGCCAGGGCCTCGCCGGGCGCGTCGATGGGCACCGGCGGCACGGTGACGTCGGGAACGACCAAGGCATAGGAGCCTGGACCGGGCAAGTCGGCGGTGAGAATGCCGTCGGTCGCGAGCAGTCCGGCGAGAACGATGCGCCAATCTCGCATGGCGGCGTCGTAGCGAACAAGGATCGACTCGGGGAGTGTCGCGGTACCCGTCGGCATCGCAATCGAGGCGGTTGCGACGGCCGAGCCGCTGTCTGTGATCCAGTTGAACGCAACCAACGGGGAGACGCCGAGCGGAAGGAGGTTCGGGAGACCTTGAGCGGAGAGGAGCGTGACCCGGTGCGAACCGGCCGGCACGATCAAAGAGACCGGGCCCGGGATCCCCTGGACATCCCCGGGCGATGCGGAGGGGATGATCGCCGGCGGGTTCGTGGCCGGCACGACCGGGCTTTGCGAGGTCGGCGCGGCAAGCGGCGTGAGTCGGGCGTCAAGTGCCACTGTTCCTGCTCCGCTCGCAATCGATACCACCCGGTCGATCGCAGTCATGCCCGCCTTCTCGATGCGCAGCACCGCGGAGGTGTCGGCCACTGGAATGTTGTAGCGCCCGTTTAGGTCGGTCGCGGCTGAACGCGTGGTCGGCCCGAGCAATGTGACGGTCGCGCCGGAGAGCGGGAGAGAGGTGAGATCGTTGAGCACCGTGCCCGTCACCACACCGTCGGTGGTCACGCGGACGGTGCGGGTTCGCGTGGTCTTGTTGCCTGCGCGGTCGGTGGCCTCGGCGGTGATGGTGAGTGAATCGCCCGGGCGAGCCGCTTCGGGGAGCACGATGGGCGCCGAGCAGGCGCTCACTCCGGTGCAAATCACGGTCGAGCCGAGGCGCACTTCCAGACTGTCGAGGGCGAGGGTGTCGCTCGCCGTGGCGCTGGCGGTGGCAGCCCGGCCTCGACTCACGGTCTCGGGAGCCTGGAGGTCGAGTGTGGGCGGGGTGCTGTCACGCGTCACCGTGACCTGGGCCGAACTGGTGCGACCGCCTGCGTCAGTTGCTTCAACTGTGAACGTGTTGTCCCCCTCTTCAAGGGTCACAGGTTGCGTCCGCTCACAGGGGAGGACGCCCGCACAGTTGGCGCTGGCGATCCCATTCACCTTGATGGTGGTGAGAGAGCGGTCGGAGACGGTATAGGCGAGCTGGATGGTCGCTTCGAGGGTCAGCGCGCCGGCCGCCGGCGACGTGATGGCGACAACAGGCGGCCCGAGGTCGATCTCGACCTCTCTCGTGACCGTGGTTTCATTCCCGGCCCCATCCACGGCCCGCACCGTGATGGTCAACGGACCCTCGGCCGCGTCCAACACGGTGTAGGAATAGGCTTGACCCGTCACCGAGGCCAGCGCTCCTTGAACGGTGACGCTCACCGCGGTCGCATCAGCCACCGTTCCCGAGACTGACAGCGAAGCCGCGGGAATCACGGCGCCTTGCAGCGGTGACGCGATGGTGAGAGCAGGCGGAGCTCGGTCGAAGGTGACCGCGACCGTCACGGAGGACTCGTTGCCGGCGGCATCCATTGCGGTGAAGACGAGGCTCCGGAGGCCTTCGAGGCCGGCAAACGGCACTCCGAGAACATCGGTGGTAACCGGCACGGAGAAGGCGCCGTCCGCTCCCATCGTGGCGGACTGCCCATTGATGGTGAGTGTGACCGGGGAGGCGTCGGTAACGGTTCCGGTGGCGGTGACCGAGGTGGCGTTGGTCACGAGGCCGGTGAGGGGCGACGAGATCGTGATCGCGGGCGGCGTGTTGTCAACCACGGCGGAGACTTGAGCGACCCCGCGGTTCCCCGCCTCATCGAAGGCCGTGGCCAGGACGCTGGCGTTCCCTGCCAGGAGCGGCACCTCCGCCGTGAAGGAGCAGCGCTCGGCTCCGGCTCCTGCGGGGACGCAGGCGGACTTGGCGCCGGGGATTCCGTTGAGATCGAGAATGGTGGAGGTCTCGTCGGTGACGTCCGCGGTCACAGTGGTGACACCGCCTCGCAGGTAGGCCCCGGGTGCGGGTGAAGTGATCGCGACGACGGGCGCGGTGCGATCGACGCGCACCGAGGCCTGGGCCGTGGCCGTGTTTCCGGCCGCGTCGGTGGCCACGACTTCGAAGCTCACGGTGGGGCCGGGCCCGACGGCCACACCCGCCGCCTCGAAGGTCTGAGGGCCACCGCCGGCCCCGGCCGTGACCGTCGCGGCCTGCCCGTTGACGCTGACCGTCACCGCGGCCGCATCCGTGATCGTGCCGCTGACCGCCAGGCTGAGGGCGGACGTGAAGGTGCCCGCGGAGGGCTGGTCGATCGCGATGACCGGCGCAACGCGATCCACGGTGACAGTGCGCGCGAGGCTCGCGGCGTGGCCGGTCGAGTCGGTGGCGGTGACCGTGATCGTATTGGGGCCTTCGTTCACCGCCACGACGCAGGAGTAGGCGTTCGCCGAGAGGGCCACCACTCCTCCGCTGCCGGCAGTGCACGTCAGGGTGAGGTTGGGATCGAGATCGGTGACGAGGCCGGTGACCGTGGTCCGTCCGTCGGTGAGGGCGCTGCCTCCGACCAAACGTCCTTCCTCAGGGATGTCGGAGGTCAGAACGGGAGCGCCGTTGTCCACCGTGAACTGGGTGATGAGCTCCACCGGATTGTTCGCGTTGTCGATGGCGGTGATGCGAAGGGTATGAACCCCATCCCCAAGCGGCATCGGCGCCGTGCCCGTGGCGGTCAAGACAAGCGGCTCGGCCAAGCCGCCGGTGGGAGCAAAGGCGATGGCGGCGGTTACGTCGACGCCGTCGAGAAGCACCTTCGCGAAGTCCGCATTCATCCCCGACGAGGGCGCCGCGTCGGTGAGCAGGAACCGGATCGCGGGGGTGACGGCGCCGGTGAACAATTGTGGAGATGGCGTCTGAACCGTCGCCGCGGGGGCCACGGTGTCCACTCCGAACGTCACCGGGGCGGCGTCGATGGCGTTGCCGGCCAGATCAACAACCCGCGCTTCGATGCGGTGAGAGCCGTCGGCGAGATCGAATCCGAGCGACCGCGACAGCGTGAGTGTCGAACCTCCCGGAGCCGCCACCAGCGACGCGGCGCGCTCAACGCCGTCCACGGTGAGCTGAACCAGGTCCGAGGCGACGCCGCTGCGCGTGTCGCTATACAAAAGAACGATGGTGGGCTCGGCCGAGTTGAGGAAGGTGCCGGACTGGGGCGCGTCGATGACCAGGGCGGGCGCTTCGGTGTCGACCACGAAGCCCACGGTCAGACTGGACTCGTTCCCCGCCGTGTCGCGGACGGTGGCGCGGAGGCGATGCGAGCCATCGGCGAGAGCCACGGCCAGTTCGCCGCGGAGGCCGGTATCTACGGCGGTGGGATTGAGGAGCGGCGTGATGTCCGTGTCGGGCTCCCCGGGAACCTCGGAAAGCACGAAGACCCGGGCGGAAGCGAGATCGACCCCGCCTCCCGTCTGGCCGAGCGGGCCTTGAGGGTCGGCAAGACGCAACCACACCTCGGGCGTCGGGTCGTTGGTGTAGCCATCCACGCGCGGGCTCGCGAAGTCCAGGGTGGGCGGCGTGAGGTCGATATGGAACGGCACCGTCACCGTAGCCGGATTCGCGGCGCCATCGGCGGTAAGCACCTCGAGCGTGTGCGGTCCTTCGGCGAGCGGGGCGCCGAGCGCTCCGCGCAGGCCGGTGGCTCCCGGGGTGAAGTCTGCGGTCACGTCGACGCCATCGACGAAGACGCGGGTGACGCCGGTGGCGATGCCTGTGGCCTCATCCTGCAGGGTGATGTCAATGTCGGGAGTTGTGTCGTTGAGGAAGGCGCCGCTCGCCGGCGACGCAACGGTAATCACCGGCGGCGTCACGTCGACCGTGAATGACGACGAGGCGGCGCCTGGGTTGGAGGCTCCGTCGTGAACCTCGGCCGTGATGGTGTTGAGCCCCGCGGGCAGAGGATCAACGAGAGTGGCACGGGCCTCCAGGGCCGTCTGCGTGAAGTCTGCCGTGCGCACCACCCCATTGACCGTGATCTTGAGCGAGCCGGGCGCGATCCCCTGGGCGTCGCGATAGGTCACGACGATTTCCGGGTTCCTCGAGTTGATGGCCTGGCCGTTCGCCGGGACGATGAAGACCTCCGGATTGCCGGTGTCGGTGGTGAAGGAGACGGTGGATGTCCCCACGTTCCCCGCCTGGTCGGCAATGGAAACAGCGAGCGCGTGGGGACCATCGGCGAGAGAACTGGCAAGGCCCTCGGCCGAGTCGGCATCGACGGTGAGGTTCAGGGGTGAACCGTCGAGCGTGGCCGTGAAGCTGTCGGGGTTCAGCGCCTGGTTGTCGGCGTACTGCACGAAGATGGGCACGCTCGACGCGCCGAAGGACTGGCCCGATGCGGGGTGAACCGTCGTAAGGACCGGCGCCACGGTGTCGATGGTGAAGATGGTGAAGGTGGAGGCGTCGTTGCCTACGCGGTCGGAGATCGAGGCGTCGATCCGATGTGACCCGTCCGCGAGCGCCAAAGGGGCCACACCCGTGGCCACACCGCCGCTGATGGTGAAGGCGCTGGTCGCGTCCACACCATCGATGCTCACCCGAAGCGCCGCCGCGTCCACGCCCGAGGGCAGAACTCCCGCGTCGGCGAAGGCGATGCGGATCTGTGGACGAACCGCGCGTGTGAGGGAGTCGCTCGAGGGTTCGGTGAGCGTGATCGTGGGGGCAGTGGCGTCCACCCGGAAATTCCTGGTGGCGATGCCCGCGTTCCCGGCCACGTCATTGATCTCCGCGCGCAGAGCATGAGCGCCGTCTCCGAGTGCGGTGAGGCTGTCATACGAGGCTTCGTCGGACTGACGGTTGAACGAGGCGGTCTGGTCGGCTCCGTCAATAAGGATCTTCAGCGTGGCGAGGTCGAGGCCGCTGCCCGTGTCGGAGTAACGGACGCGATAGAGGGGTGCCGGGTCCTTGAGGATCTCGCCCTCCGCCGGAGTCAGCCAGTCGACGACGGGCGGCGTGGAGTCGCCTTGATTGGCCCCGCAGATCTCGAGGGTGAACGTCGAATTGGGCGCGCCCTTCACCCGCACGTAGAGCTGGTTGCTGGCGGCAAGTCCTGGCAGTGTCTTCGTGAAGGTGACGACGTTGTTGGAGAAGTCGCTCTCCCCCACCACCTCCACACCGTTGATCTTCACTTCGGCCGACGTGGTCGTGTTGCGGCCCTGGGTGTCGCCGTTTCGGACGCGCAGAGTGAAGGGGCCGGAAGCTCCTGCGGGCGGCGCGAACGTCTTGTTGTAGACGGTGGGGCCATGGTCATCGCAGGTTCGGGTGAAGCGCGTGGGGCCATACACCGGGCTCGCGCAAACGAGGGGCGGTGTCGGCGTGGGGATCGGAGTGGGTGTCGCCGTGGGTGTGGGAGTGGGGCTGGGCAGCGCCTGACAGCGGGGTGAGGAGGACCGCGCCGTTACCGAACGCGCATGATGGCCCGGGCCGCGCAGTGTCCAGGTGAGGCTGGACCCGTTGAACGGGACCGAGAACGCGGCGTTCGGGTAGTAGGGCGAGCGGCCTCGCGGGAAGGTCGTGGGCTGATTCCGGTTCTGAGGCACCGGCGAGAACGAGTTGCTCGCGCCGGGCGGAACCGTGATGGACTGGCTGGTCTCATTCTTGAAGCCGAAGTAGGCGGTGTAGCTGCTCGACGAGTGGCGAACCACACACTCGAGGATCGGGCGGAGGCCATCGTCATCGTCGTCATGTTCCTCGAGGCCTGCCACGGACGAGGCGAGGGGCCCGGCCGGCTCTTCCGACGGAAGGAGGCTGGGGGCGGGGGTTACGGCCTCCAGCGGCAGCGTGGACAAAGATGCCGCGATGTCCGGCGAAGGAGCCGCGACCACACGGGACGCCGGCGTCAGCGCCCACGCGGAACTCCCGGGGAGAGCCCAGGTGAGGAGGAGGGCTATGGCTCGGTCGAGAGCCGAACGGCGACGGGATCTCAGCATTGGCTCCGTTCTCATCACTGGATCCCGTACTTGACCTTGAGGTAGGTCTCAACTTGCTGGCGCTTCCCAGCATCCAGGCGCTGGTCATAGATGATCAGTTCCGCCAGGTCGCCCCACCAGAACTCGCCTGTTGCGTTGTACGCGCCAAACAGGCTCGCCGCGGCCGTGCCGCTTCCGCTGGTCGTGGTCAAGGAAATCACCGACATCGTCCGAGGTCGCAAGAACGTGGTCCCATCCACCGGAACTCCGTTCACATTCGTCGAACCATTCCTCACCCGGGCCGAGGCGACGGTTACGTCCCAAATCGTGCCCACGGAGGTGGCGGTGGCCTGGTTCCCTCCCCGGAAATCGCCCGGTGATGTGGTCGAGCTAAGAAGCGTCCGACGCGTCACCGAATTTGCCGACGAATCCTCCTTCACCACAAAGAACACGGTCCCCACGTCAGGAAGCGCATTGGTGAACTTCAGAAAATCGGAATTGCCGTCAAAGCGCATGACCGGAAGACCATTGATGGCATTCGGAACAAGGATGCCCGTCGAGGCAGACGCTGGCTGGATACCGTGGTTCTCAGCCCCGGACTGATCGGCCCAGTAGTCTCCCGCCCCCGAGGGCACGCCGGCATCGGCACGCAGCCACAACTGAAGCCCTAAATAGGCCTTGGGAGTGAAATCCGTGTCTTTTGTGAATCCGACCGTCGTGACCGCGCTGTCCGCCAGCCCCTGTTTGAACGCACGCGCCTTCACCGTCGTCGTTGCACTCAACATGAACGGTTCAGTGTAATGATCCGACGAAGGGGTCGGATCCGACCCATTGAGCGTGTAGTAGATATCTGCGTCCAACGTGGGCGTCGACATGGTCACCGACACTTCACCCGGGAAGAGACCGCCATTGGGTGAGACGACCGGCGCCACCACCTTTTCGCCGATCGCATACTTCGCGGTGAGATAACCCTCCACCTGCGCCCTCTGCTCCGAGGAAAGCGGCTGGTCATAGATGATCAGTTCCGCCAGGTCGCCCCACCAGTACTCGCCCGTTCCGTTGTACGCGCCAAACAGGCTCGCCGCGGCCGTGCCGCTTCCGCTGGTCGTGGTCAAGGAAATCACCGACATCGTCCGAGGTCGCAAGAACGTGGTCCCATCCACCGGAACTCCGTTCACATTCGTCGAACCATTCCTCACCCGGGCCGAGGCGACGGTTACGTCCCAAATCGTGCCCACGGAGGTGGCGGTGGCCTGGTTCCCTCCCCGGAAATCGCCCGGTGATGTGGTCGAGCTAAGAAGCGTCCGACGCGTCACCGAATTTGCCGACGAATCCTCCTTCACCACAAAGAACGCCGTGCCTACGTAAGGAATCGCCTTGGTGAACTTCAGGAAGTCCGAATCACCGTCGAAATGCATGGCGGGAAGACCGTTCGAGGCATCGCGCACGAGAAGGGGAAGGCGCGTCCCTTCGGTCTGGGTCAGATGATTCCCATGGCCGGACTGATCGGCCCAGACTGTCGGGTTGGCGACATCGGTTGCGAGCCCCGCGTCCGACCGAACCCATAGCGCCATGTGGTCGGGGACCGGCGCTCGGGCCGACTCAATGAAGGTCGCCGCCGCCACCTGGGAGGGATCAAGCCCCACCTTGAAGGCGCGGGCCCGGACCGTCGTCGTGGCGGAGATCGTGAAGGGGCCCGAGTATTCCTTGAACGGGTCCTGAGTTGGATCCGTCCCATCCAGGGTGTAGTAGATGATGGCGCCTGGCTGCGCGTAAAGGGACACGGTCGTCGACCCGTCGAAGACGCCTCCGGCCGGCGCGATCTGGGGCGTGCTTGTAGCTGCGGGGTAGGGGTGGTACTTCTGCGCCAGATAGAGTTCGACTTGCGCTCGCTCGGAGTCATTTAAAGCGCGCTCATACACAATCATCTCGGCCAGATCGCCCCACCAGAACTCGCCTGTTCCGTTGTACGCGCCAAACAGGCTCGCCGCGGCCGTGCCGCTTCCGCTCGCGGTGGTCAAGGAAATCACCGACATCGTCCGAGGTCGCGAGAACACTGTGCCATCCACAGGAACCCCGTTCACATAGGTGGTTCCGCTCTTCACCCGGGCCGAGGCGACGGTTACGTCCCAAATCGTGCCCACGGAGGTGGCGGTGGCCTGGTTCCCTCCCCGGAAATCGCCCGGTGATGTGGTCGAGCTAAGAAGCGTCCGACGCGTCACCGAATTTGCCGACGAATCCTCCTTCACCACAAAGAACACGGTCCCCACATCGGGAATCGCATTCGTGAAGGACAGAACATCCGAGTTTCCGTCGAATCGAACTACGGGATATCCGTTGAATCCGTCCACGATGCGGGCGGGACGCTTCGTGGCGGAGGTCTGCGCGAGGTGGTTTTCGTTTCCCGACTGATCGGCCCAAGATGACACCAGGCCCGAGGCATCGGCCGTAACTCCGGCATCCGCTTTCACCCACAGCGCAATTCCGGTCAGAGGAATGCCGTCCGCGTTGGTGCTGCGGATCACCTGAATGGGCAGCCACTGGCTCGCATTTTCCACCGAGTCGAGCGCCCGAAGCTCGACAAAGTCGCCCTCAGTCGCGGATACGCGGGTCGCAAACGACCCGTCGATTGCGACCGTGGCCAGCACCGAGGACGTCATTCCCACCCTGCGCGCCTCAACCTGCGAGCCCCCAACGATGGCGCCCGCGCGGCCGACGACCTGGGCCAGGCCGTTCCCCTGATCATCCGCGCTGAGAAGCCCGACCACAGGATCGAACGGCGGTGTGCGATCCACGAAGACGCTGACGGTGGCGATCGTCGGCTCTCCGGTGAGCGCCCAGGCCGTCACCGTCAGCGTGTAATTCCCCTCGACCAGAGCGCTGGTATCGAGCGTGGCGGAGTAGGGGCTGACGGCATCCTCGAAGGTGGTCGCGCCGATCGTGAAGGCAACTCGGGAAACTGTTTCCGAGGTCGTTGCCGAGGCGGCCACGCTGTCCTTGATGCGCAGTCCATTGGCCGGCGAAGTGATGGCGAGGGTCAGCACGTGGTTGTCGACGAAGAAGGAAATCGGCGCGCCCAGAGCCCCTACATTCCCGGCCACGTCCACCGCGCGGGCCACGAAGGTGTGTGAGCCCTCCGCGAGGCTGTTCGTGTTGTAGGCGAGGGAGAACGACGGAGGCAGCAGAGTCGCACGGACCGTGGCTCCTTCCAGGATCTCGATCTTCGCGAGGCCCGATGTTCCATCGGAGCTTGTCGCCGCAAGCGTGATCGTTCCACTGACCGAACCTCCAGCCGCCACTCCAGCCGTGATCTCGGCGGGCAGGGGCGGGGTCGCGTCCACGCCGAAGAGTGCGGCAAGAGAGCCGAGGTTGGCGGCGCGGTCCAGGACGGATGCGGCCACCGAATGCTGTCCGTCCACGAGATCGCTGCCGGGCGTGAAGGTCATGGACGCGGCAGAGCGTACGGGCGAAGCCTCCACACCGTCGATGGCGAGCAACCCGGAGGGCGCGTCGATTCCCGACAGCGCGTCGGTGAGCGTGACCGTGATCGGTGGCCGCCGATTGGTGGTCCATCCGCCGGTCGCGGGGCTGGCCAGGCCGACGATCGGCGCGATCGTATCGAACGACTTGAAAGAACTCTGGAACGGCACGGTCTGAGTGTTTCCGGTCAGGTCCCGCGCGCCGTTGACCGACACCGAGAAGCTCGCGTTCATCGAGAGGGGCTGCGCGGGCACGAATTGAACCTGATTGGGAGCAACCAGGGCGGCGAGGCCCGGCAGTACCGTCGTTCCCTGCTTGAGGGTCACCAGGGTGGCGAGATCGGCGGCCGCGGAGAGCGGCTCGGAGAAGGTCACAGTAATGGCGGCGTTCGGGTCAACCTGGATGGCGAGGTTTGCGGGGACGAGACTGAGCACGGTCGGCGGGGAGAGGTCCTGAGTGACGAACTGGCTGGTGAAGGTCTGAGCGGGGTGCCGACCGAAGACGTCGGTCACGGAGGTGTTCGCCCGGACGGTGAGCGCGCGGGCGTCGGGCCAGGTTGACGTGGGTATCAAGGTGACCACACGCCCATCGGCTGAAAGCGTAGGCGTGGCGGAGACCCCCGAGGTCCCGTTCAGAACCTGAACCCCGCCCGTGCTGCTCAGCGGATCGGTGAACGTGACGGCCACGGCCTGGTTCACGAGAACGCCGACTGCGCCGTCCGCAGGGCTGACCGCCAGCACCTGTATCGGCGAATCGTCGAGGGTGAGATCGCCGAGGTTGAGACTCTGCCCGTTCGCGGTCAAGGTCCCCCCGGCCCGAGCCAGGCCGGTGGTGATCGGATCGCTGACCTTGACCGTGAAGGCCCCCAGCGTGACCCCGCGGAAGGTGAAAGTTCCGTCCGGCTGCGCCTGCGCCGACGCACTGGCAAGGGCCGCGGTCTGAAGGGTCGCGGTGGCGCCATAGGCCGGGGTGACTCCGTCCGCGCGGAAGACGCGGCCGGTCACGGTAGCCGAATCCTGGAGCCGTACATCGATCTCGGTGAGTTGAGAATCGACGATCTGCCCCGCCCCCGTGCCGTACAGGGTGAGGCCTCCGTTGGTCACGGTCAGGGTCGCGGTAAACGCACCGGCCAGGACATGGGGCAACTCGAACCGGCCATCCGCGGCGGCGAGATCGATGGTGTAGGAGCGACGCCGTTGCGGAGGGCCCACCTGGATGGTCATGCGGCCGGAGGTGGCCGCACCCGAGGAATCGAGACCGCGGCCATGGAGATCGCCGATGCCGTTCAGGGTCAGGGAGACCGGCGTCTCTTCCCCAACGACGACTTCGAAAGTGCCGGCGGCGAAGTCATCACTGCCCAGGGCGTCGACCTCGATCTGAGCCAGGCCCACGGGAACGCGGTCGAAGGAGAACGTGCCGTCGACTCCGGTTGAGCCGGTAATCGAGCCTCCACCGACCCCGCCCACGTAGAGCGAGACCCCGACCACCCCGGCCCCGGTCTCCCCCCCCGCCTTGAAGACGCGGCCGCTGATGCTGCCGGTGCCCCGGAGGGCTACATCGAGCGCGAGCGACGCGCCTTCTCCCTGAAGAGTTCCGGCGTTGGAGGCACGAAGGAACCCGGTTCCGGTGTATGCGTTCACCACCACCCACCCCTCAGGCACACCTCGAACCACGTAGCCGCCATTCGAATCCGTGGTGGTCCGGGCCGAGTAGGCGCCAGAAAGGAGGTCCACGTTCACTCCAGCCATGGGCGCTCCGTTGCTGGTGACGAGGCCCGAGACAGTGCCGATGCTCTGGGCCAGAACATCGATCTCCACGACCTGTCCCTCGGCATCGCTGGTCCCGGTGGCGATGCCGGTCCGGCCGGTGAGCGGATCGAGAGCTTCGATCCGGAAGGCGCCGGAGGGGACGTAGGTGAACTCAAAGGCCCCAGGAGGGTCATCCGCGGAGGCGGTGACCTGGCCGATGAGGCGGCCCCCGGCGAGGAGTTTCAGACCTCCGAGCGGAATGGGTAGGCCGTCCGGCATCTTGAACCGGCCGCGGATCGTGCCGGTGGTGGAGATCCGCACCACCGCTTCCACCACCTCTATTCCAATGGGGATGGTCAGGGAACTGCGGCCGCCCCGACCGAACGAGTCGCGCACCTCGATCGACACCGCCCCCTCGAAGACCCCGGGGAACTCGACCACGCCCTCGTTCGACGAGGCCACCGCGCCTTCGAAGGTCCGGTTGGGGAAGGCTGTTTCCTTCAGAGTCACGTACGCCTGGCTCACCTTCTGGGCGAGCGCGTCTGTAACCTTCACCCGAACCGTCGCCTTCCCCTTGAGTCTCACGTCATGAACGGCATCGACCCCGGCCGCGATGTAGATGGTGGCGCGCTCGAGCAGACCCGTAATCGGGTCGCGGGCGGTGAGGCGATAGGAACCGGCGGGGAAGATCTTCGCGAACCTGAAGTGGCCAGCCGCATCGGTGAAGACGGTGACGTCGGGAAGCGCGCCGTTCAGAGTCACCTCAACTCCCGGCCCGGCCGAGGTGGTGCCGTCAGGCTCGAATACGTTGCCGGAGATCTCTCCTGAGATTGTGTCCACGAGAGTCAGGGTCACCGCCGCGGACTGGCCGGGCTGCAGATCCACGGTCTTGCTGACGGGGGTCGGGAAGAACGACTGGCTGGCGCTCACATACACTCGTCCCGGGTGCACGCCCGAGAAGCTGAAGCGACCGTCGAGGCCGGTGCGGGCGCGATGCGTCACGATCGTCTGCATCCCGCAGGTGGTGAAGTCTTCCACATAGGCGGAAGACCGCAGTTCGATGTCGGCGCCGAAAACCGGCTGGTTCGCGGCATCCACTACGACTCCTGTGACCGATGAGGACCGGGTCTCGACCCGCAGGATTCCGAATCCGGTTTGGCCATCGCCCGAAATCGAAATGCTGGCCCGCGCCGCGTCCCTCACCTCGCCCTGGTTCACCACCTGACCGGTGACCAGACCCAGGCCCAGATCGCTGAACCGGGCCCGCCCGAGGCCGTCGGTAGTGGCGGTCGACCGACCGCAGGGATCGATCAGGGAGTCGAGGAGCTTGACCGTGCGTCCGGGCAGCGCCTGGCCGCTTGCATCGAGTACGGTGAACTCGGCGGCGCCCAGGCCGGAGAGCGTGATCAGAGCTCCGGTCGCGGTCTGTCCCGCCTGATTGACGAGAACCGTCGTCTGGCCGGAGCGTTTCCGGTCTCTGGTCGTGGCGGTCACCAGTTGGGCTGAGGATGCCGGTAGCACCGGTATGGTGAAGACTCCGTCCTCCGTGGACGGCACCGCCGCTCCGCCTGACCTCACGATCGCTCCCACGGCACCCGCTCCATCGGGCAGCACCACCCGACCCTGCACGTATCCGAGAGCGGTCGCCGGCGGAATACCGCCAAGCCCTCGAGGACGTCCTGGAGCACGCCACGCGCATGTCGATGTTAGTGAACGAGTTGCTCGTGCTCGCGCGCACCGATGCTGGCACAGACGCGTC
>CAZYEA010000111.1:0-5961 GCA_964646485.1 uncultured Acidobacteriota bacterium
ACCTCCAACCTACAGATTCGTAGTCTGTTGCTCTATCCAATTGAGCTAGGGGCGCTCGATGCCACGCGAACGAGTAGCGGACGATCTTAATGGAGCGGGCCGACTTCGCACAAGGAACCGGATGAACCAAACAGATAAGCCGAGTCCCACGTCGTCGAACCGGTCCTGCGGCCGGTGCCGGAGGTCCCGAATGCTCCGTCGGTTCCCGCCGCCAGTCCGCTGTTAGACTACGCGCATTCATGGATCTGAAGGGCAAGCGCCTGCTTCTGGTCGGTGGGGCAGGCCTGATTGGCTCGCACACTGCGAATGCTCTCGTGGGCGAGGACGTTGCGGAGATTCGCATCTACGACAACTTCAGCCGGGGGCACGAGGAGAACCTCGCCGACGCCTTACGCGATCCACGGGTGAAGGTGTTCGAGCTGGGCGGCGAGATCCTGAACACGGACATCCTTCATGCTGCCATGAAGGGGATCGACGGCGTGTTCCACTTCGCCGCACTTTGGCTGCTGCATTGCCACGAGTACCCGCGCTCCGCGTTCCACGTCAACATCGGGGGCACCTTCAACGTCCTCGAGGCCTGCCTCGCGAACGGGGTGAGGCGCGTCGTTTACTCCTCCTCCGCCTCCGTCTACGGCGACGCGGTGGAGGAGCCCATGACCGAGGAGCACGTCTACAACAATCGCACGTTTTACGGCGCCACCAAGATCGCGGGCGAGCATATGTTCCGGTCTCTGCATCACCGCTACCGGGACACGCCGCAGCACTTCGACTACGTGGGCCTGCGTTACATGAACGTCTACGGCCCCCGCCAGGACTACCAGGGCGCCTACGTCGCCGTCATCATGAAGATCCTCGACCGGCTGGATCAAGGCCTGCCGCCAATTGTCTACGGAGACGGCAGCCAGGCCTACGATTTCGTCTACGTCGGCGACTGTGCGAGCGCCAACGTCCTCGCCATGAAGGCGCAGGCCACGGACTCGTTCTACAACGTTGGAACCGGCGTGAAGGTCACGATCCGCGAGCTCGCCACGCTCCTGCTGGAGCTGACCGGATCGAAGCTTGCGATCCAGTACGAACCGGCCGGCCCGACCTTCGTCAAGAACAGGGTGGGCTCCACCAAACGGGCCGAGTCTGATCTCGGGTTCCGCGCCGCAACTCCGCTGCGTGAAGGCCTGCGCGCGCTGATCGAGTGGCGTCTGAGCCACAAGGCCGAGGTCGAACGCAGGCGCCAGGCCGCCAGAAGCAGCTCTTGACCGCGAAGCGCACGATCCCGATTGCGTTACCCGCCACGGGCGAGGAGGAGTGGCAGGCCGTTCGGGAGCCATTGATGAAGGGCTGGCTGACCCAGGGGCCCGCGGTGGCGGCCTTCGAGGCGGCGTTCGCGGTTCGCCACTCGGTACCTCATGCGATCGCGACCAGCAACTGCACGACCGCGCTGCACCTGATCCTTGCGGCAATGGACATCGGTCCGGGCGACGAGGTCATCGTTCCCTCCTTCACGTGGGTCGCGACCGCGAACGCCGTGCGCTACTGCGGCGCCCGCCCGGTCTTCGCGGACGTCGATGCTCGGACGTTCAACATTGACCCTGCCCAGGTCGCGTCGCGCTTGAGCAAGCGGACAAAGGCGGTGGTAGCGGTGCACCTGTTTGGGCTGTGCGCGGACATGGACGCCATCGCGGCCGCGGCCCCGGGTATTCCGATCGTCGAGGACGCGGCTTGTGCGGCGGGCGCCTCCTACAAGGGCCGTCCCGCCGGCTCGCTCGGCCATGCCGCCGCCTTTTCCTTCCACCCGCGCAAGGCCGTGACCACGGGCGAGGGGGGCATGGTGACGACCCGGGACGCGGCTCTCGCGCGGCGCGTGACCGTGCTTCGCAACCACGGCGCGAGCGTCTCGGAGGAGGAACGGCACCACGGACCGCGTCCCTACCTTCTGCCGGAGTTCGATCTCATCGGCTTCAACTACCGCATGACGGACGTGCAAGGCGCCATCGGACAGGTGCAGCTGGCCAAGCTCGACCGCTTCATCGAGGAGCGACGGAGCTGGGCCGCGCTCTACGATCGGGATCTCGCGTCGATGCCGTGGCTTCGCACGCCGCAGGTCCCCGAGGGCTTTGGGCACGTCTGGCAGTCCTACGTGCTCTCCGTGGACGAGACAGCCGCCGGGGTCAGCCGCAACCAGGTCATGGAGGCGCTGCAGGAGCGAGGCATCGCGACGCGCCCTGGCACCCACGCCGTGCACATGCTGGGAGCCTATCGCCGCCTTTACGGGCTGCAACCTGACGACTATCCCGTGGCCCGTGATTGCGACCGCTATTCGATGGCGATTCCGATGCACAACCGCTTGAGCGAAGCGGACGTGGCCCACATCGTTGATGCCTTGAAACAGCTGGGCTGACCGCGCATGTGTGGCCTCGCGGGGGTGTTCAATCGTGACGGGACGCCGGTAGAAGCCCCCGTCGTCGAGCGGATGGCAGAGGCGATTCGCCACCGCGGACCGGACGGCGCTGGCAGTTACCTGGGCCGGTCGGTGGGACTCGGCCACCGACGCCTGTCCATCATCGATCTCTCGCCGGCCGGCCAGCAGCCGATGGCCACGGCGGACGGCCGGTACGTCATCGTCTACAACGGCGAGATCTACAACTTTCGGGAGCTGCGCGCCGAGCTCGAGGCCCTGGGAAGGCGGTTTCGGTCGAAAACGGACTCGGAGGTGGCGCTGCAGGCGTTCGCCGAGTGGGGCGAAGGGGCGATCGGCCGCTTCAACGGCATGTTCGCATTCGCGGTCTGGGACACGGTCCGGGAGGAGCTCTTTCTGGCGCGCGATCGCTACGGGATCAAACCGCTCTACTACGCGATGGAGGGTCAGTCCTTCCTGTTTGGATCCGAGGTGAAGGCCCTGCTGGCCCACCCCGCGTGCTCGGCGCGCCTCGATCGCGAGGCTCTCGTCGAATACCTCTCCTTCCAGAACTTCTTCACGGATCGGACGCTGTTCGAGGGCGTACGCCTGCTCCCGCCCGGCACGTGGCTTCGTGTCGGCAAGTCGGGCGCGGGAACGCCAACTCCCGTGCGCTACTGGGCGTTCGACTTCAGCGAGCCGGAGCGCGCTCTCGACGAGGAGGCCTATGTCGAGGAGCTGGACCGGCTGTTCCGGCAGGCGGTGGTTCGCCAGCTCGTAAGCGATGTCGAGATCGGCGCCTACCTGAGTGGGGGTATGGACTCCGGCTCGATCACCGCCGTCGCCGCTGCGGAGCTTCCGTACATTCGAACCTTCACCGCGGGCTTCGATCTGACCTCGGCGTCCGGTGTCGAACTGGGCTTCGACGAGCGCCCGGCGGCCGAGCGGCTCTCGTATCTGCTGCGCACGGAGCACTACGAGATGGTGCTCAAGGCCGGCGACATGGAGCGCGTCTTCCCGCGCCTGGCCCTACACATCGAAGAGCCGCGTGTGGGTCAGAGCTACCCAAACTTCTACGCCGCGCAGCTGGCGAGCCGCTTCTGCAAGGTCGTACTCTCGGGCACGGGCGGCGACGAGCTCTTCGGCGGGTACCCGTGGCGCTACTACCGCGCCGCCGCGGGCGGAAGCTTCGACGACTACGTCGACAGCTATTTTTCCTCCTGGCAGCGCCTGCTTCCCGAGGGCGCCCTTCAGCGCCTCTGTGGTCCCATCTGGAAGGACGTGAGCCACGTCTCGCCGCGCGAGATCTTCGATGGGGTCTTCGAGGGTCAGCGAGGCGGCCTCGATCGGCCCGAGGACTACATCAACAAGTCCCTCTATTTCGAGGCTCGAACCTTTCTCCATGCACTGCTCGTCGTCGAGGACAAGCTCAGCATGGCGCACGGCCTCGAGACACGCGTGCCGTTCCTCGACAACGACCTCGTTGACTTCGCGATGCGAGTGCCGGTGCGCCTGAAGCTCGGGAGTCTGGGAAGGGTCGACCGCCTCAACGAGAACCTACCCGGGTCCAAGACCGCCCGCTACTATGCCCAGACTCGCGATGGAAAGTTGATACTGCGCCAGGCCATGGCCCGACACATGCCGGCGGAAGTCGTCGAGCGCGCCAAGCAGGGGTTCTCGGCGCCGGATGCGAGTTGGTTCAAGGGCGAGAGCATCGACTACGTGCGCCGGGTCGTGTTCGACGACCGGGCACGCATCTATGACTACTTGGACCGCTCGGCGGTTCGTGAGCTCGTGATGGACCATCTCCAGGGCCGCGAGAACAGACGGCTCCTGATCTGGTCCTTGTTGAGCCTGGAGCGCTTCTGCGAGGTGTTTTTGTGAAGACTCGAAGCGGCGGCCCTCGGGAACTCACTGAAAAGAAACGAAAGGGGGCTTCGCCACCACTCCTCCGTCAGCTCCGCGATCTCTGGAAACGCCTCCAGAAGCAGGTCGACTCGGAACGGGATCGCACTCTCCCGCTCGGAGACTATGTCGTCGATCGTTTCGAGAAGGCCCGGCTCCTGGGCTTCGGCGAAGGGTCGAGCATCTACGACAGCTCCCTCGTACTCGGAGACGTGAGGGTCGGCAAGGAGACGTGGATTGGCCCCTTCACCGTGCTCGACGGCTCGGGAGGCCTCACGATCGGCTCGCACTGCTCGATCTCCGCCGGGGTTCACGTCTACACGCACCACACGGTGGCGTGGGCGGTCTCGGGCGGGAGGTCCGACCCTGAGCGGGCTCCGGTTCGGATCGGCTCGCGCTGCTATATCGGTCCCCACACGGTTATCGCCAAGGGCGTCGAGATCGGCGACGGTTCCGTGATCGGCGCCTTTAGCCTCGTCCTCCATGACATCCCCGCGGGATCCAAGGCCTTCGGGGTGCCGTGCCGCGTGGTGGGACCGGCGCCAGCTCCGACGCCGAAGGCCACGAGGACTAGCAAGGTCAGGAAGCGCAGGAAGTGAACGGCCTCGACTCCGTCATTTGTCCCGGCTGCCACGGGCAGTTGCGCGTGACCGTCCTCGAGGAGGGCGTCGAAGGTCTGATGCGGTGCGCGCGGTGTTCTCAATGGTATCCGTTCACGCGTGGGATCGCGAGGCTGCTGCTTCCCGGCCCGCTGCGCCCGAAGGATCGATCATTCCTCGAGCGGTGGCGAGAGAGGCTTCCGAGCGATCTCGATAGCCCTGCGGCCTCTCGTCCCGAAGGTGACGGACAGGCCCAGGTCCAGGCTGCTTTCGGCCACAAGTGGACCCGTCAGTCCTGGTGGGGGATGGAGGGGGAGTCTGCCGGTGTCATCGAGGAGTGGCTGCTCCCCCGGTACGGATGGGAAAGTCACGACGGCTACGACTCGTTCTTCGCGACTCGACGCCGCATCCTCGACGCCGGGGCGGGACTCGGGCGTGAGACATTGCGGATGGCGCGGGCGAGCCCTGGGGCGCAGGTCTACGGCCTCGAGCTCTCGGAGTGCGTCGACGAGGCCGCCTCACACGCCCGGACCAGGGGTGTCGCGAACGTCCAGTTCTTCCAGGCGGATCTGATGGCGGCGCCGTTCGCCGAGGGCAGCTTCGACTTCGTGCTCAGCGAGGGGGTGCTGCATCACACGCCCGATACCCGCCTCGCGTTCCACGCCCTGGCGCGGCTAGTGGCGCCAGGCGGGGAGATCGGCTTTTACGTCTACCGCAAGAAGGCCCCGCTGCGTGAGTTCGCCGACGATCACATCCGGGAGCGCCTCCAGGGCCTCTCCCCGGAGGACGCCTGGCGGATGATGGAGCCGTTGACGCGCCTCGGCCAGGCCCTCGCCAACCTGGATGCCGAAATCGACGTGCCTGAGGACGTGGCCGTGCTCGGCGTCAAGGCCGGTCGCTACAACCTCCAGCGACTCGTGTACTACACGATGTTCAAGTGCTATTGGAACCAGCGTCTGAGCTTCGACGAGAACGTTCACGTGAATTTCGACTGGTACTACCCGCGCTACGCCTGGCGTCACACCGAGGAGGAAGTCCGCGCCTGGGTGTCCGAGGCGGGCCTTC
>CAZYEA010000111.1:5971-14392 GCA_964646485.1 uncultured Acidobacteriota bacterium
TTCAGCTGGTGCACGAGTGTGTCGAGGAGTCAGGTATAACCATGCGAGCGAGACGAACGGAGTGAGCCGTAGCCGGGCCTCATGACCCGGCGGGCGCGTCGGCTCGCGCCGAACCAGAGGCGCGGGGATCCGAGCGCACGCCAGCCTATGGTCGCGGGCTTCTTGGTGGATGATCCAGAGCCACATAGTAGAGTGGCGTCCCGTGGACGGCGCGATTTGACGTCACAACTCTATTCTCTTGTGACCGAGGGGAGCGCGTGGAGGCCCCGGGGCTGGCTACCGGCGCTCAAGCGCCGGATCAAGGAAAACTCTCATCTGTACCGCTGGGCCCAGGTTCTGGTGGCCTTCCGCGATGGGTTCCGTGGCCTCTTGGCCAGGCGGCGTGGCGCCTCTGACCATGTCCGATCCAGTGTCTCCTTCGCCTTGAAGTCGGCCACCGTCCTTGGCCGTCCGATGAACGTCACGATCGAGCCGACGAACGTCTGCAACCTGGAATGCCCGGTATGTGAGACGGGGGCGGGCGTGCTGGGCCGCCCTGACGGGCACATGACGCCGGAGCAGTTCCGAACCATCATGGACAAGATCGGCGCCCACACGAACACGCTGATGTTCTACTTCATGGGCGAGCCGTTCCTGAACAAGCAGTCCTACGAGATGATCCGCTACGCCAAGCAGGGGGGTGTTCCGTACATCCAGACCTGCACGAACGGCGATGCCGTCAACCCCGAAAAGCTCGTCGATTCCGGCATCGACGAGGTCAGCTTCCAGATCGGGGGTACGTCCCAGGAGACGCACCAGATCTACCGCGTCAACAGCAACCTGGAGCGCGTGCTGCGCAACCTCAAGGAGACGCTGCGCATCAAGCGCGAGCGACGGCCCGAGATGAAGGTGCTCTCGGGCTTCATCCTCATGAAGCACAACGAGCATCAGGTCGACGAGTTTGGCCGGCTCATGCGAGATTTGGGCGTCGATGGCCACGAGATCATCGATCCCTGCGTGCGCACGGTCGAGCAGGGTCACAAGTTTCTGCCCACGGACGAAGCGCACTGGTACTACGACCCCGGGGCTTTCAGGCAGGGCATCCTGCGTCCGCGCGTTCTTCCCGATAACGACTGTCCCTGGCTCTATTACTCGCTGACGCTACACGTCAACGGCAACGTGGTGCCCTGCTGTCGGGACCCGAGGGGCCTCGAGGTCGTGGGCAACCTTCTCGAGCAGAGTCTCGAGGAAGTGTGGAATGGTGAGAAGTTCAGGGCCTTCCGGGAGCGCCTGCACCGCGGCCAGGGCTCCATCGAAATCTGCCGACTCTGCTCCGCCTACGGAGCGAGCGCGATTCGTTGAAGCCTGGACGGCCGCTCCGCACGCTGGTGCGGGCCGCGGTCTTCCCGATCGACATCGCCCTCACCCTTCCGTGGCTGGCGCTGGCGCTTCTCGTCGCCCTCCTCGCCCGGGTGCGGCCCCGCCCGCGCCGGCGTCGCGCCGTATTTCTCGTGCCCGGTGCTGATCTGGCCAGCATCCGAAAGAAGTTCGGAAGCCTCGATCCCTTCCTGGATGACGCGCTCGGCGGCTACTTCGAGAGAGTCCACCGGTATCTCTATAGGGACACGGTAGCCCGTACCCTGCAACTGCGCGAGGACTTCGTCGTCCATGCGACGCGCGTCCCGCTGCGCGTTCTCGTGCTCACGTACCACGCCCGCCTGGCCGTCGCGATCGCGTGGCGCGCGTGGCGCGAGTCCATCGCCGTTCTTCACGCCAAAGACCCCTACTTCTGTGGTCTCGTGATCTGGCTGGCGGCGGGTCTCTCGCGAACGCCGGCCTTTGTGTCGATCCACTCCGACTACGACAAGTGGCACGCTGAGCTCGGTGAGGCGCCCACGCTGCTGGGCTCCAGGGCACTCGCGAAGCGCCTGGAGCGGTTCGTGTTGTCGCGGGCGTGGCTGGTCATGCCCATCAGCCACCACCTCGCGAGGGTTGCGATTGGGAATGGCGCGAGAGCCGATCGCGTGCGCGTCGCTCCGCATGGTGTGGATTTCGCCGCCCTGGCCGCGCAGGCTCCCGTCGACGTGCGGGCGCGTTGTGGTCTCGACCCCGAGGCGCCCTTGGTGACTTTCGTGGGGCGCCTCTCGCCGGAGAAGTACGCAGCGGACGCTCTCGAGTGCGGTCTGCGCCTGACCCGGCTGCATCCCAGCGTGGTCGTTGTGCTGGTGGGCGACGGGCCGTTGAGAGACGAGCTTCGCGCTCGCCGGGATCACGGCGGGCCTGGCGCCGGACGCATCAGGATGCTTGGTTTCCAGCCTCGGGAGACCTGCTTCGCGATCTTGCAGCAGTCGCGCGTCGCGCTGTGCCTTCTCTCCGGTTTCAGCCTGATCGAGGCCATGGCGTCGGGCGCGGTGCCGGTCGTGTACGACATGGAATGGCACGGCGAGCTGATAGACGACGGCCTGACTGGTCTGATGGTTCGGCCGGGCGACATCGACGCACTCGCAGCTGCGGTGCTGGGCCTTCTCGAGGATCACGGCCGGGCCAGAGCGATCGGCGTTCGGGCTCGGCGGCGAGCGCTGGAACGCTACGATGCCGCCGTGGCGGTGGCTACGAAGCGGGCGTGTTACCAGGAGCTGGAGAGCGGGGGGGTCGCGTGACCACGTTCGTCCTCCTCGAGTCCGCCTCTGAGCGACCTTCGGCCGGAAGGAGCTACCGGTTCGATGGAGTTGAGTGGCCGATGGACGCTGGCGCGACGCTCGCTCCCGCGGGCGCCTGGAATCTGTCGTGGCGCCTGGGCCTGGTGCCGAGATTGGTCGAAGACTTGGCCGCGCTCGACCCGGCCTCGAGCGACGTCCTGTTTGCGGCGTCGGATGGCACCCTCACGGCAGAGCGCGAACGGCTGCTGATGAGGTGGGTCGAGCGAGGCGGGCGCGTCGTTGCGAGTGGAAGTGCTGAGGCATGGAGCCGCTTTCTGCCCGGAGCGGTGGTCGAGGACCAGATGACGCCGCGGGCCTATGCCGGCCTGGCCTACCTCATGCCGGGCCGCGCTCCCGAACTGATCGCGCCCGCCTCGTGGCGGCTGGCCAGCATCCAGATTGCTGGCGGCATGTGCCGCGCGGTGGGCTCCCTGGCCTTGGTCCACGGCGAACGCCAGACACCGGAGCGAGCCCTGATAACGCCCCTGCCGCAGGCTCCGGCGCTGGTTTTGTCAGAGCGGTTCGTCTACCTCAACGGCAACCCGTTCGCGGCTCTCCAGGCCTGGCTCCAGGGCCAGGAGGACCTTGGTCCGTGGTTGGCCTATCGTCACCGCCTGTTCTGGCTGGATGAGCTTGCGTCCTTCCTCGGAGGCGTACTCGAAGCCGAGGGGTTCTTGCCGCGGGCGGGCGAGCGCCTCGGTATCCCGGGCCTGGGGAAAACCACCGTTGTACTGCGCCACGACCTCGACTCCTCGCGCGACACGGCGTACCTCGACGAGGAGTCGGCGCGCGGGATGAGCGCCGTGCATGCGGTGTTGCGAGACCGCAACACGAAGTTCTGGACGCGAACTCTCGCCGGCAACCCGGCGCACGAGAGTGCGTTCCACTACAACACGATCGATTCGACGTGGGTGCAGCGGAAGATCGAGACGCTCCGCCGCCGACCGAGCCAGCCCTACCGACCGGCCTGGAGCGAGATCGCCCGAGAGGGCCTCTGGCGTCAGGTGCGCTGGGCCCGAAGCCGCGGCATCGGCATCGAGACGCTCCATCGTCACGGGGCGTTCCTCATGTACCCGGAGTGGGTCGATGCCCTGGACCGAGTCTTCGAGGAGGAGCCGGCGGTGCGCGGGGGCAGCAGCCTGTTCCGTGCCCAGGTCTTGCGCTGGGGTGCGGACCGCGCCGACGGGGCCTCTGGGAGCATCGGCGAGTTTCCGGATGCGCAATTTCCGTTCTGGTTGCCACTCCGGCTCGCCAACGCAGGCCGAGGCGGTCGGCTGCTGCGCGGCTTCGAGACGACGAGCCTGATGGAGAGCGAGCCGGAGCTGGTTGCGCAGCTACTCGACCACCACGTGCCCGGTTTGCCGCAGCGGGTCTTCGTCTTGGGCTACCACCCAGCCCACGCGCGCGGCGCAGCGTTCGTGCCGGGCGGCTCGTTCACGGAGTTTCGGCGCGTGCTGGACCTGCTCGAGACCCGGCAGGTCCCGGTCGAGACGCTGGCGAGCGTGCTGGCCAGAGCACAGCGCGCCCTGGAGCCGGCCGCGGGGCCCGCGGCGTCATGAGCCTCCCGCCCGCGCTCACCAACAGACTGGCTTGTCCGTGGTGCGGCGCCCGCGTCCACTTGGACGAGGGCTCGTGCGGCGGCTGCGCCAAGGTGTTCAAGATCGTGGAGCGGACGGTGAGTTGGCAGGACTCGCACTCCGAGAGAGCCCCTCTCACCCCTCGCCGCCTAGCCCGCATCGCTCGCTACAGGCTCGATCCTTTGGCGAGTCCGTACTCGCCCCTCGTCGCCCTCGCCGCCAGTAGAACACGCGCCTATTACGAACGCACGCTGCAGGACTCGGGGCTGGCCAGGAACTGGGGCGAGCACTATTTGCCGGCAGACCTTCGCCCCGTGGACGGCCCGGTGCTCGACCACGGGTGTGGACGCGGGCGCAACGTCGCCCTGCTGCGGCAACTCGGATACGAGGTCGCCGCGCAGGACGTTGCCAGCGACGTCTTCTGGTCGAGAATCGGCGGAGCCGGGTTTCAGTGCGTTCCGGCAAACGCCGGTCGCCTGCCCTGGGCCGATGGTGCTTTCAGCCTGGTTCTCGACTTCGAGGTGATCGGTCATTTCGACGAGCCGGCCCTCGTCCGGCACTTCGAGGAGATCCGGAGGGTGCTCCAGCCAGGTGGCCGCTGGCTGATTCTCGAGGCGAACAGCCTCGGCTGGGCCGCGCGCATGCCTCGTCGACACTATGGTCGCCTGCACTCGCTCGAAAGGGTGCGCAGTCTGGCTGTCGCTCTCGGATTCGTCGAGCAGCGCTCGGGATATGAAGGCTTCTACGCGCCCGTGTTTCCGAGGCTCCTGAACTTCCTGCGCAAGCAGTGCGCTCCCTGGCCCATGGACCTCAGCGACCACGATTCGTGGCTGGCCCGTCTCACTCCGGCCAGGCGACGCGCGCTCTGGCAGCTGCTGCTCGCTCGAAAGCCCTGACGTGCCTCCCGGATCGCTTCGACACTACGCGGCGCTGCTCGGCTCGCAAGCAGCTCGACTGCCCCTGGCGATCGCCTACATGGCGCTGCTCGCGCGCCTCGTCGCCCCGGAAGGCCTGGGGCAGTGGGCATTGGTGGCGGCTGCCACGAACGTCCTTCACGCGCTCCTCATCAACTGGACTCAGCCCGCCTCCGTTCGGTTCGGGCGCGAAGAGTGGACGCGACAGCACACCCTCGCCGGTAGCTGGAGCAGCCGTTGGCCGTGGCTGCTGCTGGGCGGCACGACCGCCATCCTGGTCCTGTGGGTCCTGCCCGCGACCCGCGCCGGCGAATTCCTGGGCCTGACGCCGAGCTGGCGCTGGCTCGTGATCTGGCACTTCGTCAGCCTGTGGCTTGCCGCGGAAGTCCAGAGCCTTCTGCAGGCCACCGCGCGCTTCTACGCGCTGGCCGCGCTGCCGCTGGCCGCGACGGCCGGCTCCCTGTTGTATCTCTGGGTGCTGCATGCGCGGGGCGGGCCCACGCCGTTGCTCATGGTGCTGGGGGGCGTCGTGGCAGCCAGTGTGGTCGTGTGGGGTGTGGCGTTGGTGCGACTGCTGCGCCAGAGCCGGGCGTTCGGGAGGTCTCCGGCTCGCGATGGTCTCGTTCGCACTCTGCGCTATGGCTGGCCGATGATCCCCGGTTTCGTGGTGGGCTACCTCTCCGACTGGGGCGACCACCTGCTGGTCAGGTGGTACTTCTCGAACCGTGAGGTGGGTTTGTTCCAGGCTGCGTATCAGACGGGAATGATGGCGCTGACTCTCGCCGTGCCTCTCACTACGCTCCTGCTCCCAAGACTCATCGACCAGAGCGTCCACGAGCCGGGGGTCGAGGGTCGCTACGTGACCCGAGTCTTCCCGACCCTGATGGCGTGCTGGGGATTCGCGAGCCTCCCGCTGGCCGCGCTGCTACCCGATGCCTTTGGGTTGGTTTTTGGCCCCGACTTCTCGGAGTCGCGAGCGCTCGTGTCGGTGCTGTCGCTCGCCATCCCTGGCGCGGCCTTGTCACAGATGTACAGCACGCTGTTTTCCTTACAGGGGCGGCTCGAACAGTCAGTCGGCATCCATGTGATCATGACGCTCACGAATATCGTCGGCTCCCTGCTCCTGCTCCCGTTTCTCGGCCCCCTCGGCGCCGCCCTGGCCACGGCTGCCTCGTACCTGATCTCGCAGCACCTCTACGTGCTCGCCCAGCACCGCCACCTGGGCCTGCCAAACGCGCCGATCCTCCTCCAGGCTGACCTGCTGGTCGTGATCGTGGCGGCCATGGCCTGGGCTCACGATTCGATGATGTGGCGCCTGGTCCTCTGCTTGGTGGGGTTGCTGGTGTTTCTTGCTCACGTGCGCCGTTCGCGGGCGGTAGACGAGGGCACCCTGCGCTCGCTGCTGGGCGGCTCAGGCGCTCCGCTCACGTCCATAACCGTCAGGCTTCTTGTCCGGGATCACGCCCCCCGGCCGAGCGGGTCTTGACCGTGCCTATGGCCGCGGTCTTTTCCGGTCTGCTTCTGGCCGCCGTTGTCCTCCGTGAAGCGGCACGACGAACCCTGGGGGTGTCAGGTAGCGTCGACCGCTGGTACTGGAAGGCCTACACGGAGGCGGCGCATCGCACGGGTCGCACTCCACCCGAACTGCCGCAGTACGTGCTCGACGAGGCGCAGTGGTACCCACCCATGTACCCGCTCTTTCTGACGAGGCTGCCGGCCCGGTTCGTCGAAGCCGCTGAGCCTTGGCTCGGGATCGTGTTCGATGTTGCTCGCCTCGGCCTGCTCTTGGGGGCCGCTCGAGCCCTGGATCTTCCGGCGACCGGCGTGCTGGCGGCTGGCCTGGTGTTCGTGAGCGCGCCGATGTTGGTCGCCTACAACGTCCAATCAAACCCGCGCGCGCCGGGCGCGCTGCTGCTCGATCTACTGGTGCTGCTCGTCCTGGCCCTGCTCACCGGGCAAGCGCCTGCCTGGGCCTGGGTCATAGTCGGTCTGCTGGGCGGGCTCGTCGCTCTCACGCACAAGATGACTACCCAGTTGATGTGGGTCCTGTGCCTGGGCGGCGCGCTGGGGTTGGGTGACCCGAGGCTCGCCGTTCTCGGCTTGCTCACGCCTGTGCTCGCCTGGGTCATGAGCGGCGGCTTCTACACGAAGGTGCTGCGCGCGCACTGGGACATTGTGAGCTTCTGGAACCGCAACTGGCCGTGGCTGCAAGCGGACCCGATCCGGGAATCTCCCGTTTACGGGCAAGCTGACTACGTGACGCCCACCAAGCTCCATGTCCCCGGGGCGAGAGGTGTCGTGCGCCACCTGCGGGGGCTGGTGCGGAGCCTGCCGGCTGCCTGGCTCATCCCCGCGCTCTGGGTCACCGGGTTGGCCGGACCCGCGGGCGGCGCCGAGCGATTTATCGCCGGTTGGTTCGCGGTGGCGTTCGGGTTCGCCCTCGCGACCACCTTCGTGAATCCCCTCAAGTGCCTTGGGGGAGGTGTGCTTTATCTCTACAATGCTGCCTTCCCTGCCGCATTGTGGTACGGGCTGGCCGTCTCAGGAGCGGCTCATCGGAGGTCCCTCGCTGCGTTCGCAGGTGTGGCCATTGCCGCGCAATTCGCGATTGTGATCGCCCTGCTGATCCTGGGTGCGCGTCAGGGCCGGCGTGCTCTGGAGCCTGATTGGGAAGCCACCATGAGCTTCCTGCAAAGCGCCCCGAGGGGAGTCGTTCTGTGTCTGCCGCAGAACTTGCATGACGAGGTCGCCTACCGCACGGGCCAGCCGGTGCTCTTCGGGGGGCATGGCTACGGTTTCGAGAGGCTCGAGCCGGTGTTCCCGCGGCTCCTGATGTCCGTCCTCGAGATGAAGGCGCGGTACGGGCTGCGGTACGTCCTGGCGAAACCCGAGCGCCTCAACGAGAAGCTGCACGAGGATCTCTTGAAGGTTGCGACGGAGAGCGATTTTGGTACTTATAGGGTCTTCGTTCTTGCCTAGGATTCTGCCCGGCCCAGCCCCACCGCGCTGACTCCCCGACGACGAACGGACCCTAGGCATCGCGAGCCCAGGTGATACTCGGGGCCGCTCCCTCGCACTCCCCGGCCGGCCGTGGGCGCGCGAACTGACTGGCAAATCGCGCTTGTTTCGCCTACGCTCCCCAGTTCCTCGCGAGCTTGTCACCTCCAGTTCATGCTCTTCAATTCCCTCGTCTTCCTGGTCTTCGCGGCCGTCTTCTACCCGGTGTTCCTGGGCCTTCGGAGCCAGCGAGCT
>CAZYEA010000112.1:0-10185 GCA_964646485.1 uncultured Acidobacteriota bacterium
CGCCCAGCGCGCGGCCTTCGCTCCGGCGCCTGAAGAATCGACCATGGATTCTGCGGTGGCGCCGCTGTGGAGCGCCACGAGCGCGCTCGTCAACGGCTGGGCGTTGAACCCGGCGGCGACCACCAGGCCGCGCAGGAGTTCAGTCATCCACTTTTGCTGCCTTTCGATGACCACGCGACCCGGATGCTTCGGGTCGGTGATCTCCGCGGCCGCGTTCTGGAACGGGCACCCGCGGAAATTCTTCTCACCGCATCGTTCGTTGAGCATGTCGAAGAGCTTCAGGATCTTGTCGCGGGGCGATCCTGGAGCGGCCGCGAGACGAGCTTCGATCTTTTGGGCGGTCGCGAGGCCCTCCCGCTCGAGATACGCGGTGACGAGCGCGTCCTTCGATCCGAAGTTGCTGTAGAGCGACGCCTTCGCGGTGTCCGCATCTTCCAGCAGGCGTTCGATGCCGACGGCCTGCACGCCCTCCTTATAAAAGAGCTTCGCCGCCGAATTGAGCAACCTCTCGCGGGGAGGGAGAGAGGCGGTCCCTTTTTCCCGTCCTTTCGAAATCATCTATTGACTATACAGACCGGTTTGTCTACAGTCCACCGTGCTCCGGACAGACCAGTCGGTCTAGATCATGAGCAGAAAGAAAGAGATCAAGAGAATGGCAATCAGGATTGACGGAACGGTGGCGCTGGTGACGGGAGCCAATCGCGGCATCGGGCGGGCTCTGACGGAAGCGCTCATCGCGGGAGGCGCTTCGAAGGTCTACGCCGGAGCGCGCGATCCCAAGACAGTCGCGGATCTGGTGAAGAAGCACGGCGCGCGAGTCGTGGCGCTGCAACTCGATGTCACGAAGCCCGGGGACGTGGCGAACGCAGTGGCCAGGGCCACGGACGTGGCTCTTCTCATCAACAACGCCGGCATCGCCACGAACTTCGGCAAGCCTTTCACCGACGCGAGCCTGATCGAAGCCGGCCGGCAGGAAATGGAGGTGAACGTGTTCGGATCGCTCGCGCTCACCCAGGGCTTCGCCCCGGTGCTCGCGAAAAACGGCGGCGGCGGAGTCGTGAACGTTCTCTCGGTGGTCAGCCTCGTGAACTTCCCGTCGATCATCACCTATAGCGCCTCCAAGGCCGCCGCTCATTCGATCACTCAGGCGATGCGGTCGCACCTTCGTGCGCAAGGCACGTATGTGGCGGGCGTCTATGCGGGCCCGGTGGATACCGACATGGGCAAGAACGTTCCGATGGAGAAGGCGTCGCCTCAGTCGGTGGCGCAGGCGATTCTCACCGGAATCGAAGCGGGCGAGGAAGACATCCTGCCCGACGTCGTTTCGAGCGAATTGGGCAAGGCATTCTTCGCCGATCCCAAGGCGCTCGAGCGCCAGGTCGGCGCGCCCGCCGAAGAGGCCGCGGCGTAACGCGACGCCTCAGTGGAAAACCGCGGGGAACTCGCCTACGCTCGGCCCGATGGAACCCACGGAGACGGGCGTGTACTCGCGATACCAGAACTTCCATCTGTGGATGCTGTTCCCGTTCGCGGTTTCGATCCTCGGCTTCTCATACTCGTACTACTGGAACCTCCGAGGCGCGACCTTCCATCAACACGTTCACGGGCTCTCCGCGACCCTCTGGTACATCCTGGTCGTTGCTCAGCCGTACCTGATGGTGCGGAGGAAGGATGTCCAGCGGCATCGAACGCTGGGCGCCCTCGGACTCATCGTGTCGGGCCTGGTGGCCGGCAGCGCGGCCACGATCATCCCGAAGAACATCGACGACGTCGCGACCCTCGATCCGAAGGGCTTCTTCAACCCGACCTTCGCCTACTTCGCGACCGTGATCGATTGCGTGCTGGTGAGCATGTTCGTGGTGAGTGTCGCCATGGCGATCCTCAGCATCAAGAGGAGGGATCTCGCCGGTCACGTTCAGTGGATGATGGCCTCGGTGCTCTTCGTCCTGTCGCCGGGACTGGCTCGCCTGCTCGGCCTCATCGCCATCTTCTCGAGACGAGGGAACATGGAGGGGATTTCGCTGGTGTCGCTCGCCGTCCCGTCGATGGTCGTGATGCTGCTGCTCATCGCGATCTACTACTACAAGTTCGGCTCCTTCAAGCACCCCTCGTTCGGACTTCTGATCGCCAGCCATCTCCCGTATCTGTTCGTCGTCCCGGTGGGTGACAATGAGACCGTCAGGGGAGTGCTGTCCGCGATCTTCAAGTAGGCCGAGACGCCGGTTTGGAGGCTCACGAGGCCTTAACCAGGTTGACCAGACCGCAACCGAACTCGCACCTACTCCGCGCGGAGCGTGACCATTGGATCGACCCGGGTTGCCCGGTACGCCGGTATCAGGGTCGCGACCACTCCGACGGCCACGACGACCGCGCCCATCGACGCGAAGGTCACGGGATCGTACGCACTCACCGCGAAGAGCTGCGAGGTGAGGAACCGGACCAGCACCGCGGCGAGAGCCAGTCCGAGCCCGAGTCCGAGAAGCATCGGCCGCATTCCTTCCGCGACGATCAAGCGCAACACGCTTCCCGAAGGCGCGCCGAGAGCGAGTCGGATTCCGATCTCGCGAACGCGCTGAGTGACGCTGTAGGTGATGACGCTGTAGATCCCGATGGTGGCGAGGAAGAGGGCCAGGCCCGCGAACCCCGCGAGGAGTTTCATCGCGAAGGGCCGTTGTCCGAGCGCGCGTTCGACGATCGCGTCCATGGTCTGGACGTTCGAAACCAGTTGCTCCGGATTGACTTCCCGGATCTTCGCGATCACCGGCTTCGACAAGGTCTCGGGTTCGACCGAGGTGCGAATGATGACGGTCAGGCCCATGCCATTGAACGCGGCCAGGTATGGGGCCGCGATCTGCGCGGCGGGGACATAGACCGCGGGCTCGGACTCCTTCTCGTCGAGGTCGTTGATCTTGATGTCCTTCACCACGCCCACCACTTCCCGATGATCGTTGTCGATCAAGGGAAGGGCCAGCCATTTGCCGATCGGGTTCTCGCCCGGCCAGAGCCTGGCCGCAGCACTCTCTCCAACTACCGCCACCAGGCGTCCGCCCGCGGTGTCCGTGCGTTCGAAGGCGCGGCCCATGGACAAGGGGATGCGGACGGTGTCGAAGTAGCCGGGCGAAGCGATTCTGATCGCCGCGGGCGGGAGTTCTGAGAGGGGCAGCGCGCCGTTTTGCTCCGTGAGCACGGGCTGGGTCGAGCCGCCCACCAGGGGCACAGTGTCGACGGTTGCCGCGGATTCGACACCCGGCAGGGCCCCCACCCGTTCGACCACATCGTCGAAGAAACCGACAAGGGCCTGGGGAGTGGAGTATTTCGCCTTGGAAGCGCTGACGTACAGGGCCAGGAGACGGCGCGAATCGAAACCGAGATCCACCGACCGCAAGGCCCCGAGGCTCCTCACCAGCAGTCCAGCGCCCACCAGCAGCATCAGGGCGAGGGCAATTTCCGACACGACCAGCGCGTTGCGAACCCGACCGTCTCCGGCCGACGAGTTCCCTCTCCCGCCGCGCTTCAGCACTTCCGTCGCGTCGTGACGCGTCAGCTGCCACGCGGGCGCCGCGGCGGCCGCGAGCCCGGCGAGTATCGCCACCACCGCGGTGAAGGCGAGAACGCGCAGGTCGGGCGAAATCTCGGCGGATCGAGGCAACGCGGTTCCGAAGGTCGCGACCAGAAGCTGAACCCCGAAGTACGCCGCAATCAAACCCCCAGCACCCCCGAAGGCGCCGAGGACGAGGCCTTCGGTGAGGAGTTGAACCATCACGCGCGCGCGACCCGCGCCGAGCGCCGTCCGCACCGCGATTTCCTTGGCCCGGGCGTGCGTGCGCACGAGCAGGAGATTCGCGAGATTGGCGCAGGCGATGAGAAGGACCAGACCCACGGCGCCGAGAAGGAGAAGCAGGGAAGCGCGCGCGTTCCCGACGATGTCGTCCTGCAGCGGGAGCACCACGGCGCCCCAGTTCTTGTTGTCCGCCGGATACTCCCGCTCCAGGCGCCTCGAGATCGCGGTGAGGTCCGCCTGTGCCTGTTGGACGGTGACGCCGTCCAAAAGCTTCGCCACCGCCTGGTAGTTGTGATTCGCGCGGACGGCACGTTCCGCGGCGGACCAGGCCAGGGGCCTCCAGAGCTGGGCCCGGTCGAACACGGCGGTTGGCTGTTCCACCACTCCGATCACCGAGACCGTTTCGCCATCCAGAATCAGGTTGCGGCCGACGATTCCCGGGTCCGCGCCGAATCGAGTCCGCCACATCTTCTCGCTGAGGACGGCCACCGCGGGACCGCCCGCGCCGTCTTCCGCGTCGGTCAGAAGCCGGCCCAGGATCGGCTTCAGTCCGAACATCGGGAAGAGGGCGGCGGAAGCGCGGCCCGCGATCACGGCTTCGGGATCCTGCGCTCCGGTGAGGACGGGACGGTTGAAGCGATAGATGGCGAGATGCTCGAAGCTCCGGCTCTGCGCCCTCCAGTCGATGAAGTTCGCGGGCGAGAGCGCAAACGTCTTCTGCCCGACGAACGATGCGGGGGGCGTGTGCCAGATCCGCATGATGCGATCCGGGTCGGGGAAAGGCAGGGGTCTCAAGACCACGGCGTTGACCACGGTGAAGATCGCGGTGTTGACCCCGATCCCGAGGCCCAGGATCAGGATCGCGGCCACCGCGAAGGTCGGGTTCTTTCTGAGGCCGGCCACGCCGTACCGAAGGTCGCGCAGGAAATTCTCGAACACAGGCACACCTCTCTGGTCTCTATGGATCTCTCTCATCTGCTCGACGCCGCCGAGCGCGATCCGCGCCCGCCGCACCGCCTCGTCACGGGGCAGGCCGGCGCGCACGGAGTCGTCGACCTGAAGCCGGAAATGGCTCTCCAGTTCGTCGAGAAGATCCCGGTCGGCGGCCGCGTGAGAGAACAGACCGCGAAGACGCGCCAGTCCGGCTCGGAGCGACCGTACGCAGGCGTCCAGCCACGGGATCACGAGGATCGACCCTAGCCCTTGGTCTCGGCGAGAAAACGCATCATGATGGCCGCGGTTTCTTCCCACTGCCGGGTGTCACGCTCGATCTGACGCCTTCCGGCACGGGTGAGCGCGTAGAACTTCGCCTTGCGGTTGTTCTCGGATACGCCCCATTCCGAGGTGATGAGACCTTCCTGCTCGAGTCTCAGGAGCGCCGGGTAGAGGGTCCCGTAGTTGATGGCGAGCCGGTCCGCGCTCGTCTGTTCGATGCGCCGGGCGATCCCGTAGCCGTGCTGGGCCCCCATGGTGAGGAGGGTCCTCAGGATCATCAGGGAAAGGGTTCCCTGCCAGACGGAGTTCTTGTCGTTGCTTGTCATTTCTATGGTCTTCCCATAGGAAGAGACTCGTTCCTATGGGATTACCATATAAGACGCCTCCAGTCGGGCCGAGGTTCCGCCGGCTCCAAAATATTTCCCTTGACCGAGCGTCAACCAGGGACGTCAGGGTCGGACGCCGATTTCGTATCGGGCGTGTTCTGCGCCTGGTCCCTTGTTCTGGACGAGCAGGGTGTAGGCGCCGGGTGGCAGGACGGCTAAGCCGGTGATCGGCTTGCGGTCCCCTTGTGGGTTGCCTGATATCGCCGGCTGAGCACAGCCCAGGCCGGGGGCGACGGCGCCTGGGCAGAGGTTCGCGTGGAGGCCATTGGCGGTCGACTCCCAGTCCACTCTCATGTCGACCGTGCCTCCTCTCGCGATCTGCAGTGCGACGTAGGCACTGCCCGGAGTCGTGGCCGGAGGTGCCGGAAACCCAGCTCACCCGAGGCGATCACCCGTCGGCCTGGCGCCGCCGCCTCCGGCAGAACCTGGAGGACATCGACAGGCGGATGAGGGACAAAGGGGTGGGCCGGGACCGCCCGGACCACGCGGCCGCTCGCCAGGGTCACGGCGGCGCCGAAGCGGGTCGACCCCACCGCTCGCGTGACGAGCCAGGCCGTGCTGCCGGAGGCGGGATCGAAAGTGGCAATGCCGGGGGCGTCCGTCATCCACTCGACCGAGCGAATGAGCGGCTCGCAGCTCGAAACATAGGAGGCGGGAATGAGAAAGAGGCGTCGGCTCTCACCTTGCTTGAGGGTCACGACCGTGTCGCCAAACTCACCCTGAACGAATCCGGCAATCGTGAGCCCGGTGTCTTCGGTGCAGGGCTCCGTGGGGGCGCCGAGTCCGATGCCGAGCTTGAGAGGCCCCACGAAGTCGCCGCAGGCGCACTGGGCGAGGGTGGCAAAGAGCATGAAGGCTCGTTTGAGACATGGCCGTTTCATGGCGCCCAGCATGCCGACGACCGTCGCGGCCGTCGGGCCGGAGATGTGACGCTTTGGCGACTGTCTGTGCGCGGATCGAAGGAAAGCCGGCAACGCCAATCTGATCTATCCGAAGGGCGCGGTCACCGCTGCCTCGGTGCCTCGGACCGAGAAGACCGAAAAGGCCGACCCCGTCTTCGACCAGGCGTCGATCGACGCGGTCCGTCGGTGGACCCACGAACCGGCCGACACTCCTACCGCGGAAGTGCGTAGAGAATGTAGCTCCCGTTCCGCGCCACCTCGGGCAACTGCAGTCGTAGCTCCGAGTCGGTGATGACGTTGGTCACCTGGAACTCCGCGCCGATCGCGCTCCAGTCGCGCACGCTTCGGGCTCGCCAAAGCTCCCTCTCATCGAGGGGCAGGTCGAAGGAAGATGCCCCATAGATCCTCCTCACGATCCGGTCGATCTCCGGACCGGTTTCGGGCACATAGGGCAGAGCGTCGACTTGTTCGGTGTCGAGCAGCATCGGCCGCCGGGTCAGGCGTTGGAGGTAACCACCGACGGTCCCGCTTGCGAGAAGAAACCCCTTGCCCTGTGATGCCCGAGCGTAGAGCGCGTCATTGCTCCAGTCGCGAAACTCGAAAGGGGGGCGAACCGCTATCGAGACGGCGGCGTAGGCGCCAACGCCAACAAAGGCAAGGAGTGCGACCCCCTGCACGAGCGGATGGAGGGGTCTTTGCGGGCGGACCAACCGGGCGCGCCCCCAGACCGCCCACGATCCGAGGCAGGCGAGGACCACCGCCCCAGCCACAGCTGTGACGGGGTCGGCCTTGGCGAAGACGCCGTCGAGCACCAGCAGAACGAGGGGTGCGGCGGCCGCTTTCAGGACGGAGTGAACCCTGCGACTCAGGGTGAGCAACAGCGCCAGGCTGGAGAGGGCGCCCGCCCGCAAGATGAGCGCGTCCGCATCGGGATCTCCGTTCGTGCGTACCGCCAGGCACGTCCCGACCAGGACGGTCAGGTTGATGACCGCCAGGGCCCTGGATCGCGCCCTCCAGAGAAGGCCAATCACGCTCAGAAACGCGGCGAGCACGGGTACGTTGAGGAGCCTGCAGGGCATGGCGATCACGAACAGATTCGGAGACAGCCTGCCGAGCAACGTGTGTGTTCCGGCAAAGGCGAGGCCGAGGGCGGTGGCGACGACGAGCATCCGGAGGAGGAGTCGCGCCATGTCTCCAAGGGGGCCGTCCTCGTCGTCCGCTTGGGACAACAAGCCTGCGGCGAGAGCAGCCACGCTCAGCAGGAGCGTGACCGGCGGGAGGGAGGGATCCAGTGGCCCCTGATGCCAGTCGTCCCCACGGAACCTGGAGACGTACTGGGCAGCGACGCCTGGATCGATCGGGGGCGGACGTGGCGCCTCGGCCAGTTGGATGCAGAGGGGGGCGCCGCTCAGGGCGAGGCCGAGCAGCGCTCCGCGCACCGCCGTGCGACGCCGAGCCGCAGGAGTGCCCCGCGACGCAAGCGAGGCCGCGAGCAAGAGCATGCACCAGCCTCCGAGCACGACGTGGAAGGAAGGCGTCAGGCCGGCGATGAACGCCCCTGGGAAGACGCGCCCGGACGCAACGATCCCGAGGGCCAGAACCACGAGTCCGAGCCCCAGCACGCCGTAGGTGTTTCCGTCCATCAACGACAACGGGTACCGGACGCCCCACTTTCGGGGGTCCAGGAAGACCAGGAATGGGGCCACCGCCAGAGACAATGCGACGCTGCGGCTCAATCCCCAGACCCAGACGCCAACGGCCGCGAAGCACACCCCGCCCAGAAGGGCAGAGAGCATCGTGGAGAGGGTGATCTCATCGAAGCCGAGACGCAGGACTGCCGCGCCCAATGGATGCAGAAGGGTCGCGACCCTCGCTTGATAGAGGTAGAAGGGGTTCGCCAGGTCCGGGTAGACGACGACGCCAGCAAGGACCTGACTCGGCTCTACCGCGTCCTGCCAAACTGCCTGTCGTGCTCCGTACGACAGACCGAGAGAGCCGCTGAGCAAGACCACCGCCACGAACCCGGCGCGGCTGGGGGACGCGGCTCCGGACATGGAAAAACCATGATAGCAGCCGGCTCCCCGGCGGGGCCGGGCCCTGACCGCGCCGGCGCTCACCGCCGCATAGGCAACGACGACGCTAGAATCCCCGCCTCATGGTGTCATCCGGGACGGCCGGGCGATGACGAGCGTTTCGGAGTCGATCAGCCACAAGGAGAGTCTCCTCTGGCTGCTCGCGCGCATGAGTCTCATCCGGCAGTTCGAGGAGGCTATCCTCGCCATCTACCCGACGGACGCGATGGTGACCCCCGTGCACCTGCACACGGGCCAGGAGGCCGTTCCCGTCGGTGTGTGCGCCCACCTGCGCCGATCGGACACCGTGTTCTTCGGCCACCGCAGCCACGGCCCTGCCCTGGCCAAGGGGCTGGATCCTCGGAGCCTGATGGCGGAGCTGTTCGGGCGCACGACGGGCTGCTCTCGCGGATACGGCGGCTCGATGCACCTCGTCGACCCCGAGAACGGCATGCTCGGCTCCTCGGCGATCGTCGGTGGGGGCATCGCCCTGGGTGTGGGGTCCGCCCTCGCGGCCAAGCTTTCCGGAGAGAGCCGCATCTCCGTCTCGTATTTTGGCGACGGCGCCACTGACTCCGGCGTCTTCTGGGAGAGCCTGAACTTCGCCGCCCTCGAGTCAGTCCCTGTGCTCTTCGTCTGCGAGGACAACGGCCTGTCTAACACGATGCAGCGAAGGGAGCACATGTTCGCGGATATCGCCCGGATCGGAGGGGCGTTCATGCTGGCGCTCGCGGCCGACGGCACCGATGTTCTCAACGTCTACGAGCAGGCGGGCAGGGCTATCGCCCACGTGCGCGAGGGCGCGCCCGCTCTGGTCTGGTGCCAAACGAAGCGTTGGATGAAGCACCAGGGCGTCGAACGTGACGACCTCCCCTACAACGCCGTGGACGAGACGCGCGACTGCCCGATCCAGAAGCTCCAGCTTCACTTGCTGGAGCGCTCCCTGGCCACGCGAGACGAGCTCTCGGCCATCGCGGAGCACGCGCGCCTCCAGGTGGACGAGGCCGTCGCCTTCGCGAGGGCGAGCCCCTTCCCCCGCGAGGAAGACCTGATGCGGGAGGTTTGAGTGCCCTGGAGCCGAATAGGTCAGAGCTACGACCGGGTGGACGGGGACCGCGTCATCAGCTATCGCGAAGCCATCCGGGAGGCCACGGACCAGGCGATGGTCCATGATCCGCGCGTGTTCGCCATCGGTCTCGATGTCGACGACAAGTTCGGCGTGTTCGGATCGATGCTCGGCATGACGCATCCCGAAAGGGTCATTGGCACGCCGATCTCGGAGAACGCGATCATGGGCGTGGCGATAGGGGCCGCGCTCTCGGGCCTTCGACCGGTGGTCGTCCACCTGAGGGTCGACTTCATGCTCCTCGCCATGGACCAGCTCGTGAACTACGCCGCGAAGTGGCGCTACATGACCCAGGGCCAGGTCAAGGTCCCCCTCACGGTTCGCGCCGTCATCGGCCGCGGCTGGGGGTGCGGCGCCCAGCACTCGGCGACGCTACCGTCCCTCTTCGCCCACATCCCGGGACTGAAGGTGACGATGCCGTCGAACCCCTACCAGGCCAAGGGGCTCCTGCTCTCCGCCATCGCTCACGACTACCCCGTGATCCAGATCGAGCACCGGCATCTTTACAACGATACCTGTCACGTACCGACGGAGATGTTTGCGCTGCCCCTCGGCCGGGGAGAGATCGTGCGCCGGGGGAGCCAACTCACCGCGGTCACGATGTCGATGGGCACGATCGATACCCTGAAGGCTTGCGAACGAGACGGACTCGACGCCGAGGTGATCGACCTCCGGACGGTCAAGCCGCTCGACGAGGACATCA
>CAZYEA010000112.1:10195-14375 GCA_964646485.1 uncultured Acidobacteriota bacterium
CGGCGTCATGGGACATTGCCGGGATGCCGGCCTGCGAAGGACGGGCCGGCTCCTGGTCGTGGACTACGACTTCCCTTTCGCCGGCGTGGCGGCGGAGATCACCACTCGGGTCGTCGAGAAGGCCTTCCACGATCTGCGCGAGGCACCTCAGCGGCTGACCTTCCCCGAGTGCTCGACACCGGCGTCCGGTGTGCTGGAGAAGGCGTACTATCCCTCGGTGGACACCATCGCGGCCCGCATCAAGGTCATGCTTTCGAGGAGCCCCCAGGCGGCCGAGGGTGGGGTTCCGCTTGAGTGAGAGGGTTCTGCTCACCGGGGGGACGGGCTTCGTCGGATCGCACGTCTGCGACGAGCTGGCTCGTCGCGCGATCCCCTACACCGCCTTCTCGAGATCGGAGTACGACCTCACGCGCGAAAATGACGCCGATGCCGCCTTCAAGGACCACGCCCGCGCGACCCTCGTGCTCCACCTCGCGAGCTTCCAGGCCGCGGGGGACTTTCCCGCTCGATTTCCCGCCGATCAGTTTCATACCAACCATCTCATCCACCTGAACGTGCTCCGCGCATGGAAGGCCCATCTGCCGGCGGCCCGCCTGGTGGCCCTCGGCTCCTCCTGCGCATACCCGGCGACCGCCACGCGCCTCGTGGAGGACCGCCTTCTGGACGGCGCCCTCCACGGAAGCGTCTCATCGTACGCGGCGACCAAACGGGCGTTGGTCATTGGCATCGAGGCCTACAACGTGCAGTACGGGCTCGACGGAAGCTGCCTGATCCCACCGACCCTCTTCGGTGAAGGCGACGATTTCCACCCCGAAACCGCCCACGTCGTGGGCGCGCTCATAGGCCGGGTGGTGCGCGCGGCACGCGAAGGCGCGCCCTCCGTCGAAGTGTGGGGCGACGGCACTCAGGTGCGCGAGTTCCTATACGTCGGCGACTTCGTGGCCGCACTTCTAGACCTTGTCGGGCGGTGCCGGCGCGACGTCCTCAACGTCGGCCCAGGCCAGGGCACTTCCATAAGACAGCTCGCGGAGACGATCCGGGAAGTCGTCGGGTATCGCGGAAGCCTGTCGTTCAACGCCGGCCGCTACACCGGCATCCGGGAAAAGGTTCTCGATACGACCAAGCTGCGGGGCCAGTACGGAATGACGCTCTCCCCGGACCTGCGGCCCGGAATCGAGCGCACCGTAGCGTGGTACCAGGAAAACTACGAGCGGCTCAAGGACCGGCGAAAGTTCCAGGAGCGGGAGAGCGCTTCTGTCTAGACTAGACCTTGTCATCGTCAACCCGGGCGGCCAGACCTCCATCTATCAGTCGCTGAGCGCCGAGCTCACCGCCCTCGAACCACCGGTCTGGGCCGCCTTGATGGCGTCGTTTGTCCGCCGGCGGGGCTACTCGGTCGACCTGGTCGACGCGAACGGCCAGGGCCTCTCGCCGGATGAGGTCGGCGTCGCGGTCGCCGAGCGCGACCCCCTTCTCGTGGCCGTGGTCGTCTACGGTCATCAGCCATCCGCTTCCACCCAACACATGCCCGCCGCTTCGGCCATCACGACGGCGATCAAGCGAAATGACCCCACTCGGCCGGTCCTGCTCGTCGGCGGCCACGTCGCCGCCCTGCCCGAGCGCACGTTGGCCGAGGAGAAGGCGGACTTCGTCTGCAAGGGTGAAGGCCTCCTCACCCTCTGCGGTCTGCTTGACGCGCTGCACGGTGGCGCTCGCGATTTCGAGAACGTCCCTGACCTGGTCTACCGCGCCGAAGACGGCGTCCGAATCGGCCCAGCCGCGCCCCTCGTGAAGGATCTCGACGTCGAGGCGCCAGGCATGGCCTGGGATCTGCTCCCCATGAGCCGCTACCGGGCCCACAACTGGCACTGCTTCGGCGGTCTCGAGCGGCAACCCTACGCCTCGCTCTACACCACCCTCGGCTGTCCGTACCGCTGCGCCTTCTGCTGCGTACAGGCCCCGTTCAGGAGCGGCGAGAAGGCCCTCGGAATGAACGTGGGGCTCAACAGCTACCGGTACTGGAGCCCCCAGAACGTCGTGGACCAGATTGGCCTGCTGGTGGAGCGGTACGGCGTCCGAAACCTGAAGATCGCCGACGAGATGTTCGTGCTGAATCCGAAGCACGTCTCGGGCCTGTGCGACCTCCTGATCGAGCGCGGCTACGATCTGAACATCTGGGCCTATGCGCGGGTCGACACCGTCCGCGACGACATGATCGACAAGCTCCGGCGCGCAGGCTTCCGGTGGCTGGCGTTTGGCATCGAGGCCGCTTCGGAGAACGTCCGCAAGGACGTGGACAAGAGCTTCCCGCAAGCCAGCATCTTCACGACCCTCGCCAAGGTTCGAGCGGCCGGCATCAACGTCATCGCGAACTACGTCTTCGGCCTTCCCGGCGACGACGCCGTGTCGATGCAGAGGACGCTCGACCTCGCCCTCGAGCTCAATACGGAGTTCGCGAACATGTACTGCGCGATGGCCTATCCTGGCTCTCCGCTCTACGACCTGGCTCTCCGCGAAGGCCGGCCGCTGCCCGCCGCGTGGACCGGGTACTCGCAGCACTCCGTGGACTCTCTTCCCCTGGGTACGAGCCATGCTTCCGGGGCCGAGGTCTTGAGCATTCGCGACCGCGCCTTCATGGCCTACTTCACGCACCCGCCCTATCTCGCGAGCATGGAGGCCCGGTTCGGGCGGGCCACCCTCGACGCGATCCGCCAGATGACGTCTTTGAAGCTCGAACGGCAGATGGCGAGGGCTACGCCATGAGGGTACTGGTCACGGGCGGCGCGGGCTACATCGGGTCCGTCCTGTGCGAGACGCTGCTGGTGACCGGCCACCACGTCACGGTTCTCGACAACCTGATGTACGGCCAGCACACGTTGTTCCATCTCTGCGCCCACCCGGCCCTTGAGTTCGTCTACGGAGACGCCCGCGACGAGCGCGTGCTCGCGCCGCTCCTGGCCAGGGCCGACGCAATCATCCCGCTCGCGGCGGTGGTCGGGGCTCCCGCGTGCGATGCCGACCCCGCTCTCGCCCAGGCCGTGAACTTCGAGGCCATTCTCCGGTTGGACAGGCTCCGCAGCCCCCACCAGCTCGTGGTCTTTCCGACGACCAACAGCGGCTACGGTGCGAAGGGCGGATCCCGCCATTGCTCGGAGGAGACACCCCTCGAGCCCATCTCGCTCTATGCCCGGACCAAGGTGGACGCCGAGGCGGCGCTGCTGCAGCGGCCCGGCGTCGTGACGTTGCGTCTCGCCACGGCGTTCGGGATGTCTCCGCGCATGCGCCTCGACCTGCTGGTCAACGACTTCGTGCACCGCGCGATGACCGACGGCTACCTCGTGGTGTTCGAAAAGGACTTCCGGCGCAACTTCCTGCATGTCCGCGACGTCGCCGATTGCGTGGCGTACTGCCTGTCGAACCACGAGCGCATGGTGGGGCGGTGCTACAACGTCGGGCTGGATGAGGCCAACCTCTCCAAGGGCGAGCTGGCCGAGAGGATCAAGCGCCAGCTCCCTCGGCTCGTCGTCCACCATTCGGAGGTCGGGAGCGACCCCGACAAACGGGACTACATCGTCTCAAACCAACGACTACGCGAGGCTGGGTTCATCGCCAGGCGCGGCCTCGACGACGGCATCACCGAGCTGATCAAGGGGTGCCGAATGCTCAGCGGTCGCCCATTCACGAACCTGCGGGGCGCGCGATGATCATCAGCCGCACGCCGTTTCGCATCTCGTTCTTCGGCGGCGGCACCGACTACCCGGGATGGTACCGCGAGCACGGCGGAGCCGTCCTCGCGACCACCATCGACAAGTACTGCTATCTGACCTGCCGATACCTGCCTCCTTTCTTCGAGCACCGCATCCGTGTCGTCTATTCGAAGATCGAGACGTGTCAGACCGTGGACCAGATCGAGCATCCGGCGGCCCGCGAGGTCCTGCGTTACCTTGGCTTCGAGCGAGGCGTCGAGATCCACCACGACGGTGACTTGCCCGCGCGCAGCGGCATGGGTTCGAGCTCCGCGTTTACCGTCGGCCTGCTGCTGGCCCTTCATGGACTGAAGGGACACATGCCGAGCCGCCAGCAGCTGGCGAACGAGAGCATCGAGGTCGAGCAGAAGATCCTCAAGGAAGCTGTCGGTTCACAAGACCAGGTACTCGCCTCGCATGGCGGGTTCAACCAC
>CAZYEA010000113.1:0-14222 GCA_964646485.1 uncultured Acidobacteriota bacterium
GCAGGATCCTTGGCGGAGAGGGCCACGAGTTCAGCGGGGAAGGCGCGCATCCGCGCCGCGGTCTTCCCCTTGCCCGTGTACTCCTCCAGGGTGATGTGGAAGTTGCTGCCCCCGAAACCGAAAGAACTCACCGACGCGCGCCGCGGGTGGGTGTGGTCGCGCACCCAGGGCTTCGCCTCGTTGTTGAGATAGAAGGCCGTTTCCTCGATCTTGAGCGACGGGTTCGGGGTCTCGACCTTGATGGTCGGAGGCAGGACCTTGTTGTGGAGGGCGAGGGCCGCCTTCATCAGGCCGGCGGCGCCGGCGGCGGCTTTGGTGTGGCCGATCTGGGACTTGATGGAGCCGAGCGCGCACCATTGTTTGTCCTCTCGGCCGGATTCCGCGAACACGGTCCGCAATCCCTCGAACTCCGCGGCGTCGCCCGCCTTGGTGCCGGTTCCGTGAGCCTCGACGAGCTCCACGGTGTCCGGGCCATAGCCGGCGCCTTCGTAGGCGCGGCGAAGAGCCTTCGCCTGCCCGGTGCTCACCGGAGCGTAGATGCTCTTGGCGCGTCCGTCCGAGGACGAGCCCACGCTGTTGATCACCGCGTAGATCGGGTTGAGGTCGCGTTCGGCGTCTTCGAGGCGCCGAAGACCGAGCAGGCCGATCCCCTCTCCCAGCATGGTCCCGTCGGACTTCGCGTCGAAGGGCCGGCAGTCGCCCGAGAACGAGAGGGCGGTGGTCTTCGAGAAGCACATGAACATGAAGATGTCGTTGAACGTCTCGACGCCTCCGGTGATCACGAGATCCGAGCTGCCGAGGTACAACTCCTGCATCCCCATGGCGAGAGCGCCAAAGGCGGAAGCGCAGGCGGCGTCGACCACGCAATTGGTGCCGCCGAGGTTGAGCCGATTGGCGATCCGCCCCGCGACCACGTTGCCGAGAAGGCCGGGGAAGGTGTTCTCCTGCCAGGGGGTGTAAGACCCGGAAATCCGGTCGCAGACCTTCTGGACCTCGTCCTCGGGAAGCCCGTGCTCGCGCAGGGCGCGCACCCAGATGGGTCGCTGGAGCCTCGAGCCCATCTCCACGAGAAGCTCCTGGGCCGAAGTGATGCCGATGATGACGCTTGTCCGCTCGCGGAGGGCGTCTTTGAACTGGCCTTGGGTCGCGTCCTCGAGAAGCTGCTTCGCCACGATCAGACCTAGAAGCTGGGACGTGTCGGTCGCGGGGATGACGTTTGGAGGCATCCCGTGCTCGAGCGGGTCGAACGGCACTTCGGGCAGGAAACCGCCCCTGCGCGCATAGGTCTTGTCGGGCGCCTTGGGATCGGCGTCGTAGAAGTCATCGATCAGCCAGTGGGCCTTCGGGATCTCAGTGAGCTGGTCCTTTCCAGCCACGATGTCTCTCCACATTCCGTGAGCGTCGGTGGAACCGGGGAAGAGGGCGCCAAGGCCCACAATGGCGACGGGAGGGTGTTTTGGAGGCATGTTTGTATTGCGGCCAGTAGGAGGATCGCGGGGAAGCCCGGGATCGGAGCCCCGCATTATGTCAGGCGGAGGCCACCCTTCCGAGCACCCCGCAACTGTGACAAAAATGAGACTTGCGTTTTCCTGTCGCGGGCTCCCGGTACTAACCAGGAGTCGCCTCCACCGCCGCCCGGTGGAGGATGGAGGCGCGCAAAAGACCGGCCGCGAACTTCTGGGTCTGGACAGTTTCGAGCCCGCAGGCGCGGAACGCCCGGTCGAAGTCGGGCAGCCGCGAGACCGTCAACCCGCAGGTCAAGCGAAAGAAGCCATAGAGCCCGGAAACCACGGACCTGCGGGCGAGCCCGGGCAGGCCCGGCCCGGAGGCGTCGAAGTCAGTGAAGAGCCACGATCCTCCCGCTAAGAGCCGCCTCGAGAGGGCGGCCACGACGTCCCCGAGTTCGGCCTCGTCGAACAGATCGAGGAAACAGTGAGTGACGATCAGGTCGAACCTCTCCTCCGGACGGAGCAGTTCAAGACTCCCCTGGCGGAGTTCCGCGCGCTCGGCCAGACCGGCGCTCGCGAGCCGCGCCGCGGTTCGGCGCGTCATCTCGGGAGAGATGTCGATCGATGCCGCGACCGTCCTCGAGGAGCGGGCGAGGAGTGCTTCCAGGAAGCGCCCGGTCCCGCCGCCCACGACCAGGGCCCGCTCAGGGTCTGTTAGTTCAGGAAGAAAGGCCACCTGGCTCCGGTGGATCCGGCCCGCGAAGGCGAGGTCGGCGAGGAGGTCGTAGACGGGAGCGAGTCGATCGAAGCCGCGCGCCTCTCGGGCCCGGCGTTGGCCGCTGTCGGTCACGCGCTCAGGCGGGGGATGGCGCCCAGCAGGAACACGGAGTCCCCCCAGAAGCGATAGCGCTCGTGCTCTCCAAACCAGCGCTCAACCCTCAGCAGGAGTCCAGGAGTTGCGACCTGCACCGCGAGAATCGCGAAGACCGCCCTCCAGGCCGGCAAAGCGAAGGCGATGGCGGCGGCGGCGAGCGAGCCCAGGACGCTTGCCGCCATCACCCCCGTGCGGGCCGAATCCCGTCCAAAGGCCCGGGCGACCGAGCGATGCCCCTCGTCACGATCGATCGTGATTTCGAACACGCCCACCATCACCAGATTGAGGATCGCGGCCACGGCGTGAAGTGAGGCGGCGAGGAGCGGTCCCGTGGCCGGGCCGTCCGCCATCGCGATCGGCCCTCCCCAGATCCCGGCGGCATAGAGGAGGCCCGCCACGGGTTCTTTCGGGAGTTGGGCCAGGATGAGCCCCTGGGCGGAGGCGAGATACAGCACCACGGAGAGGCTCATTCCGAGCCCGAAGAGCCGGACCGGCGGCCGAAGGGTCGATGCGGCCGAAAGCCCGACGATCACGCCCCCCGCGAGCGCCAGGGTCAAGACCCGGGCGTGCCTGCGGTGAAAGGCATGGCGATAGGTCCTCGGTTCCTGGGCCCGCCGGCGGGCGTCGAGCAGGTGATCGCCGGTGTAGATGCACCAGACCGCGACGAGGAGGGCGACCCACCAGGCCGGGAGCATGCGGGCTTGGGACATGTGTTCGGCGAGCAGGCCCCCGCAGGCGGCTCCGGCGACGACATCGAGACTCAGAGCACGAAGAACGCGCACCGAGCCTCGGGACCTCAGGCGAGCCGCACCGGTCTGAATTCGAAGGCGCTCGGCGGAACCGGGACGCCGAAGGTCCGCACCTGTTGCGCTCTCGCGATGACCGCGGCTCCTTCGAGGAAGTTGAGGGCGATCTGGCCGACCTGCCGGTTCGTCGGATCCTCGAGAAACGAGCCCTTCGCCCAGGTATTGAAGGCGCCCATGGCCGGGCCGCACCAGATCTGATAGTCCATGATCCGCGTGGGCTCGCCCGCGTTCGCCCACCGACTGGCCTTGCCGAGGTACCAGCGGAAACACAGGGCCATGCGGTGATGAGGGTCCTTGTTCGCGCGCTCGACCTCGTGCGGGTCCCGCTGCTCCCAGAAGGCGCGGGTGTCCGCCCAGATCGTGTCGAGGGGAGCCTTGAAGATCTCGCTCTCGAGCCGGGCGCGCACGCCCGCGGGCAGGCTTTCGATGGAGTCGTGAGCCATGTACGCGTCGTAGAGCTTCTGCGCGCGGGTCGCGAACATGGTGCCGCGGCGGAGCACCTGCACCTTGACCCCCATCTCGAACATGTCGGCCGCCGGGGCCATGGCCACGTCGGCGATGCCGGCCTGGGCGAGAAGCAGGCGCCCGGCCTCGGAAAGGCCCGACTCGACCGCCGCTTCGTTCACCGTCCCGGTCATCACGTAGGCCGCGCCGAGCGCGAAGGCGGAGGCGACGGAGGCCGGAGTGCCGAGACCTCCGGCCGCGCCGATGCGGATGGGCGTGGTGTAGCCGCGGGCGGTCGCGATCTCGTCGCGGAGGGCGGCGATGGTGGGGAAGAGAGAACCGAGCGGGCGGTTGTCGGTGTGCCCGCCCGAGTCGGACTCGACCGTGATGTCCTCGGCGAGGGGAATCCGCTTCGCGAGGTTCGCTTCCGCCGAGGTGAGGGCGCCCCGGGACACCAGGCCGGCCAGGATGGCCTCGGGAGGCGGCTCGAGGAAGCGCCTCGCCACTTCGGGCCGGGAGATCTTGGCGAGCACGCGATTGCGGCGCTCCACCGCGCCGTCCTGGCGAAGGCGCAGGCCCTTCGCGGCGTAGCGAACCACCGCGGGGGTGATGTCCATGAAGGCCGAGGCGTCGACGCGCACGATCTCGTGCTTGAGGTAGAGGTCGACCACCGTTTCTTCGAGGCTCGGCTCGTTGGGAGAGTGAATGAGGTTCGAACCCCACGGCTCGCCGTTCGTGAGCGCTGCCTTGATCGTGTTCAGGTTCGCTTCCACGGTGGCGGGGGAGAGACCGGCCGCGCCGAAGAAGGCGAGCACGCCCGCGCGCGCGGTCGCGATCACCAGGGGTGCGGAGGCGATGCCGTTCGCCATCGGTCCCACGCAGTAGGGGAAGCGAACGCCGTGCGATTCCTGGAACGACCGGTCGCCGAGCCACTCGGGATACAGGGGCGGGAGCGCCCCCGCGATCTCTTCGCCCTCGACCGGGGTCGGGGAGAACCGCAGACCCATGGCCTGATCCGACGTGCGCCGCACCACGTAGAGGGCTTCACGGACCCGGCGCAGGGCCGCGGTGATTTCGATGGCGGTGTAAACGGTCTTGGAACTCATTTGTGCCGCGAAGGCTAATCGAAGCGCGAGCCCGAGACCACGTCGAACCGCAAACGCGGGACGAGGTGGCCTTGAAGGGCCACCGCGCCGATCAGGTCGTGCTCCGGCCATTCGAACGCGGTGAGGCGGCAGGGGGGACGGTCGCTTTGGGCATCCTCGTAGCCTGGATGGGGCTCCTCGGGTTCGAGGGAGACGGAGAGCGTGGCGAGACTCTCGGCCATGGTGTGCCCGCGCGCCTTCACGATCGCTTCTTTGCGCGTCCAGCCTGCGAAGAAGGCCCGGGCGCGCGCTTCCTGGGGGAGCGTCTCGAGGGTGGAGCGTTCCTTCGGGGTGAAGTATCGCCGCGCGATGAGCAAGGGCTCGACCTTGCGGCCGGGGCGCTCGATGTCGATCCCAACCTCGCGGCCGTGGGCGAACGCGATGGCCACGTGGGGTCCGGAGTGCGAGACGCTGAAGCGCCAGTCGGGCCGCGATTCGTCCGCGCGTCGGACGTCTGGCTTTCCGGAAGGACGGAGCGCGAACTCGAGTTCCCGGGGTTTCACGCCCATTCGCCCGGCGAGTTCCTTACGCAGCAGACCTCGGGCGAGGACGAAGACATCGCGCGCTTCCGAAACCCGATACGCCGCGGCGCGCTGCCGCTCGTCCTCCGAGAGCAAGGCGGCGGCCTGGGTGAGGTCTTTCACCGCCTTCAGGTGCGCGCGGACGACCTCGACTTCGGCCTCTTCGTCCATCAGCGAGGGACTCGGGGCTTGAACCACTCGACGGTCCGCTCGAACCCGTCCGCTGCGTTCACGGCGGGCGCGTAGCCGAAGTCGCGCACCGCTTCCGCGATCGAGTACCAGTGGCTGGCGCCGAGGTTTCTCGCCACGGATCTGGTGAGCGGAGGCTCGCCGCGCAGGGCGAAGGCTCTCCACGCAAACTCGAGGGCGCCGCCGATCGCGACCGCGGCCGGGATCGAAAGGCGCCGCCTGAGGGGCGGCAGACCGAGACGGGAAACCAGTTCGGTAAGCCATTCGCCAAACACCACTGGCTCGGGATCGTTGATGAAATACGCGCGGCCCGCGCACGCGGCGTTGAAGGAAAGCCGGTCCGCGGCCTGCACGTGAGCAATCGCGGCGTTGTCGATGTAGGTGAGGCTCACGCGATTCCTGCCGTCCCCCACCAGCGCGAGCCGGCCTTTGGAAGCGCGATCGATGACCCGCGGGATCAGGTGGGGATCGGCGGGGCCGTAGATGAGATGAGGGCGGAGCGAGACGGTCGCGAGCGGTTTCGAGTTCGCCTTCAAGACGAGGCGCTCGGCGGCTGCCTTCGTGGCGGAGTAGGCGCTCGAGGCAGGGTTCGCATACGGCAGAGCCGAGGTTCCGTTCGCCTGGTGATGCCCGTCGAAAACCACCGAAGGCGAGCCGGTGAAGACGAGCTTGGGAACCCGGGTGGCGAGGCACGCTCCGATCAGCGTCTCCGTGCCCGCCACGTTGGGCCGGTGGTAGCTCTCGTAAGACCCCCACACCCCGGCCTTCGCCGCGGTGTGGAAGACGACGTCGCATCCCGAAGCGGCGTCGGTCAGGGCGGCAAGGTCGGTGATGTCGGCGCGCACCAGGGAGGCCCCGAGCGCCTTCAGCTCCGGATAATCTCCGCGCGCCACTACCACGACCTCATCCCCCCGAGCGCGCAGCAGTCGAACGATCGCGGAGCCGAGGAATCCGCCGCCGCCGGTCACCAGAGCCTTCAAGCGGCGAATCGTACTGGCTTCTCAGCGCGCGGCGTGAAGGGCAGGGTCACTCCGGCGGAACGACCGCGATCATCGTGAACGGCTGAGCTTCGCCTTCTTCGCCACGCAGGTGACGTACGCCTCCGCGTCGAACTTCGTGCCGTTGCCCCTTCGGCCCCAGCCGATCTGGTAGGTCTCCCCGAAGCAGCTCGGGTGATAAAGGGCGGCCACCTTCTCGGCTTCGACCGCACCCAGGGCGCCGGTGAGGGCCTCCACGAGTTGAGCGCGGGCCGCCCTCGAAGCCCGCCATTCGCTGAAGTACCGGCTGCCGAAGTAGAGGCCGGCCACGAGAGCGACGGTGGCGAGCTGCTGGTAGCCCCGGTAGCTCATGAACGAGGCCTTCTCCGGGGCGGCGGGAGCGGCGGCCGCCTGTTCCACCCAATCGGCGGCGCCGCTCAGATCCGAGCCTTCGGCCGGGGCCGGTTCAACCGGCCGGGTCTGGCCGCATCGGCACTGGTCGACCGTGGACGGCACTTTGCGCCCGCACTGGCAGGTCCACAAGGTCCGTCGAGGCGCGAGAGCCGGCGCAGCCACGGGCGAAGTGCTATTGGACCTTGAACGTCTTCGTGGTCGCGGGGGTCTCCCCGTCGCCGAGGAAGATGTCGACCTTGTAGTCGCCCTTCGGCCAGCCCTTGGCGTTCTCGACGTGGAACTCGTTGTTCGCGGGCCCGGTGGCGTCGAACTCCATGGTGGTCTCGTTGACCTTCGCGGTCTTGTCGCCCTTGACGAACGACCACAGCGCGCGAAGCTTGAAATGACCGGCGCCGGTGGTCGCCACGGACGCGTAGATCGTGTCCTTGACCGCGAAGGTCTCGGACGCGGCCGTGACCATCTTGTCGGCTCCAATCGCGTTACCGAGGCTGACCGCGCCCACGGCGGGGGGCGCCGGGGTGGGAACGGGGGTCGCCACCGCGACGGGAGGCGGCGGGGGGGCGGGCTTGCTGCCGCAGGCGGTGCTCAACGCTACGAGGGTGAGAAGGGTAATGCGTCGCATGAAAGTCTCCTTTGTAGTCATTCCGGTTTCGCCGGAATCCTGAGTTCCCAACCGACCTGGATCAGGTCGGGGTTCTTGATCCGCTCCTGGTTGGCCTCGAAGATCAGCTTCCACAGATTCGCGTTGCCGTACTTCTTCTTCGCGATCTTGGACAGCGAGTCGCCGGGCTGGACCTTGTACGTCTCGTACACCACCGCGGGAGCCGCGGACTTGGCCGTGGTCGAAGCCCCGCCGGTGACGCCCGAAAAGTCGGGCATTTCGTCGTCGGCGGGTTTCTTTGGATCGGGCATTGAAGCACCTCTTTCGAATCGCCGCGCGGTCGAACTGGCCGCCAGCTGTCTTGGACTATACGCCGCTGCCGTCTCGTCGATCAGGGCGAGGCTTTTGGGAGGTTGAGGAGCGTCCGGGGCGCGGGCTCTTCGAGAGGGTCGCAGCGGTTACCATTCGCTCCCCATGTCCGCTGATCTTCGGGAATTCATCGCCGCGCTGCGGCGCGAGGGCGACATCGTGGAGGTCGAGGCTCCGGTGGACGCGCGTCTCGAAGTCGCGGAGATCCATAGACGAGTGATCGCGGCGGGAGGTCCGGCCCTCCTCTTCAAGAACGTGATCGGCTCCGACTTTCCCCTGGTCACAAACCTGTTCGGGACTCCAAAGCGCGCGGAGATGGCTTTCGGCGGTCATGCGGCGCGGTTCGTCCGCCGGGCCGTCGACGTCGTTCAGCACGCCCTTCCGCCCAGCCTCGGCAAGGCCTGGGCCGCTCGCGACCTGGTGATGTCGGGGTTGAAGGTGGGCCTGAAGCGTTCGGCCAGTGGACCGGTCACGGAGGTCCGGGAGGGCCCGAATCTCTCGAGGATGCCCGCCCTCACCTGCTGGCCCGAGGACGGCGGGCCGTTCATCACCCTGCCCCTCGTTCTCACCGCGCATCCGGACGGCCTCGGGACCAACCTCGGCATGTACCGCATGCAGGTTTACGACGCGAAGACCACCGGAATGCACTGGCGGATCGGCAAGGGCGGGGGATTTCATTACGACGTGGCCCAAAAACGCGGCGAGTCGCTGCCGGTGAGCGTTTTCGTGGGAGGCCCGCCCGCACTCATCCTCTCCGCCATCGCGCCGCTGCCCGAAAACGTCCCCGAGCTGCTTCTCGCTTCGCTCATCGCGGGCCGAAGGATCGAGATGGTCGAGGGGGTGAGCGACGTGCCCCTGGTCGCGAGCGCGGAATTTGCCCTGGTGGGCCGGGTTCAGCCGAAGGTTCGCCGGGCCGAGGGTCCCTTCGGCGATCACTATGGCTATTACTCGTTGACCCACGACTATCCGGTGTTCGAGGTCGACCGCGTCTACCGGCGTCGCGACGCCATCTATCCCGCGACCGTGGTGGGCAAGCCGCGTCAAGAGGACTTCTTCATCGGTGATCTCCTGCAAGACCTCCTCTCTCCGCTCTTCCCCCTGGTGATGCCGCAGGTCAGGTCGCTGTGGTCGTACGGCGAAACCGGCTATCACTCCCTGGCCGCCGCGATCGTGCAGGAGCGCTACGAGCGCGAAGCGATGGCGAGTGCTTTCCGCATCCTGGGTGAAGGCCAGCTCTCCCTCACCAAGTTCCTTCTGGTCACGGACTCATCTTCCGGGGTCGATCTCAAGGATTTCCGGGCGACCCTGACCCACATCCTCGAGCGCACGACGCCGCAGACCGATCTCTTCATCTTCCCCAACCTCTCGATGGACACGCTTGACTACACCACCCCCACCGTCAATCGCGGTTCGAAGGGGGTGTGGATGGGGGTGGGGCCGAAGCGCCGCGACCTGCCGCGCGAATTCAAAGGTTCCCCCGGACCGGCCGTCACCGAGGTCTTCGCCTTCTCGCCCGGATGTCTCGTGGTCGGGGCCCCTCCCTATCGGGGGCCTGAAGGGGAGGAGAGTGCGCGCATCGCGCGCATCGCCGCCGATCCCGCCTTTGCCGAGTGGCCGCTGGTGGTGGTTTCGGACGAGCCCGCGCGCGCCGCGAAATCGACCATCAACTTCCTCTGGACCACCTTCACGCGTTTCGAGCCCGCGCGCGACATCCACGGGGCGGGGCAGAACGTGGTCGCGCACCACGTGGCCCTCTCGCCCCCGATCGTGATCGACGCGCGTACGAAGCCCTGGTACCCGAAGGAGCTGTTCGCGGACGAGGCCACCGCGCGTCGGGTGAGCGATCGCTGGGGTCAGTACTTCCCGAAGGCGAAGGTGGAAATGGGGGATTCGGAGAAGGCGCACCTCGACTAGACGGTCAGGGGCGAATGCCCCGGTCGCGGTTCCATTCGTCGATGGCTCGGCGCATCAGAGCGACCTCGTCCTTGAAGGCGGGCCGTGCCGCCTCGATGCCCGCGAGCACCTCTGCCGCTTCCTCTACGAAGCCCTGGGTTTCTTCGGCGGGGAGTCGCCCGAGGGCCCGCTTCAACTCGCGCTTTGCCTCCTGGAACTCTCCGTTCGCGAGGAGCGCCCAGGAAAGACGCGCGTTCTGATTCGGGGTTTTCTCGCGATCGCGCTTCAGTCCCGCCCGGTACTGTTCGGCGGACTCTTCGAACCGACCGGCGAGGAATAAGCAGTGCGCGAGGTTGTAATAGCCGAACACGAAAGCCGGATCCATGGCGAGGGCGCGGCGGAAGAGGGTCTCGGCTTCGCTGAGACGCCCGGCCTCACGCCGAAGCACGCCGAGGTTCGAGATCGCCTCCCGCGACTTTGGGTCGAGTTCGAGGGCGCGCTCGAGGGCGCGCGCGGCTTCATCCGCGAATTCGGCTTCGCCGCAGGTGGCGCCGTAGTTGATCCAGGCGCGCACATTCGCGGGATCGAGTTCGACCACGCGGGCGAAGGCCTCCCGGGCGCGTTCGATGTCGTCCATGAGCAGGCAGTCCTGCCCGAAGGCGAAGTGCACCGCGGGATCGTCCCCAAAGAGGGCGCGCGCTTCGTTCAGGGCTCGACGGGCGAGGGCGCCGTCTCCGGCCCGCCTCGCCACCTCGGCCACCGCGAGCAGGTTCGCGGCCCCGGGGTTCGAGGTCATAGGCGCGCGACGGAGAACGAGGGCCGCATCCTGAGACGTCATGCTACCCAAGGCCCCCCTCAACTTCGCGAGCGGCCCGCGCGAGCGTCCCTGCTTTTGCTAACCTTCCCTTCCCCCAAAACGCATGCCGTCGAAGCGAAAGCCTGCCTCAAGCCCCGTGGAAACCGAGGCCAAGATCCGCGTCCCCTCCCTGCCCGCGGTGAAGAGGAAGATCCGTGCCGGCGGGGGCAGGCTCGTGAGCGCGCGCGCCTTCGAGGCCAATATCCTCTTCGACCTGCCCGGCGGTCTCCTGCGATCGTCCGGCCGGTCGTTTCGGGTCCGACGTTACGGGTCGAAAGGCTCGGTCACCCTCAAAGGCGTCGCCCGGGTCGAGGCGGGAGTGAAGTCCCGCGAGGAACTCGAGACCCACGTAGCTTCGCCGGAGACCCTGGCGAGGATCCTGCACGCTCTCGGATTCGAGCCGCTCTTTCGCTATGAGAAGTTTCGCGAGGTGTGGGCGATGGGCCCCGCGGTGGTCTGCCTCGATGAGACGCCCCTCGGCCACTTCGTGGAGATCGAGGGCGCCCGATCGGCCATCCCGCGGATCGCGCGCGCGCTCGGGCTGAAGACCGAGGAGTTTCTGAGCGACTCCTATCCGGCTCTGTGGGCCGAGGCCGGGCGCACCGATCACATGGTCTTCTCGGAGGCCTCTCGCGGCGAGAAGGCGCGGGAGGGGAAGCGGGCATGAGGGCGGTCATCCTGGCCGCCGGCCTCGGGACGCGCATGCGGCCGCTGACCGACAAGGTCGCCAAGCCCGCCCTGCCCGTCCTCAACGAGCCGTTGATCGTCCGCACCCTGCGCGAGCTCAAGCGCGCGGGGGTCAGCCAGGTGATGATCAATCTCCACCATCGGCCCGAGACCATCCGGGCCGCCATTCCCGAAGGCGATCTCGGGCTCAAGATCCGGTACTCGCGCGAGACCGCCATCCTGGGCACGGGAGGCGCGCTCCGCAAGGTGCGCTCGTGGGTCGGCCGCAACCCCTTCTTCGTGGTGAACGGCGACGTGATCTTCGACTTCGACCTCAAGGGCCTGCTCACCTGCCACCGCCGCACCGACGCCCTGGCCACCCTGGCGCTCAAGCCCAACGGCAATCCCGCGAAGTACCGGCCGGTGGTGACCGACAGAACCGGGCGGATTCTCTCCATCCGCGGTCTGCCTCGTGGTCGAAAGGGGACTCCGTCTCTTTTCGCGAGCGTCCACATCATCGATCCCGCGATCCTGGATCGCCTCCCCCAGGGAGAGTCGGATACCGTGGGGGATCTCTACATCCCGCTCCTTCGAGAAGGCTTTCACCTTCAGGGCGTGAGGCAGGCCGGCGTCTGGCACGATCTCGGCTCCCCCAACGGCTATCTCAAGGCCCAGATGCGTCTGCTGGCGGAGCGCGGCCGCAAGCGCTCGGTGGTGATCGACCCCTCGGTGCGGCTTGGAAAGGGAGCGCGGGTGGTGCGGTCGGTGATCGGCGCGGGCTGCGCCATCGAGCCTTCGACCCGGATCGACGGCTGTGTGGTCTGGGACGGCGCGCTGGTGAAGTCGGGGGCGAGCCTCAAGAACTGCATCGTGATGTCGGGGACGGAGGTTCGCAAGGGGATCTACACCGGTCTCATCCTCGGACCGAAAACGCGCGCGCCCATCGGCAAGGAATGAAGGAATGACCGGCCTCGATATTCGCCTGAGTGAATACCTGCGGACGCACAAGGCGGACGCGGCGGCCGCGACCGCGGTGAAAGCTCTTTCGGGCGACGCCTCCACCCGCCGCTATTTTCGGTTGACCCCGCCAAAGGGCCCCTCCACCATAGTGGCCCTCTACCCCGACCCCTTCGACGCGGTGGCGACGCCCTTTTACAGCGTGGGCCAGGCCCTCATCCAGATGGGCCTTCCCGTGCCGAAGCTCCTCGATCACGACGGCCCGCTCGGGATCTACGAACAGGAGGATCTCGGCGACCTGACCCTCCAGAACGTTCTTGAGGACGCCGCCCCCGGGAAGAAGGTCGACCTGTACCGGGAGGCCATCGACGAGATCGTCCAGGCCCAGCGCGAGGCTCCGAAGGTTCCGCAGCGCGCGGTCTGCTTCCAGACCGCCTTCGACATCGAGAAGCTGTCCTGGGAACTTCACTATTTCGAAAAACACTTTCTGGAGTTGCACCGAAGGGTCGATCTTTCCGTTGAAGACCGCTCGAAGCTCGCCGAGGGGTTCCACGCCCTCGCCGCGCAGATCGCCTCGTGGCCGCGCGTGCTCTGCCACCGTGACTACCATAGCCGCAACCTCATGCAGCACAACGGGCGCCTCTACTGGATCGACTATCAGGACGCCCGCATGGGCCCGGCCACCTACGACCTCGCCTCGCTCCTTCGAGACTCCTATGTGACCCTCGACGAAGAATTCGTCCGGGACCGCGCCGAGGAGTTCCGACAGAAGGGCGCCCCGGACGAAACCCGCGAGACCTTCCAGCAGCGCTTCGAGCTCATGTCCATCCAACGGAACCTGAAGGCGCTCGGCACCTTCGGCTACATGGCCGTGGTCCGCAACAATCCCGTCTATCTTCCCTACATCCCAGGCACGCTCGAGCACGTCAAACGGAATCTGGATCTCCATCCCGAACTCCGGTCGCTCGCCTCCGTGCTGCGCCGCCACCTCGAGGAATTGAAATGACCGCCACCGCCCGCATCCAGGACTTCAGGAACCACGTGGGGGAGACGGTCAAGGTCCCCGGCTGGATCCACAACAAGCGGAGCAGCGGGAAACTCCAGTTCCTGATCGTGCGCGACGGCACCGGTTACGCCCAGGCCGTGGTTTCGAAAGCCGCGGTCAGCGAGGGCGCGTGGACGTCGCTCGACAAGGCGGGGCAGGAGTCGTCGGTCGAGATCACCGGCCTGGTCAAGGAGGAGAAGCGCGCGCCCGGCGGGTTCGAGCTGGACGTGAAGGACGCGGTGGTGATCCAGTCCACCCATGAGTTCCCGATCACCCCCAAGGATCACGGCACCGCGTTCCTGATGGAGAACCGCCACCTGTGGCTGCGTTCGGAGAAGCAGCACGCCATCATCCGGGTGCGCCACGCGGTGATCAAGGCGATGCGGGACTACCTCGACAATCAGGGCTTCACGCTCGTGGATACCCCCATCTTCACCCCCGCCGCCTGCGAAGGCACGACCACCCTCTTTGGCGTGCCCTATTTCGACGAGGGCACCGCCTATCTCACCCAGAGCGGGCAGCTCTACAACGAGGCCAACGCGGCCGCGCACGGCAAGGTCTACTGCTTCGGGCCGACCTTCCGGGCGGAGAAGTCCAAAACGCGTCGCCACCTGACCGAGTTCTGGATGCTCGAGCCGGAGATGGCCTTCGCCCACCTCGCCGATGCCTTCGAAGTGGCGCAGAACATGATCTGCTACGCGATCAAGCAGGTACTGGCCACGCGCAGGCCCGAGCTGGAGCGGCTCGGTCGCGACCTCGCGAAGCTTGAGAAGGTGCGAGCACCCTTCCCCTGGGTTCACTACGACGACGCCATCAAGATCATCCGGGAGAAGGGCTCGACCACCGAGTGGGGAAGCGACTTCGGGGGAACCGACGAGACCGTGCTCGCCGAGTCCTTCGACCAGCCGGTGATCGTGCACCGCTTCCCGTCCGCGATCAAGGCGTTCTACATGGAGCCGGATCCCGTCGATGCGAAGTATTCGCTGTCCGCCGACATCCTCGCTCCCGAGGGCTACG
>CAZYEA010000114.1:0-3220 GCA_964646485.1 uncultured Acidobacteriota bacterium
CGGAATCGAGCCAAACGTCGCGCCGTTGCTCGCTGCTGGAGCGGATGGCGGCAACGGCGTGCGGGTCGGCAATCAGTGCCGCACCTCGCTTGCGGACGTCTTTGCAGTCGGTGATTGCGCGCTGCACCACAACGCATTCGCCACCGGCGCGCGGACGGGTCAAGGCTGCGCGAAGCGCACCGCCCGGAGGGCGGCTTGGCCTTGAGGCGCTCGTAGCGACGTGGCACTTCAATGCGCTGGGGTCGTGATCGTTGATGGCGAGACAGGCGGACTGCAAACGTATCTTCGGCCTCTTGTGTGGAGCGAAATGCTCCGGGCCATGATGAAAATCCGCACGAGCGGGAGCCAATCGGATTTGCTCGGCCTCGGGGGCCACCCTTGTTACCGGCTTCTCCGCTCGTCGGTCTGACCTGTTTCGTCATCACTTCGATCACTGGCAGCGCCAGATTGTTTCCTCGAGTCTCCTAGGCCGCGATGCCGACTGGCATCTCTGCGTACGGCCGTTCGTGCCTTGAAACCGCCCAGAGGAGCCGCGCGAGCTTGTTCGCCACCGCGACCGCGGCCTTGTTGTGCGTCGTCCGCCCTCGCAGTTTCATCGCCCAATCGCGGAGGCGATCGTGGGATTTGGCGTTGGAAGCGTGGAACAGGAGTGAACGTGCGCCGTGCACCAGGAGCATCCGCATATAGGTGTCTCCTCGTTTCGAGATCGCTCCCAGCCGTCTTCGCCCTCCGCTCGATCTTTCCCGCGGCGTCAGCCCGAGGTAGCTCGCCAGGTGTCGTCCCGAGGGGAAACGCGTTACATCGCCCACGAACGCGAAGAACGCGGTGGCCACGATGATGCCGACGCCGGGAATCGTAAGGATGCGCGTCACGTGCGGAAGAGTCTTCCCGAAGGCCTCGAGCTCCCGCTCCGACTGCTTGATCTTCCAGGTGAGGGCTTCGATCTCCTCGCACGCGAGGACCACAAAGGGTCGCAGCGAAACGGGAATCGCCGAATCGGCGTCCTCGACCAACAGCCGGACCGACGGCAGGACCTTCTTGATGCCGACAGGGATTGTCACCCCGAACTCTCGAAGGAGGCCGCGAAGGCAGTTCACCTGGGCCGTGCGTGCCGAGATCCAACCCGATCGAAACCGATGGAGAGACCCGATCACTTGCTGCTCGACCGTCTTGATCGGAACGGGATAGATATCCTTATTGCGATAGGCCTCGAGCATTCCCTTCGCGTCGGTCCGGTCCGTCTTGTTTCTCGTCACGTACGGGCGGATCTGATGCGGCGGGAGCAGGACGACTTCGTGGCCGAGGGCTTGAATCCTTCGCCCCCAGTACGTCGCGGAGCCGCACGCCTCAATCACTACGATCGAGGGAGGCATCGTCTCGAAGAAGGCCTGAAACTTCGATCGCGAGAGCCGCGCTCCGCCGCTGACTTCTCCGGGAATCCGGGACTCCGCGATTTCAAAGACCGACTTTGCAAGGTCAACGGCGACGACAGTACGGTTCTCCATGGGCTCCTCCTTTGAGCACGGGTTACACCACGACCTTGGCACTTTGATGCCGATCAGGTCGCGCCTAAGGGGGAGTCCATCTCATCAGATGCAGCAGACAGGGCGCGTTGGTGTGCCCGCTTCGCGGCCAGTCGCTGAGGCGCGCCCTGCAGGTGAAGCCGGGTGTTCGGCGGATGCCAGGACCACTCAGCGGTTCCAACGTCCTTTGGTGGGAGAATCCTGAGCATGGAAAACCAGTACACGGGCGTGTTCGAACAGGTCGAAGGCTGGTGGACGGGCTTCGTGGAAGAACTCCCAGGGTGCAATGTCCAAGAGCGCACGCTGGAGGAGGCTCGGGCTAGCCTCAAGGAGGCGGTTCAAGAGGTGCTCCTCGCCAATCGCGAATTGGCCCGTCGTGAGGCGGAAGGTCATCAAGTTGTGAGGGAACTTGTGGCCGTTTCCGTCTCATGAAGAGGGCGGAGCTTCTCCGCCACCTTGCTGCTCATGGCTGCGAGTTGTTCCGGGAGGGCGGGCGCCACTCCATCTATTGGAATCCCGCGAATCGAAAGACGTCGGCCGTTCCCCGTCACAGCGAGATCGTTGGGCCAACGGCGGCCAAGATTTGTAAAGACCTTGGAGTTCCAAGACCCGGCGCGTAGCCGATCAGCTTCGCATGCACCGCCGAACAATCGGATGAACCTGACAAGGTCCGCGCCGCAGACGGACCGCCGCAGCCCTTGCAGGTCATCCGCGTGTTGTGCGGGCGTTGAGTGTCGGGAGGGTCGAAGTGACGGGCGCTAATCCCCTCTCCGGGACTGGCCTCAGACCACCACGAACCGAAAGGGGCGGGTGGTTAAGGCGCAGCGGCTACGTTAGGACGCTGCGCGTAGCCACCGTCATGACGTTCGGCCCGATGTTGGCGTTTCTGTTCTTCATGATCTCCGCACGGCTCGACGGGGCCACTGACCGCGGTCCAATGCAATCGGCTGCGACGGTCGTTCTGATGTTTAGCGTGCCGGTCGCGGTCGGCGGCTACTTCGTCCGTGCTCGGGTTCACTGCAAGGTCTGCGGGCTCAACCTGCCCTCTTGCGTCGAGGCGCGAGTTGCCGGAAGTCGCCGGTGGGAGTGGATTGCGAACCTCGAAGGGTGCCCGATTTGTGGGGACGACGGATCGGCCTCTGCGGAGAGTCACGCGCGCTGGCGGGACGAAGGCCGCCCACCGGAAGAGCCCTACTGGAATCCCACTCGCGTCGCAGTAGCCATCGCCGCCATCGTCATGGTGCTGGCTGGGCTGAGCCTCCTATGAGACGGACCTTCTCCCGGCGGACCGCTGGCACAGGGTACACAACCGCGCCGCACAACAAGGGCATGCACCTGACAAGGACTGAACGCGAGTGTTCGACAGGCAGATTTGGAGGTCGGCGATGATGACTGGAAGTCTTCTGTATGGCGCGCTTCTATCCGTGACCCTGGCGCAGGACGCCACGGTCGCCAAGGAGCCGAGCGCAACTGCCCCACTCCCGAGCGTGGCCCTGCCCAAAGACCTCGCGCGCGTTCTCACCGACTATGAGGTCGCGTGGCAAAGCAAGAATGCGTCCGCTTTGGCTGCCCTCTTCGCCGAAGATGGCTTCGTGCTGTCAAACGGCGCTCCTCCGGTTCGGGGCAGGTTGGACATCCAGCGCCTATACACGGGCCGGGGCGGGCCCCTTTCGCTTAGAGCCGTGGCCTTCGCGACC
>CAZYEA010000114.1:3230-5026 GCA_964646485.1 uncultured Acidobacteriota bacterium
TTCGCGACCGAGGGTTCACTCGGATACATCATCGGAGGATTCGCCCTGCGCCCAGGTGAACCCGATATTGGGAAGTTCACTCTCACCCTGCGCAAGGCTAGTGGCGGAGAGTGGTTGATAGTGTCAGACATGGATAACGGCAACGGGCGTCGATAGGCGCACTGTGCGAGGCACGCGGTAAGGGCATGAAGGCCAGGGATCCAAACTTCGAGCGTCGGGTGCGGGAGAGCTTCGAGCGCCAGGCCGCGATGGCCACTATCGGCGCTTCCCTGGTGCGAGTGGTCCCCGGCGAAGTCGAAGTCGCGCTGCCCTTTCGCGCGGATCTGACACAACAGCACGGGTTTCTTCATGCCGGCATCATCACGAGCGTCCTCGATACCGCCGGCGGCTATGCGGCGTTGACGTTGATGGAGCCCGGAGCGGCGGTCTTGAGCGTCGAGTTCAAGGTGAATCTTCTCTCGCCGGCCCGAGCCGATGAGTTTCGCGCGATCGGGCGGGTGGTTCGGGCAGGGAAGACCGTCACTGTGGTTTCGGCGGAGTTCCGCGCATCGCAGGGGGCCGAGAGCACCGCCGTGGCGATCATGACCGGCACCATGATGGCGGCTCGGGATCGCCCTGAACTCGCCGACTAGCTGGAGACAGACCTGGCTCCTCAGAACGGACGGCCGCGAAGCGGAAGTCTGCCCTCAGCGCGCGTCGGCGCCATCCGCTCGGGCGAAGCGGACGGTATAGCCGCCGATCCGGTTGCCGTGCTCCTTGCCCACCTCGATGTCCGATCGGTAGTGGATGGCGCCGTACAGTCTCGAGATCGCGGCCTCTTCCTTCATGGCGTTGAAGTCATTGGCCCCGTTCGGGAACAGGTAGGTGAGAACGGTGGCGGCCGCCGCGGAGAAGGTCGAGTGCCCCGAGGTGTAGGAGGGGAAGTTGGGAAGACCCATGATGGTCTTGATGCTCGGATCGAGTTGCGAGGGGCGAGGATTGAAGTAGGCGAACTTCGCGTCCCAACAGCCGACCGCCGCGTCGTGAAGGGCCATGTTGAGCAGGGCGAAGGCCCGGGCCGCCCGGACCTCGCTCCAGTGCGCGTTGCTCACGTAGTCGGTGGCGATGAAGTTCCAGTGTCCCGGAGGCGTGTAGGTGCTGGCCCCGTCGGCCCATTTGTAGGCGATGGCGATCTGCTCGCGCGTGAGGTTGTCGGCCACGCTCTTGACCTCGGCGAGCTCCTGTTTCATTTGCGCCGAGGAGGTGGAGGGGGGCGGGCCGGGACGCTCGGCCACGATCTCGGTCGGAGTCATCATCCACGCGGTGACCTGGCCGAAGAGGGGGAGCATGGGGGGACGGGCGGGGAGTTCCAGACTCTTCCAGGGAATCTCGCCGCGCGCCGTCGCCGCATTCGCGAGCGATTGCCAGAGCGCCGGACTGCCGCCCGCGGTGCGCATGCCATCACCGGCCGCTCGCGTGGTGAAGACCGCGGCGACGGCTTTTCCGAGGGCGAGCCCAGTGGCGATGTCGCTCGACGAGGCCTTGCCCGACCAGAGCGCCGCGTTTCGCTGCTCGCCCGCCTTGCGCGTGATCTCATCGACCGAGGTCGGGAAGAGAAGCTTCAAGAGCTCCGCGGTGACTCCCGAGAGGACGGCGTCTTCCGAGGGGTAAGCGGGCAAGTCGGTGGTGGGCATGAGGGCCTGCACGCCGCTATCCACCTTGGACGGCGAGAGACGGCCGTAGAGGTACTTGTAGTACCAGGCCACTTTCAAGGCCTCGAACTGCGCGACGCTCACGTAGCTCAGAGCGCGGGCTGA
>CAZYEA010000114.1:5036-14165 GCA_964646485.1 uncultured Acidobacteriota bacterium
GTGGGTTTTAATTGGTATCGGGGGGGGGGGGTTTGGGTTTCCCCACTGGGGGGGGGGGTTGGGGCGGTTGCGGCCGGGGGGGGGCCGGGAGATCGGCCTTCGCCACCATCTCGAGAAGAATCTGGTTCCAGCGCACCACCCCTCCCACGCTCCAGTACTGGATGGTCTCTTTCTGAGCGTTGGTGAGGCCGGCCTGCGCGGTCTTGATGGCGTCGAGCTCGGCGCGATAGGCGTCCGAGGTGGGGGCCGAGGGCGCCGCGACGGAGAACTGGGTGGGCCCGCTCAGATAGATCATGCGCCAGGTGGCGGCGCTCGCGTCATTGTTGTTTGGGGTCGAGGCGCTCCCCGGAATGCTGGTTGGAGCGGCGGCGCCGCAGCCGGTATTCAGAACGGCGGCGGCGAGGGTCAGGGCGGCGAGAGGCGTCAGGAAGGGGGACTTGTTCATGGCGTGCCTTTGGACTCAGAACTGGAACACGTAGAGGAAACCGGCCGCGAGGGTCGTCGATTGGCCGACGTTCCGGCCATCCAGGTTGTAGGCGGCGTTCACGCGGAGCGCGAAGTTCTTGGCCTGGGGCAGGAAGTACTCCACCACCGCGTCCACCTGCGAGTAGTTCATGCGGTTCGAAATGAAGGGCATGTCCTGGCGCCTGATGTCGCCGCCGCCGCGGGTGTGCTGCTGCGAGAAGCTGACGGGGATCTGCAGCCCCCCTTTCTTGTAACCCGCGCTGATGGTGTAGTCGAAGACGTCGGACATCTCCACCTGGTCGCCAAAGAAGAGCTCCCCGTTGGTGTAGTAGCTCGGGCGGTCCAGGGTGACGTTGCTGCGCCAGGTATAGGCGGAGCTTCCGGTGACGAACCAGCCCGCCTTGGCCCGGAAATCCAGAGTCAGACGCCCGGAGTATCGACTGGCTCCAAGACCGATCGCCATGGGCTGAAAGTCCGGGACGTAGTCGGTCATGGGAGTTCCCGCGGAGGCGAGGAGGATGGTTCGAAGCCTGCCCTTGTCGGTGAGAGCGGTATCGAGGAGCTTGTACTTGGCGGCCACGGTCACGTCCTGAAAACCGCTCATGCCTCGGAGCGTGCCCTGGCTCGCGTTCGTCCACATGTAGGGCGTCATGGCGATCACGTTCAGGCGGTCGGTGACCCCGTAGTTGCCGACCCAGGAGACGCTTTGCGTGGTGAGGGTGCCGATGTTCCCGTTCACGCGCTTCAACGACCCTTCCCAGTACTGATCCCAGCTCTCGTGGGAGTACATGAAGCCCGTACAGAAAGAGTTCCTGCCCATCATCAGCCCGTCGCGAATCGTCTGCGCGCGAAGGACGGGGGCAGAGCCGAAGACGATCAGCAGCGCGCAAAGCGCCCCGGCGGTTCTTCGGTAACGGTTGAGGCGGGGCCAAGCGTGTTCAGTCAATGGCATCTTTCTTCTCCAATACCCCTGGTCAGGGAAAATAAGTGATGCACGTTAACATAATGTGTTTCTGGTTAACATAAAGCCTGCGCTGTCTATGTAATCACCTGCAAATAAAGAACTTTTCGACATAGATGCGTGCTCAACAGGTCTCTTTGGAGGCTTGGCCCGGGGGTCGGCCCCGCGAACCTGGGCGGTAGACAAGTCGACCCCTTGGGCTCGGCTCAGGAGTCCCAACGACGCCGCGGAGTTATCGTCCACTCATGGCCACGCGTGGAGAACCCGTGAAGACCTCCGCGCCGCCGCAGGGGTTCGGGGCGCTCGGCCTCGACCCTCGAGTGGTCGAGGCACTCGCGGCCCTCGGGTACGAAGAGCCGACCCCCGTTCAGCGGGAGGCGATCCCGCCCTTGCTCGCGGGTCGCGACGTGCTGGGTCAGGCCGCGACCGGCACCGGGAAGACCGCAGCCTTCGCGTTGCCTCTGCTGCACGTCCTCACTCCGAAGGCCGCGGCGCCCGATCGGCTGGGCGCGCTGATCCTGGTTCCGACCCGCGAGCTGGCCATGCAGGTCGCCGAGGCCGTGCACAAGTACGGCAAGGCCATGGAGATCACCGCGGTGCCGATCTACGGCGGCTCGCCCATGGAGACGCAGTTGCGCCAGTTGAAGCGCGGCGTCGACGTGGTGGTCGCCACTCCAGGACGCGCTCTCGATCACATCCGTCGCAAGAGCCTCAGGCTCTCCGGGATCAAGGTGGTGATTCTCGACGAGGCCGACGAGATGCTCGACATGGGTTTCGCGGAGGATCTCGAAGCCATCCTCAACGAGACCCCCGAGGAACGACAGACCGCGCTCTTTTCCGCGACCCTTCCTCCACGTATCGCCGAGATCGCGAATCGGCATCTCAAGAACCCGGTGCGGGGCCGCATCGATCGAGAGGTGGGTCCCGCGGGCTCCGCTCCGCGCGTGCGGCAGAGCGCCTACGTGGTCGGCCGCGCGCACAAGATGGCCACCCTGGGCCGCGTGCTCGATGTCGAGAACCCCACCTCCGCCATCGTCTTCTGCCGCACCCGTACCGAAGTGGACGAACTCACCGAGTCGCTGAATGGCCGCGGCTATCGCGCCGAGGCCCTGCACGGCGGCCTCTCCCAGGAACAGCGCGATCGGGTGATGAAGAAGTTCCGGGCCAACACCGCCGATCTGCTCATCGCGACCGACGTGGCCGCGCGCGGCCTCGACGTCGAGCACGTCTCCCACGTGGTGAACTACGATGTCCCCACTTCGGCCGAGGCCTACGTCCATCGCATCGGCCGCACCGGCCGGGCCGGGCGCGAGGGTGTCGCCATCACCCTGGCCGAGCCCCGCGAGCATCGCCTGCTTCGCAACATCGAGTTCCTCACCAAGCAGAAGATCCAGATCGCGGCGGTGCCCACGGTGGCCGACCTGCGCGCGCGCCGAATCGAGATGACGAAGACCGCACTTCGGGAGACCGTCCTCGCGGGCGACCTCGATCCCTTCCGCGCCGTGGTCGATTCGCTCGCCCAGGAGTTCGACATCATGGAGGTGGCGGCGGCGGCGGTGAAGATGGTCGAGGCCCGGGACGGTGTCGATGCCGAAGAGATTCCGTCCGTCACCATCCGGCCCGAACGCCCCGCGTCTCACCACGAACGCGGCCCCGCGCCGAAGTTCAGCAGCTCCCGAACCAAGGGCGATGGCTCGAAGCCCGTGGGCAAAGGGTTCGGGGGCAAGAAGCGCATCACCCCGGAATGGGATGTGGCGAGGCTCTACATCGGGGCGGGCCGCGCGGCCAACATCCGCGCGGGCGACCTCGTGGGCGCCATCGTCAACGAGGCGGGGGTGGACGCCCGGGCCATCGGAGCGATCCAGATCACGGATCGCTTCTCGCTCGTCGAGGTTCCGGCGGAGATCGCGGACAGCATCATCGAAACCCTGCGCGCCGCGACCATCAAGGGGAAGCGCGTGCCAGTGCGGCGCGATCGCGAGCAGGCCTGGAAGAGCTGAAGTCTGCTCCGCCGGGCGAGGTCCCCGCATAGAGTCGGGGGATGATCCACCGCTCCACCCTCGACTTCCTGAAGCGCCTCGCCCGGCACAACAATCGAGACTGGTTCAACGCTCATCGGAACGAGTATGAGGCGGCCCTTTCGGACGCGCAGCAGTTCTTCGATGAAGTCATCGATGGGCTCAACCGTCACGATCGAATCGAAACGCCCTCGGCGAAGCAGGCCCTGTACCGCATCTACCGGGACGTACGCTTCTCCGCAGACGACACGCCCTACAATCCGCGGTTCGCGGGTCACTTCTCGAGGACCAAGCCGATGCTGCGCGGCGGCTATTACCTCTGGATCCAGCCCGGGGCGTCCCGCGCCGGCTGCGGTTTCGTCTATCCAAACGCCGAGGACCTCAAGACGATTCGGCTCGACATTCTGGCGAACCACGGGAAGTGGAGGCGCATGCTGAGCTCGAAGGGGATCAAAGCCGCTTTCGGCGAGATGCGGGGGGAGGTGGTGCCGACCGCGCCCCGCGGCTTCCCCAGGGATCACCCGGCGATCGACCTGCTCCGTCACAAACAGCTCTGGTTCGAGCACTCCTTCACCGATGCTCAGGTGCTGGCCCCAGACTTCCTCGACTCCGTGAACCGGACTTACCGGAGCATTCGTCCGTTCTTCGACTACATGAGCGAGTTGCTCGGTCCAGGGCGTGCTCCGGCACGAAAGTAAGATCGCCTTCGCGTGTCCCCTCTTGCCGCTCCCGATGCCGAGCTCCTGAAGCGTCTTCAAGGGGCGTTGCCTGCAGGGCGGATCCTGGCCCGGCCGATCGACCGGCTGGCCCGCGCTTCCGACGCCTCGATGTATCGCATGGTTCCCGAGGTCGTGGTGCGCCCCCGCGACGCTTCCGACGTCCGGACCATCCTCGACATCGCGCGGGCGCTGAAACAGCCGATCACCTATCGGGCCGCGGGCACATCGCTTTCGGGCCAGGCGGTGGGCCGCGGCATCCTCGTCGACCTCTCACTCGACTGGGGAAAGTTTCGAGTCGAAGAGAGTGGGGCGCGCGTCTGGGCGCAGCCAGGGGTCGTGGGCGGTTTGCTCAATCGCGCGCTCGCCCCGCATCGGCGGCGAATCGGCCCCGACCCCGCATCCATCGACTCGGCCATGATCGGGGGGATCGTCGCGAACAATGCATCAGGGATGTGCTGCGGTGTGGCCCAGAACAGTTATCACACCATCCGCGGGGCGACCATCGTGCTCGCGGACGGCGTGGTGGTGGAGACAAACGGCGATTCCGCGGATGAAGCCGACGAGCGGCTGAAGAACCGGCATCCGCGGCTGCACGCGGGACTCCTCGATCTGAAGGCGAAGGTGAGGGCCGACAAAGCGCTCGGCAAGCGCATCCGGCACAAGTTTCAGACCAAGAACACCATGGCCTACTCCCTCCAGGCCTTTCTCGAGTTCGACCGGCCGGCGGAGATCCTCACCCGTTTGATGGTCGGGTCCGAAGGGACGCTCGGTTTTCTCGCCGACGTCACCCTCGAAACCGTGCGCGATCCGGGGAAGCGCGCCACCGCCCTCGCCTACTTCGGCGCCCTCGAGGAGGCCGGTCGGGCCGTCGATCCTCTGGCCGAGGCCGGGGCCGCGGCCCTCGAGATCATGGACCGCGCCTCCCTGCTCTCGATGGCGGACGAGCTCACCCATCCGGTGGAGATCGGACCCGACTCCGCCGCCCTCCTGATCGAGTTCCAGGAGGAGGACGAGAAAGCACTCGCCGCGGGCATCGAGAAGGCGACACGCGTCCTTGGACGCCTGAGCGATGTGTCGAACCCCGGGTTTTCCACGGACGCCGCGGGCCGCGCGCTCAAATGGAAGATGCGCAAGGGCCTGCTTCCCCGCATCGGAGCGCGGCGCGGCGCGGGCATGGCCATCCTCAATGAAGATGTCGCCTTCCCGCGCGAACGTCTGGCCGAGGCCATCGTGGATCTTCACGCGCTCTTCGGGCGATTCGGGGTGCAGGACGCCGTGGTCTTCGGCCACGCGAAGGACGGCAATCTCCACTTCATCGCTCCCCAGGACTTCCGCGGCGAGAAGAATGTCGCGAACTACGAGGCCTTCATGGACGCGCTCGCGGAGATGGTGGTGGGGAAATACGACGGCGCGCTCAAAGCCGAACACGGGACCGGGCGCAACATGGCGCCTTACGTGGAGCGCGAGTGGGGAACCGCGGCCTACGCTTTGATGCGCGAGATCAAGGCCCTTTTCGATCCCTACAACATTCTCAATCCGGGCGTCCTGCTGAGCGAGGACCGCTCCGAGCACGTCTCGAACCTGAAACGATTCACCGAGATCACGGCCACGGCCGATCGCTGCATCGAGTGCGGCTTCTGCGAACCGGTCTGCCCCACCCGATCGTCGGGACTCTCGCCGAGACAGCGGATCATCCTGCTGCGCGAGATCAAGGAGTTCGCGGCGCTCGGGGAAACGATGCCCGAGGGGCTCGTCCAGGACTACGCAGAGGCGGCGCGCGCCGGCTGCGTGCGCGATTCGCTGTGCCTGACCGCGTGCCCGGTGAAGATCGACACCGGCCTCCTCATGAAGGAGCTGGATCGCGCCGAGTCTTCGTTCGTGTCCAGGGGCATCGCGGGATGGATGTCGGCGCACTACGACCGTACTTCGGCCCTGGCCCGGCGCGCGCTCACGGTCGCCGGATGGGCCTCGTCGGCGAACGGCCTGGTGCGCGGCTCGCTCACCGCGGGCTCCGCTCTTCTGAGCGCCCTCGCGCCGAAACTGATTCCGCGGGTCGACGCGAAGACTCCCCTGCCCAGGCCGGCCCCGCCCATTCCCACCCCCTCGGGAAAGGGCGAGCGCGAGGTCATCTACTTCCCGAGCTGCGTGTCGCGGATCTTCGGCTCGCTCCAAGGCGAGCCGGAAATCTCCACCATGGAAGCGACTCTGCGCTGCCTCGAAGCCGCGGGATACCGCGTCATCATCCCGGAGCAGGCCGACTCGATGTGCTGCGGACTCGCCTTCTCGAGCAAGTCGCAGCAGGAGGCGGCCGATGCATCGATGGAGGCCACCTTGAAGACGCTTGGGAGCCTCACGCGGGGCGGCCAGATTCCCGTGGTCACCGACGCCTCGCCCTGCACTCTGGCCTTCGTCGAGCGGGAAACGAAGGACGTGCGCGTCCTCGACTTCGTCCAGTTCTGGTCGCGCGAGGTTCTCTCTCGCACCGACGCGCCGAAAGGCATCCTCGACGGTCGCGCCATCCTCCACCCCACCTGTTCGCTCACCAAGCTGGGCGCGGTCGATGACCTGAACGCGGTGGCCGCGGCTCATTGCAAGGATCCCGTTGTTCCTCTGCGCGCCGCCTGCTGCGGTTTCGCGGGCAATCAGGGCTTCGTCCGGCCGGAGATCACGGAGGGAGCGACGCGCGCGGAAGCGGAAGACGTGCGCGCTCTTCACACCGCGGGGGCCACCGCCTACTCGACCTGCCGCACCTGCGAGATCGGCATGAGCGGCGCCACCGGGCTCGGCTACGCATCGGCGGCCCACCTCGTCTATCGCGCCCTGGGGTTGAAGAAGGCGTAGCGCCCGCATGGACGCGTTCCTCGACTTCGTCCTCCGCCAGGATCCCGCGGTGGTGATCCTCGTGCTGGTGGTCCTCTCCGCCCTCGAGAACGTCTTCCCCCCGGTCCCCGCCGATGTGGCCGCCGCCCTCGGCGCGTTCTGGGCGGTGCGGGCGGGAGTCTCACCCGTACTCGTGGGCGCGCTGTGCTTCCTCGGAAATCAGGCGAGTGCGGTGGCCGTTTACTTCTGGGTGCGCGGACGGGGCGAGGCGGTGCGCAAGTCCCGTGAGTTCCAATTGCTTCTTCCTTCAGAGATCCAGCCCGCGGTGCGGCGATACTTCGACCGGTTCGGCGGGCTCGGCATCTTCCTGAGCCGCTTCCTTCCCGGACTTCGCGCGGGCGTGCTTCCCTTCGCGGCGATCAACCACGTGTCGCCCCTGCGCGCCCTCGTTCCCGCGACCCTGGCCTCGCTCCTCTGGTACATCGGGCTCACCGCCGCGGGCTCGGCGCTCGGGCTCGCGTACGACCAGGTGAAGAGCACGGTGGCCGCGGTGACGGGCGCGCTCGGCTCGGTGGGCGTGGTTATCGCGGTGCTCGGGGTCTACGGGCTGTGGCGGGCAGGGAGGCGGGCACGGGAGCGGAGGCGAGCCTCACCGACACCGAGGCCATGACCCTGAGCGCGGTCTCGATCTGCCTCGACGGCAGGGTGCCGAGTGCTTCAAAAACCGCGGACTCGATGGTGGGCTCGGGGCGCGACAGGGTTTCGATGCCGGCAGGCGTGATGCGCAGGTGCGCGCGCCTCCGGTCGGGGCCATCGGCGTTTCTGGCGATGAGCCCTCGGTCGGTCAGCCGCTTGACCAGGCCGCTCACAGTGCTCGGGTGAAGATGCAGCAGGCGAGCGAGCCGGCCGGCCGGCAGCCCGGGAAACCGCGCGATCAGGCGGAGGGCCAGCCGCTGTGGACCCGACACCCCGATCGTCCGCTCCATGCGTTTCGACAGCTTCTGAAGCGCGTGGTCGAGAGCCCAGAGCTCGCGAAGGAAATCGAGGCCGGCCCCCAGGATCCTCTCCGAATCATCGGGCGTCATCCGCTCACCTCCAGCGCTTCGAGCCTTCTCATCAGGGTTCCCGTGTTCTCGCGCAGGCGCACGAGCCGTCGCAGCAGTTGGTCGATGTCCTGCTGGGATTCCAGATAGAAGTCGGCGCGCGAACCGTTCCTGCGGCCCACCCGGATGGAGAGCAGGCGCCCGGGCTGATCGAGGGAGAACACGTCCTCGTCGGTTTCATCGTCGCCCACGTAGATGGCGGTGTCGCAGCGGAGGCGCGACCGCTCGCGCTCGAGGGCCATGCCCTTGTGGGGCGCGTCCTTCGGCACGATGTTCACCACCTCGATGCCCGGGATCGAACGGGCTTTCTGAAGGCCGCTCGCGGCCTCGGCCACCAGAGCGCGCACCCTCTTCTTGGCGCGCGAGCGCCGGTAGTGGATGGCGAGGGAATAGTTCTTGTCTTCGATCTCGACCCCGGCCTCGCCCCGGAGGGCTTCCTCGAAGAGCGGGCGCCATTCCCGCACGCGTCGATGGATCCTCGGCGTGGCCTTCCAGGGCTCGAGGCCGTGATTGCCTACAACCGCGCGCAAGGGCACGCCCTGCAACCTCTTCTCGACGTCTGGATAGGCCCGGCCCGAGATCACGACGCAGGGATAGAGGGCGGCGGCGCGCGCGAGCAGGCGCCTCGTGGGCGGGCGCATCCCCGCGTCCTCAGGCCGCTCCACGATGGGAGCGAGGGTGCCGTCGAAGTCGAAGGCGAGCAGGGTCTTCGACCAGGCGAAGGGCTCCAGCAGCGTGCGCTGCGTCGCGGCGAGAATGTTCCTCACGCCTCCGCTCCGGAGAAGGGAACGCGGAAGGCTTCGCTGAGCCGGCCGGACAGGCGGTCGCGGCGGCGCAGGCGCGCGGCGTCGCGCAGCATGCGGCCGGCCCACCGGTAGATGTTGAACTCGGCCACGAACACGCGCATCGAGCGCAGGCGGGCCCGCTGTTCGTCGGCCGACATGGTGAGGGCGGCGGCGAGCGCTCCCGCGGCCTCGTCGAGGTCGTAGGGGTTCACCACCAGGGCCTCCGTCAATTCGCGGGCCGCCCCGGTGAACTGGCTG
>CAZYEA010000115.1:0-11491 GCA_964646485.1 uncultured Acidobacteriota bacterium
GCGGCAGCTCGTCGGGGTCGATCTGGTCCTCGATCGTTCAACCCGAGCCCCCGCACCCGCTCACGCGAGGCGGATCGTGAACCGCCTTCGCGACCTCGGGATCCTGACCGGCGTCGACGGCCCGCACCAGAACGTCCTCAAGCTGCGGCCGCCTCTGGTTCTGTCCCATGAAGACGCGGATCTCTTCCTCACCGCCCTCGACCAGCTCCTGAGGGAAGACGGGCTGAGGGTCTAGCTAGTCTCCGTCGGGAAACCCGCGCTGGATGCGGGTGCGCCACTTGTTGGCCCAGCCGAGCATGGCCTCGGGAGGCATGGCCCGGCCCACGAAATAGCCCTGCGCGGTCTCGCACTCGCTCGCGCGCACGAACTCCCAGTCGTTCCGGTCCTCGACACCTTCGGCCACCGTGCTCATGCGGAGCTGCTTGGCGAGGCCGAGGCACGTGTTGTACATGGTCCGCACCGTCTGGTCGGCGGTGCCGCGATGCACGAAGCTCCGATCGATCTTGAGCTCGCTGAAGGGAATGTCCTGCAGCTGCGAGAGGGAGGAATAGCCGGTGCCGAAGTCGTCGATGGAGAGGTGGAACCGCATCAGGTGGAGGCGGGTGAGCACCTCGAGCGGCGCGCGCAGGTCCTGCATGAGACGACTTTCCGTCACCTCGATGGTCACGTCCTTGGGGGAGACCCCCGAGGCCGCCGCCTGCTCGCTCGCAAAGTCCGCGAAGTCCAGGGAGGAGAGAGCGTCGATGGACACGTTCACCGCCACCTTGGTCTGCAGGCCCGCCTCGCGCCACGCCGCCACCTGGGACATGGCCTTGCCGAGCACGGTGCGCGTGAGCTTGTGGATCAGGCCCGTGCTCTCGGCCACCCCTACGAACTGCTGGGGCACCACCAGGCCGTCTTTGGGGTGACGCCAGCGCACGAGTGCTTCCACCCCGGTGAGTTCGCCCGTTTTCACCAGGACCTTGGGTTCGTAGTGGACGGTCAACTCTTCGCCTTCAATGGCCTGGCGGACCGCGTCTTCCGAATAAACCTTCTTCCACGCGATCTCGAACGTCCCGGAAGCGGGCCTCCAGCGCCTCAGGAGCACGGCCAGCTTGTCCTGCTGCACCGGCTTGCTCAGGTGTCCGAGAACCCGGATGTGGTGCGCCTCGGCGAGCTTCTCGACCGTGCGCAGCACGCGTTCATCCTCGCCGCTCACCAGGATGAGACGGCCCTCGAAACGCCGATCCACCAGCCGCCGGATGAACTCGAGACCGTCCATCGCAGGCATGCTGAGGTCGAGCAGAATGAGGTCGGGCTGCTCTTTCGCCGCCTCCATCCGGGTCAGCGCGTCGTGGCCGCTCTGGGATGTGCTCACCGAAGCGAAGCCCAGATTCGCGAGCATCTGGGCATGGAGCTTGAGCATGAACAGCTCGTCGTCGAGCACCAGGATGCGGATTTCTGTGTTTTCGGCCATGAATTCGCGCTTCGCAGTCTCGACGCTCCCGGGCAAAACGGCGCCCATCGCCGCTCCCGCCCCCAAAGAAACGCCCCGTCAGACTTCGCCCGAGGACTTTAGTTCATTACTCATCGGGCCTGGGAATTTCCCGAAGAGATGCGGATCGGCCGGCCAAGGTTTCGATCTCGAGGCGCGTCTATCGATCGGACAAAGGGTGACGTTGATCAAGAAGGAGCTTCCCGTGATGCACCGCGGTTTGACCGTTCTCATTCTCTCGGCCCTCGCCGCCGGTTGCCGGCGTGATGCCCCCCTTGCCCCCGCGCGCAGCTCGGGATTCGAGGCGGGGTCGCCCCAGGCGCTTTCGGCGCTTGGATACATCGGGGGAAGCCAGGGGCGGGCCGCGGACAGCGTGGCTCCGCCTGCGATTCCCGCTCCGACTGCAGCGCCCGCACGCGCAGCGGCCGCTTCTCCCAACGTCCCCGGGTTCGCTTCGTCCTTGAAACTGATCCGCACCGCCACTCTGGAGATCGAGGTTTTGGACTTCAACACCGCCGCCCTCGAGGCGAGTCGGGCGGCCACCGCGTTCGGCGGTTACGTGAGCGACCGGCAGGCGAACGAGGACGGCAGCGGCGGTCGACGCGGGCAGGTCACTCTGCGGATCCCGGCCGAACGGTTCGACGGGGCGATGAGCGCGCTCAAGAAGCTGGGCCGGGTCAGGAACGAGGCCGTCTCGACCCAGGACGTGACCCGCGCCTACTCGGATCTCGAGACCCGGCTCAGGGTGAAACGCGAGACTGCGGCGCGTCTTCGCGAGATTCTCGTCCGGCAGACCGGGGAAGTGGCCGAGGTTCTCGCGGTGGAACGGGAGATAGCGCGGGTGGTCGAGGAGATCGAGCAGGCGGAAGGCGGGCGCCGCTATTTCGACAATCAGGTCTCCCTCTCCACCCTCACTCTCACCCTCCACGAGCCTCATGCCCTCGTGGCCCCCGGCGCCCTCGACCCCCTTCTTCAGGCCCTCCGCCGCTCGGCGCGGGTCGCGAGCGAGTCGCTGGCGGCACTCATCGACCTGTCCGCGGGACTCCTGCCCTGGATTTGCGCCCTTTATCTGGCCTTCCGGATCGTTCGTTTTCGGCTTCGTCGCCGGTCCTGATCCCCCGATCCGCGAAAGCCCCGGAGGTCTCCGGTTTTAAAGGTTCCCTCGTTCCTTTCGGGTTCGGCGCTAGTGTACGATCCGCACCATCCATGCACGAGGCCGAGCCCAACCTGAAGGTGACCGACCGGCGCCACTTCACGGCCGATGGAGAATTGAAGGCGGGAGCGCCTGAGGGCCCCGCGGCCGACGACGGCGCCGCGGCGTTTGCCGCCTCGCCCGAGGCGGCGGACGCGCCGCCCGTGAGCTTCTCGTCGTTCATCATTTCCCTGGCCACCCAGGCCGCCGATTCGATCTCCTCCGAGCCGAGGGATCTGGGGGCGGCGCGCCAGATGATCTCGGCTCTGGAGATGCTGAAGGACAAGTCCGAGGGACGAAGGACCGAGGACGAATCCCGGATCATGGACGCAGTGCTGTTCGACCTGCGACTCGCGTTTGTCGGGGCGGCGAAAGGCACGAAGCCTTGACCCTGTTGCTTTCTTCCCTGCTCACCTCTCTCGTGCTCGCCCAGGCCCCGGCGAAGCCTGCGGCGGTGGCTTCGGAGCCGCCGCCCGTGGTCGCTCCCACAGCACCCATCCTCACCACGCCGCTCGACGATTTCGGGCCCGACCTCAAAGCCTGGCTCGACGCGGTCAGGCTTCAGGATCCGGATTCGGCGAAAAAGGCCATGGCGAGCCTCCAGCGCCGCCGGGCCGAGCGGAACCTCACGAGCGTCGAGGACGTGGCCGGGGCCATCGCCGGTCGGGCGGAGGTTCGCGCCTTCGAGGGCGCCCCCAAGGAATCCCTGGAGGCCCTCGAGGCCGCGATCGGTTTTGCCCCCGACTCCGCTTCCTATCAGGTCCAAAAAGCGGCGGCCCAGGGGAAGTCGGGCGAGGCGTGGGCGGCCCTCGATCTCGCCCTCGCGAATCCCCTTGAAAAGCAACGAGTCGAATCGGCGCTGCTGCTCGGGTTGCTCGTGGTGGGCGCGCTGTTTTCGATCGGCTTCTCCTTCGGCATCCTCCTTCGCTACGGCGCGGTTTTCAGCCACGATGTGTCCGAGGGCCTGCCCGACCAGATCAAGTCGCTCGCGCTGTTCATGGCCGTCCTCTTCTGCGCCCTGCCCCTCGCCGGTTTCATGGGCTGGGGATACCTGCCCTTCTGGTGGCTCGCCCTCTTTTTCATCTTCCAGACCAAGCCCGAGAAGACGGTGTCCACCGCCATCCTGGTGGCCCTGGCCCTTTCGAGCCTCGCTCTTCCTCAGGTGCTCCACCAGCGCGCCATCGACGCCTCTCCCACCGCTCACCCCTTGTACCTCGCGGCCCACGGAGGCACCTCCCCCGAGGGCGAGGCGCTCGTCCGGGAAAAGCTCGCCGCCGACCCCACCGACGTTGAATGGTCTCTCGTCTCCGCCAGCCTGTCGAGGCGCGCCGGCCGGTTCGACGAGGCCGCCGCGTTCCTGGTTTCCAAGGCGAACGCGGATCCGCGCTTCGCTCACAACGCGGCCGCCCTCGAACTCAACAAGAACAACTTCGCCGGGGCTTTGTCGGGATTCACCGCGGCCAGCGAGGCGTCGCTTTCCGCGCGAGATCGCGCCACCGCGCTCTACAACCTGTCCCTGGTGCAGTCGAACACCCTGTCCTTCGACCAGGCCAAAGAGACGCGGAAGAAAGGCGATGCGCTCGATGCGCCCCTCCTCGCCCGCTACGACCGTCTCTTCTCCTTCGACCGGGAGGGCTCGATGCTGCAAGCGCCTCCCGACATCGTCCCCGAGCCCTCGCGGATCCTGGCCGGGGCCATACCCACGCTTCAGTTGACCCTCGACAACGCGGTGAGCCGCCTCACCATCGTAGCCGTGGTCCTCCTGCTCTTCATTCCCGCCATCCTGAAATTCCGCGGCGCGCAGAGCTTCTCGAAGCAGTGCCCGAAATGCGGAACCACGTTCTGCTGGCTCTGCCAGACCCGGTCGACCTCGCAGGACGTCTGCTCCCAGTGCCACTACCTCTTCGTGGTGAAGCGCGGCATCCCGCCCGCGGCGCGCGCCGCCAAAACCCAGGAGATCAACCGCTACATCACCGTGAAGGGCCTGCTCCATCGGATCGCCTCGCTCGTCGCGCCTGGCGCTGGTCACCTTTCGATCGGGCACTTCAGCGTCGGTCTTCCCGTCCTCGCGGTCTGGGCGGTCTCCGCGGGTGTCGTCATCACCGTGACCTATCTGGCCCCGACCCTGATCGCGGGAGGGCCGCTCGGCTCCACCCTGAAGACCAGCTTCGGCGCGCTGGCGGTCCTGAGCTACGTGGTGGCTCAGGCGGTGAAGCCCAAGGCTCCCGTGGTGGCCGCCGCCCCGCGCCGCCGTCCGGAGCAGGAGGCCTGAGCGGGTCATGGCGCTAGCGGGAACTCTCAAAGACTTCGGTCTGCCCGACATCGTCCAGCTGATCGGACTTCAGCGGAAGACGGGCACCCTGCACCTCAAGACGGGTGGCGAGTCGGTCAAGGTGATCTTCGAGGGCGGCAACATCGTGGCCGCCGAGTCCTCGATCGCCCGCCCGGCCGACCGCATCGGCAGCGCCCTCGTGACTCAGGGCACCATCAGCCAGGAGCAGCTCGACCAGGCGCTCGCCGTGCAGAAGCAGACCATGCAGCGCCTCGGGCACGTGCTGATCTCCGAGCGGATCGTCTCCGAGGAGCATCTGCGCAAGGCGGTGGAGGCTCAGCTCTTCCAGGTGGTCTTCCGGCTGTTCCGCTGGCGCGAGGGCGACTACAACTTCGAGACCCAGGCCACCGTCGACTACGAACGCACGGGGGCGGTTTCCCTCGGCGCCGACTTCGTCCTGATGGAAGGCATCCGGATGGTCGACGAGTGGCCGATCATCGAGCGGAAGATTCCCTCGATGTCCGCGGTCTTCAAGCGGGTCGTCGACCTCAGCCAGGTGCAGGCCAAGGGCGGCGGCGGGGGTGCGGACGACGAACTCGACGGAATCCTCTCCGGCATGGGCGGGACGGGCGGGGGCGGGGGCGGCAAACTCTCCCTCTCGGGAGACGAGCTGATCGTCTTCAACGCGGTCGACGGCAAGAAGTCCTGTCAGCAGATCGTCGAGTCGACCCCCCTCCACGACTTCGCCGTGTGTCGCGCGCTCCTCGACCTCATGGATCGCGACGTGGTGGCGCTCACCGACGTCAAGGGCTCGGCCCCGAAGTCGAAGGCGGGAGACTCGGGCGGCGCCATGGGCAAGGCCTTCATGGCCGTGGCCATCGTGGTGGCCCTCTTCGGCGTCTATCGCAACCTGACCTCGCCCTTCGGGGTCTTCGGCCTTCCGCCCCTGGTGCAGCCCGCGGTCGACACCGCCCTCGAGACGCGCCTTCGCGAAAAGCTCGAACTCGCGGATGCGCGGGTGCGCGGTTTCCGCCTGGCCCAGGGCCGCATGCCCTCTTCGATGGACGATCTGGTCGCCGAGGGGCTCGCCACCCGGGCCTCGATCGAGGGCGTCGAGCTCACGGTCTCGGCCCGCGGCTATCGCTTGCAGCTCCCCGGGCCCGCCGGAGCGGTCGCGATCGAGCGGACATTCGCGGTCCGAGAGCCTCCGCCTCCGCCCCCGGCCTCACCGACTCCCACCCCGAAGAAGTAAGCCTGCCGTTTGCAGCTTCGTATCGAGTCGCTTTTCGATCGCCCCCCTCGGGGTCTTCGCCGTTCGGTCGCCATCGGGAATTTCGACGGCGTCCACCTCGGCCATCTGCGCCTCCTTCGGGCCTGCGTGGAGGCAGGATCCCGCGCGGGCTTCATCCCCACCGCGCTGACCTTCGACCCGCACCCGGCGAGTGTCGTGTCGAAGCGGGGCGCGCCCCCGCGCATCCAGACCTCGCGGTCGAGAAGGCGCATGCTCCTCGAGGCAGGGATCGACGAAATCGCGGAGCTTCACTTCGACCAGGCGACCGCCCTCCTCTCGCCCGCTGAGTTCGTGAGCCAGGTCCTCGTAGGCGGCCTCGACGCCGGCTGCGTGGTGGTCGGGCACGGCTTCCGCTTCGGCGCCTCACGGGCCGGAGACGTGGGAATCCTGAGCGCCCTCGGCACGGGCCGCTTCGACACCCTCGAGGTTTCGACCCTGCAGGATGAGGGAGAACGCGTCAGCTCGTCGCGCGTCCGCGCCGCCCTCCTTCTGGGCGACCTTGGGGGCGCCGAGCGTTTCCTCGGGCGCCCGTATGAGATCGAAGGTGTGGTGATCCACGGCGACCATCGAGGCCGACCCCTCGGATTTCCGACCGCGAACATCGACCTCGAGGGTGTGTCCGCCCTCAAGCGGGGCGTCTATGCGGCGGACGGCTTCATCGAAGGCGAGAACACGCCCCGCAGGGCGGCGGTGAACCTCGGGGTGCGGCCCACCTTCGGGGGCGAAGAGCCGCGCCTCGAAGCGCATTTCCCCGACTTCGAAGGCGACCTCTATGGCCGGGCGGTCCGACTCGTCTTCCTGGCGCGACTCCGCGACGAGCGGCGCTTCGATTCCGTCTCCGATCTCAAGGCTCAGCTCGCCGCGGACGTGGCCGCGGCTCTAGGCGCCCCGGCCGTCCCTCACTCCGTGCCGAGGTCCTGACCGGCGGCGGCCCAAACGGGATAGCCTTAGGGTCCAGTGAAACAGGAACTCACCGTCGAGACTCGGGAAGGCCAGGACATCGCCGTCCTCGTCCCCATCGGATTCATCAACGCCCACACGGTTGAGACCTTCGACCAGGCGCTCCGCTCCGTACTCGACCAGGGCCGGTTCTCCGTGGTGATCAACGCCCGTTCCCTCGCCTACGTGGCGAGTGCCGGGCTGGGCGCGCTCGTGGGCACCATCGAGGAAATCCGCGAGAACGGGGGAGATCTCCGCATCTGCGAGCTGTCCGACTCGGTGGCGGCGATCTTCGAGATGGTGGGCCTTCCTCATCTCTTCAAGATCTTCAAGACCGAAGAGGAAGCGATCTCGAGTTTCCGGGCGTGAAGCCCGAGGCCTCCGTGTTGCTGCGGCTCGCGGTGCCGAGCGACTCGAAGTACCTCTCGGTGGTGCACGAACGGGCGCGGGAGGTGGCGCAGAAGAACCGCTTCGGCGCGATCGAGAGCGAGCAGTGGGCGCTCGCGGTCGAAGAGTGCGCGGCCAACTCGATCGAACATGCCTACGACGGTCGAAGCGACGGCGAAGTGGATATCACCCTGGCCCTCGAGGGCGACTATCTCTGCGCGGAGATCTGCGATGAAGGCCGGGCCTTCGACCCGCGGGCCCTGCCTCCGATGGCCGACGTGAACGACCTCGCGAAGAAAGGGGCGAGGGGCGGCCTCGGCCTGACCCTGGTTCAGCGCATCGCCGACACGGTGGTGCGCGAACGCGAGGGGGCGCGGAACATCTGCCGGCTGGTGAAACGCCTGCCCCAGAACCCGCTCTCGGACAAGGAGAAGCTCGCGGCCGCGGAGTTCCAGCTTCGCACCCTGGTGGAACTCGGGCGCGAGTTCTCCACCAACTTCGATCCGGCCCGGGTGGCCTCGATCGCCCTCGCGTCCCTGATGGGCCACCTCACCATCCTGCGCGCGGCGTTCCTGAGCTCGACACCCGACGGCAAGGTCCGCGTGCTCGCCTCGCGCGGAGTGAAGAACGTGATGTCCCTCGAAGGCATCCCCTGGGCGCATGTCGAGGCCGAGGGGAATTCGACCGAAGCTCCGGAGGCGTCGCTCAAGATTCTCCGTCTCGACTTCATCTTCCGCTTCAGCTCGGGCGAGGAGAAGGGCGCCATTCTCTTCTCCCAGCGCCTCGCCGCCGGGGAGTTCGGGGAGAGCGAGAAGAACCTGATCCACGCGGTGGGCCGCCAGGCCCTGGCCGCGCTCACCGGCGCGCGCGCCCAGGAGATGAGGATCGAGAAGGCGCGGGCGGATTCCGAGCTTCAGGTGGCGCGAGAGATCCAGAAGAGTCTCCTTCCCGCCGTCCTCCCTTCCATTCCGGGATTCGAAGTCGCGGCCTCGAGCGAGCCCTGCTTCAGCGTGGGGGGCGACCTCTTCGACGTGATCCCGTTAGCCTTCGGGAGGTTCGCGATCATCCTCGCCGACGTCTCCGGGAAGGGCACTCCGGCCAGTCTCATCATGGCCTTTGCCCACGCCGCCTTCCGTTCCCTCGCGGGAGGACAGCCGCCCGTCGACCTCCTCGCCCGCGTTTCCGAGCTGATCCGCAACGCGAACAAGACGCACCGGTACGCGACGTGCTTCTATGCCGAGCTCGATCCGCGCGCGCGCCACATGGCCTACGTGAACGCGGGACACCTTCCCCCGAGCATCGTTCGGGGCGAACAGACCATTGAACTCAAGACCGGCGGCTCGGTGCTGGGGCTGCTTCCCGGCACCACCTTCGAACAGGGCGAGGTCACCCTTCAGCCGGGTGACGTGCTCGCCATATATTCGGATGGGGTGAGCGAGGCGCAGTCCCCGGGGGAGGAAGAGTTCGGACCGGAAGGGGTGGTGGGCTGCGTGCGCGCGCTGCGGGACCGGAGCGCCGCGGAGATTCTTCGCTCTCTTGAACAGTCCCTGACCGAGTTCGCGGCCGGACGCCCCTATGCCGACGACCGCACCGCCGTGATCCTGAAAGCTCTATGACCAGGCTCAAGCTCTACAACACCCTGAGCGGGAAGATCGAAGAGGTCCTTCCCGAAGAAGGCCAGCCGATCAAGATGTACGTCTGCGGCCCCACCGTCTACAGCCGCGCCCACATCGGCAACTTCCGCACCTTCGTGGCCACGGACGTCCTGCGCCGCACCCTCAAGTTCCTGGGATCCCCGGTGCTCGAGGTCATGAACATCACGGATGTCGACGACCGCATCATCCAGCTCGCCTCCGCGCAGCAGACCGACATCCAGGCCTTCACGGAAGGGCCGACCCGGGCCTATCTCGAAGACCTCGCGACCCTGCGCATGGAAATCCCCGAGGTGATGCCGAAGGCGACCGAGCACGTGAAGGAGATGGTGGCCCTCATCGAACGTCTGATGGCGCGCGGGCACACCTACACCGTGGACGGAAGCGTCTACTTCCGGATCGCGTCCTTCCCGTCTTATGGCGGCCTCTCGCGCCTCGACGTCTCCGGCATCAAGACCGGCGTGCGCGTCGACACCGACAAGTACGAGAAGGAGGACGCCCGCGACTTCGTCCTGTGGAAGCTCAAGGGCGACGAGCCCGCCTGGGCGCAGTGGGACGCCTCCTTCGGCCGCGGCCGGCCGGGCTGGCACATCGAATGCTCGGCCATGAGCATGAAATACCTGGGCGAAACCTTCGACATCCACTGCGGCGGCATCGACCTCATCTTTCCCCATCACGAGAACGAGATCGCGCAGAGCGAGTGCGGCACGGGCAAGCTCTTCGCGAAGCACTGGATGCATGTCGACCATCTCCTCGTCGAGAACGAGACGATGTCGAAGAGCAAGGGCAACGTCTACAACATTCCCGACCTGCTCGGCCGCGGGTTCCGCTCCGACCAGATCCGCTACATGCTGGCCCAGTCCCACTATCGCAAGGCCTTCAACTTCACCTGGGAGGGCCTCGCCCAGGTGGAGACGGCCCTTGCGCGCATTCACACCTTCTGGAATCGGATGGCGGAGGTCACCGAGGGCCCGGGCGGGGCGGTCGATCCCGCGGTTTCGGCCGCTTCGTCCACCGCACTCGCCGGTTTCGAGGCCGCTCTCGCCAATGACTTGAACGCGCCCGAAGCCCTGGCCGCGGTGCACGGCCTGGTGAGCGAGGGCAACACCCTGGCGGACCGGGGACTCGTGAACGGGGCGGGGGCCGCGGTTCTGATCGAGGCCCTGAAACGAATGGATCAGGTCTTCGCCTGCTTCGAGCCGCCCAAAGGCGACGCCCTGTCCAAAGAAGAGCAGGATCTTTTCGACGCCCGGCAGGAAGCCCGAAAGAAGCGGGACTTTTCCGCCGCCGATGCGGCGCGCAAGGCGCTTCAGGAGAAAGGTGTGGTCATCGAGGACACCCCCAAGGGCACGAGGTGGAAGCGGGTTCGCGCGTGAGACGGGGCCCAGGCGCCCGGGCTCAGGCCCATGGGGCGGGCGGCGAAGACACGGCGGCCGCCTATCTTTCCCGAATCGGCTGCGCCATCCTCGACCGCAACTTCAAGACCCGGCATGGGGAGATCGACATCATCGCCCGGGACGGCCAGACCACGGTGTTCGTGGAGGTCAAGCGACGGGAGACTTCGGCCCACGGCACAGCCGCCGAGTTCGTGAGCGCCGCGAAGATGCAGAAGGTGGTGGCGGCGGCTCGGGTCTACGCGGCGAAACACGGCCTGTCCGAAGGTCTCATTCGCTTCGACGTCATCGCCATCGACGTGATTGCCGACCGCGAACAACTCCGGCACCACAAGGGCGCGTTCGACGCGAGATAGAGGGCCATCCGCGCCGTTTTTGCGTCTCGGGTTGTAGAAGAAGAAGAGCCCTTTTTGGGGGCCTGCGGAGGGGGGCCAGGGACCTAAAAGGTGGAGCGGGAGACGGGATTCGAACCCGCGACGTCCACCTTGGCAAGGTGGCACTCTACCACTGAGTTACTCCCGCGCTTTTTGGGCGCCAGCGGCCTTCAATTTACTTTCTGGGGGGTATCTGCGTCAACGCCGGCCGCGTTCCGCCGGTCGACTCGGAAGTTGACATAAACAGCTTATAAATATGATCTTGCGCTGTTGGTAACCGGTGTTGATTTATTTCTTCCCGTGCAACGTGAAGGCGGCGTCGGATATAGTCGCTCTTCGTCTCTTTCATGGCCTCAAAAGACGTCGAGGCGGCGTAGCCAAGTGGTTAAGGCGGAGGTCTGCAAAACCTCTATTCACCGGTTCGACTCCGGTCGCCGCCTCCAGTTGTTTAGGTGGGGGGCCGCAATGTGTCAACGGACCTCCTGCTCAGCCCCCCACACCCCCGTTCGCTACGGC
>CAZYEA010000115.1:11501-14073 GCA_964646485.1 uncultured Acidobacteriota bacterium
GAATCCCGCCTCCGCTTGGTTCGTGGCGCCGATGAATGGGACCTGCCCGGCAAAAACCCCCAATCGCTCCGGCGGGAGTGAATCCCGCCTCCGCTTGGTTCTGGGCGCTGTGCGCATGCCGGGCGGAAGGACATCCTCGTCCATCGTGGAGGACAGGGCGGGGGGGGAATCGCTGGCATCCTTTCTGCTGTAGCTTCAGGTGGCCTTAAGGATTTCCCTGGGCAAGGAGGATGGAAGTGAAGAAGAGTCAGGCTTTTGCGGGCACCCTGCTCGCGGTTCTGCTCATGGGGGTTGCCGACTCGGCGCTGGCCTCGGGGCTCGAGGTACGTGTGGGCGGCATGGTTCCCCGCGCGAAGTCGATCCTCTTCGATGATGACGTGGCCCTGTACAACGTCGAAAAGAAGGATTTCGCGGGTGCTTTTGGCGGAATCGAGTTCACCAAGAGCCTGACCGGCAATATCGAGCTGGGTCTGTCCGTGGACGGATACGGCCGCGAGATCCCGAGCCATTATCGGGACTTCACCCGGCCTTCGGGACGCGAGATCGAGCAGACCCTGAGGCTCGTGATCGTGCCCGCCTCGGCAATCCTTCGGGTGCACCCAGGCGGGAAGTACCGGACCTTCACTCCCTATGCGGGCGTGGGTGTCGCCGCCATGTTCTGGCAGTACGAGGAGTTCGGAGACTTCATCGACTTCGACAGCCCGGGCCGCGACATCGTGTTCGATTCCTTCAAGTCCAACGGGTCGACCTCCGGCCTCGTGATCAATGCCGGCCTCCGGTACCGCATCAACGAGGACTTTCAGGTCACCGCCGACTTCCGGAACTTCACGGGCAAGCAGAAGATGGGGGGCGATTTCGCGCCGAACGAGATCGACCTGTCGGGCGCCGCGTTCACCCTCGGCTTTCGTCTGAACTTCTAAGTCCCCAGAGCTTCGCCTTTCACCAGGCGATGCGCGCTCCGTCGCTCGTCACATGCAGGGTCTTAAGCCGGTCGGTCCGCCACACCAGCGCGCCGCCGCGAGCCCAGCGGTCGACGACACCGGGGGCCGGATGAGAGAACCGGTTTCGGGCGCCCACCGAGATTACGGCGATGCGCGGTCGGCCGGCCACGATGAGCCCTTCCGAGCTCGACGTGGCCGCGCCGTGATGTCCGACCTTCACCAGATCGTGGCGAGTGATTGAAGAGCCGAGCCGGCTCTCGGTGAGACGGCTCGCGTCGCCCATCAGGAGGAACGACGTCGCTCCGTATCTCATCTCGATCACGAGAGACGCGGCGTTCTCGTCGCGCGAGGGAAGGCTCCACTCCGGAGCGGGGCCCAGAACCTTGAAGCTCACTCCGTCGAGGCTCCACGAGTCGCCACGCCGGACCGTCGTGGTCGTGAAGTTGCGAAGAGTTTCCGAAGGGCCGTTGACGTAGATCCGCTCGGGAGCGAAGTGGCGCGCGAGAAAGGGGCCTCCGCCCTCATGGTCGGCGTGGCGGTGAGTGAGGCCGAGGAAGGCCAGGCGTCGATGGCCGAGCTCCCACAGGGCCTCCGCGACGACCCGTTCCCCGGCGTCGAACCTCTCGAAGGCCGGGCCCGCGTCGATCGCCGCGACCCTGCCTGAGGGGGTCTCGACGAGGATGGAATCGCCCTGGCCCACATCGAGAAACCAGACGTGCAGACGCCCGTCGCCCGCGGGAAGCGCGCTCATGGTCAGGGCGGCGAGCAGGGCGGCCCAAGGAAGAGCAGACCGCGTTCGGCCGGAACCGAAGGCGCACGCGGCGAGACCAACGAGAATCGCGAAGGGAGGCGAGGGGCCGCGCCAGTCAGGATCCATCAGGGCCGCGTGATGGGCCAGGGCTCGCAGAGCCTGGGCGACCAGGCCGCATACCGCCCCGGGGAAAGCGGCAAGTGGCGACCACAGTGCGTCCACGAGCGTGGTGGCGATCGAGCCATAGAGCAGGAGCACGGCCAGGGGCGCGGCCACGAGGTTCGCGGGCAGGGCGATGAGGCTCAGGCGATGAAAGTGCGCCAGAGCGAGAGGAGTGACGGCGAGCGAGGCCACGACCGAGGCCGAGAGTACGTCCGCGAGGAGGCCCGGCGCCCCGAAATTCTCCAGGCGGCGCGAGATCGGCCTCGCGAAGGTCACGAGTGCGAGGGTGGCCGCGAAAGACATCTGAGCGCCCGGATCCAACGCGTCGAGCGGACGCATGGCCAGGAGGGCCAGGACGGCTGCGAACACGAAGTTCGCACCCTCGCGGCTCAGGTCCACCCGGACCGCCACCGAGAACGCCATGGCCATCACGGTCGCGCGCACGATGGAGTCTCCCGCGCCCGCGATCAGGCAATAGGCGAGCAGCACCGCGCACTCCATGACGCAGCCGGACCAGGCAATCCGGAGACTTCTGGGCATGACCCGCCGGAGGCCGAGGATCAGGGCCGCCACCTGCGAGCCCGACACCACCAGCAGGTGGAGGAGTCCGGCGGAGAGGAACTCGTCGCGGGTTTCGGCATTGAGGGCGCCCTCGTCGCCCAGCACCATCGACGCGGTGACCGCCCGGTCCAGGGGGTCCTCGACGTGCCGCCACGAG
>CAZYEA010000116.1:0-14037 GCA_964646485.1 uncultured Acidobacteriota bacterium
CCCCCCCCCCCCCCCCCCGCCCCCCCCCCCCCCCCCCCCCCCCCCCCCCCCCCGCGCCGCCGGGAACGCAGGAAAGAAGGCAGACGAGCACCAGGGGCTTTCGGGCAGGCATGAACGCACGATGATACGGCCTATACTCATCGAAGATGCTGCCTGGGCGAAGAGCAACACTGACCCTCTCGACCGCTCTGTTGGGCCTCGCCCTGTCCGCCTCGGCGGTCGTCCGCGCCCAGGAGACCGCGCCGTCGATGAATGCGGATCGCGCGAAGTCCCCGGAGTGGTTCGAGGAGAAGATCCGGCCCCTTCTCGCCGCCCGCTGCTTCGAGTGCCATACCGACGACAAGAGCGGAGGCCTGCGGCTCGACTCTCGCGAGTCCATGATCGTGGGCGGTGAGTCGGGAAGCGCCATCGAGCCCGGGAAACCGGAATCGAGTCTTCTCATTCAGGTGGTCCAGCGCGTCCCCAAGGTGCCGGCCATGCCGAAGAAGGCGGCGAAGCTCAAGCCCGAGGAGATCGACGACCTCATCGCGTGGGTTCGGGCGGGGGCGCCGTGGCCGCAGGCGAAGGCCGGCGAAGCGAGAGGGGCGACGCCCGCTCCCGCGAAGTCGATGATCACTCCGGAGAAGCGCGCCTTCTGGTCGTTCGTGGCATTGCGAAAGACCGCGGTTCCGGCGGTGAAGGACGCGGCCTGGCCCAAGACCGACATCGATCGGTTCATCCTGGCCCGACTCGAACGCGAGGGCCTGAGGCCGGCGGCGAAGGCCGACAAGCTGGCCCTGATTCGAAGGGTCACGCTCGATCTGACCGGCCTCCCTCCCACTCCCGAAGCAGTCGATGCGTTCGAGCGCGACTCCTCGCCCCTGGCCTTCGAGAAAGTGGTCGACCGGTTGCTCGCCTCGCCACAGTATGGCGAGACGTGGGGAAGGATGTGGCTCGACGTGGCCCGCTACGGCGAGGACGACTATCGCAGTCTCGACCCGCAACGCCGCGGCCTGAATCCGTACCCGAACGCCTACCTCTACCGCGACTGGGTGGTCAAGGCGTTCAACGACGACCTGCCCTACGACAAGTTCGTGACCGCGCAACTCGCGGCCGACCAGCTCGAGCCCATGGAGCGCGTGCGGCACCTTCCCGCCCTCGGCTTCCTCGGCCTAGGCCCCTGGTACTACGACAACGGCGCGGTCGAGATCACGCGCGCCGATGAACGCAATGACCGTGTGGACGCGGTGTCGCGGGGCCTCCTCGGACTGACCGTGGCCTGCGCGCGCTGCCACGATCACAAGTACGACCCGATCCCCACGAAGGATTACTACTCGATGGCCGGGGTGTTCGTGAACACCGAGTACCACGAGTATCCGATGGCTCCGAAGTCGGTGGTCGAGCAGTACAAGGCCGACGAGAAGACGGTCGAGAAGAAGGAAAAGCTGCTCGGCGACTACCTTCAGAAGGAATCGCAGCAGCTCGGCGAGACTCTGGTGTTCCAGGCCTCGAAGTACATGCAGGCGGCCTTCCGGGTGACGGGCGAGAAGAAGGAAGACCGGCAGAGGGTGGTGGAAGCGGAGAAGCTCGACTATGAGCTCTTCGACCGCTGGCTTCGATTCCTCGCCAAGCCGCCGGTCTACTACCCGTACCTTAAGCCCTGGCAGGAAATGATCGCGAAGGGGGGCACCAAGGACGCGGCGAAGAAGCTGGGCGACGACTTCCAGAAGCTTCTGGTCGACGTGGTGCTCGCGAAGAAGGAGGTCCGCGCCCAGAACGAGATCATCGCGGCCAAGGCCCTGCCCTCGAACAAGCCGAAGGAGCCCGCGAATCTCCCCAACGAGTTCATCACCAACGACGACTTCTGCCCGGGTTGCGGCCTCGAGCTCAAGACCCTGCCCACCGATCAGACCAATCTCTACAACGACGTCTTCGAGATGGACCTCGATCCCATGCCGGTCCCCGGCGCTCCCCAACGAGCGCCCCTCCTCGCCTTCGACGGATGGGGCCTGGAGCGACAACTCGGACCCGATCGCCGGGCCCTGATCGACGCGCTCCGGGCCGATATCGAGACCATGAAGAAGGCGCTGCCCGACAAGTTCGCCTACGTTCACGGGGTGCGAGACCTGCCCGGCCGTCCCCCCGAGAATCTCAAGGTCAACGTGCGCGGCAGCGTGTTCCGCCTGGGCGATGAAGCACCCCGCGGCTTCCTGAGCGTCCTGAGCCCGAACGGCGACGACCCCGTGAGGTTCACGAACGGCAGCGGCCGCCTCGAGCTCGCCCGCACCATCCTGAGCCAGCCCATCGCCATGAGGGTGATCGCCAATCGGATCTGGAAGGGTCACTTCGGGACCGGCCTCGTGGACACCCCGAGCAACTTCGGCCTCACCGGCGAGCGCCCCTCGCACCCTGAGCTTCTCGATTACCTCGCGCGTTTCTTCATGGACCACGGCATGTCCATCAAGGCCCTCCATCGGGAGATCCTCAAGAGCGCGACGTATCAGCTCGCGAGCACGGGTCCGAAGGTGAACGCGGACAAGGATGCGGGAAACCGGTTGTACTGGCGGGCCAATCGGCCGCGCATGACCGCGGAGCAGATCCGCGATTCCGTCCTCTTCGTCTCCGGCGAGCTCAAGACCACCATGGGCGGCCCCTCGGCTCCGCTCACTCCCTCATCGACCCGCCGCACCATCTACGGGCGGGTCAGCCGCTACAAGCTCGACGACTACCTCCAGCTCTTCGATTTTCCGAGCCCGGCCCAGACCGCGGAGAAGCGCTTCTCCACCAACGTCCCCCTCCAGCGCCTCTTCTTCATGAACAGCGACTTCATGCAGCAGCACGCGGAGAGGCTCGCCGAGCGCGTCGCCTCCGAGCCCACCGAGGAGGCGCGGATCCAGAAGGCCTACCGGATCGTGTTCAATCGCGCCCCCAGCGCCGCGGAGATCCAGGCCGCGCGCGATTTCCTGACCACCGAGCCCATGAAGCAGTATGAGGAGCGGAAGGCCGAGGCCGAGAAGGCGAAAGTGAAGGCCCTCGCGGATGCGGCCAAGGGACTCTCCGGGCCGTCGGCCGCGGAAGAGCCGTCCGACGGCCCGCCCGGCGCATCGCCGGAGATGGGAATGATGGCGGGGGTGGTGCCCGGCAAGGGCGGGGAAGCGAAGGACGCGAGCCCGCGCCTGCCCGTGACCGTCTTCGGCCGCTACCTGAAGGTCCTGCTCAGCTCCAACGAATTCCTGTTCATCAGGTGAGGAAGATCATGCGCGATTTCCGCGGAAGACCAAGAACGCGCCGCGAGGCCCTGTGCCGCATGGGCGGCGGCTTCGGCATGATGGCTTTCGCGAGCCTGGTCAACGAGTCGATCGCGAAGGCGGGAGGCGTCCTCGACCAGGCGGGAGAGATCTACGGTCGCGCGCTTGACCATCCGGCAAGGGCGAAGCGGGTCATCTTCCTCTTCATGAACGGCGGCCTCTCCCAGGTCGACTCCTTCGACCCCAAGCCCATGCTCGACAAGTTCCATGGCCAGCCCCTTCCCGGGGGAACCGTGGCCACCGAGCGCAAGACCGGCGCGCTCATGCGCTCGCCCTTCACCTTCAAGAAGTACGGCCAGAGCGGCATCGAGATCAGCGAGTTGTTCCCGCACCTGGGGGAGTGCGCGGACGACATGTGCGTGATCCGCTCCCTGCACACCGACATTCCGAACCACGAGCCGTCGATGAACATGATGAACACCGGCCACACCCAGGTGGGCCGCCCCTCCATGGGCTCGTGGCTCACCTACGGCCTCGGCACCGGGAACAAGAACCTTCCGGGGTTTGTCGTCCTGTGCCCCGATGTGCCCACCACGGTCGGGCCGCCCCTGTGGAGCAGCGCCTTCCTTCCCCCCATGCACCAGGGGACATTCATCTCCGACAAGGTGGAGCGCCCCGATCAGATCGTGGGCAAGGACTTCGATCCGAAGAAGCTCGTCTCCTACATCAACAACAAGGAGTTCACCCTCACCGAGCAGAGGCGCGAACTCGACCTGCTGGAGAAGCTCGATCGCCTGCAGCAGGGGAGTGAGGCGAAGGATCCGCAGCTCGAGGCCGCCATCAACTCGATGGAGGTGGCCTATCGGATGCAGACGGAGGCGCCCGACGTCTTCGACATCCGCAAGGAGAGCGAGGCCACCCTAAACATGTACGGCCCGGGCAGCACCGCGCGCGGGTGCCTGATGGCGGTGCGCCTGGTGGAGCGCGGTGTACGCATGGTGCAGGTGTACTACGCCAAGGGCGACCCCTGGGACGCCCACGTCGACATCCAGCAGCACCGGATCAACGCGAACAATTCCGATCGGCCCTTCGCCGCAGTGATCAAGGACCTCAAGCAGCGCGGCCTCTTGAAGGACACCCTGGTGGTGTGCGGCTCGGAATTCGGCCGGACGCCCGTAGTCGAGGTCGGCGGGGGCGCGGGCTCGACCCAGGCCGGACGCGATCACAATCCTTTCGGCTTCTCCATGTGGCTCGCGGGCGGCGGGGTCAAAGGTGGCATGACCTACGGAGCCACCGATGATTTCGGTTTCAAGGCGGTGGAAAAGCCCGTGCACGTGCACGACCTCCACGCGACCATCCTCCATCTCCTCGGCATCGACCACACGAAACTCACGTACCGCTACTCAGGACGCGACTTCCGCCTCACCGACGTCTCCGGCGAGGTGCTGCATGACATCATCGCCTGAAGCCCGGCGAGGCCCAGGGTCTGGCTGCCCTTTTTCTAGACGTTGGGCTTCCAGTCGATGGTGAACTCCGTGGCCGGATCGCCCTCCCAGGAGCGTTGGGTCATCTGGGTCATCACGCCCGCGGCTCCGGAGAGTTCGACCAGCCGGCCGAAGAAGCCCAAGGTCTGAAAGGCGGCCGCCTGTTCGGCCCGCGGCGCCATGCCGTAGTGGACGTGGATGGTGGCGTGGCCGTCCGTGAGTTGAGGGATGGACACCACCTCGAAGTCGAAGAAGCTCTTCCGGAACACGAGCACGCGCATCAGGGACTCGCGCGGATCGCCTGCGACCAGTAGCTGCTCGTTGGTGGTGAGCAGGAACTCCACCGACATCCGGCCCCACGCGCGCGCGAGGAAGAGATCGTCGCGGGTGATTTCCGCGAGGATGGCGAGACCGAAGCGCTCGAACGTCGCCATCGGGTACCAGCCCTCGAGAGCAATTCGCTGAGAGAGGAACGGCAGGTCCTCAGGCTCGAGATAGCGCGCCCAATCGATGTCTTTCCGTGAACGCAGCATCCGCACGTAGTCGACGAACAACGTGCCCTTCACCTGCCCTGGCATGACTTGACCTTTCCGTCCGCGCCGTCGTCCTCATGGACGGAAACGCCCCGACGACACGCCGCGGAGGATACCTTTATTGAGGACCGGGTACGCAGTTTCGATTGCCGGCGGCGTCGGTGGCGCAAACCCTGAACGGCGCGCCTGCGGCCAGGGAGGCGGGGAGGCCGGCGCGCCAGAGGTATTCGCCGTACCAGCGCATAGGGGCGCTGAGGGTCTTTGCTCCCACCGCCCATTCCACGGTTACGCTCTTCCATTCCGTGGCCAGGCTGGGGCTCTTGCGATCGTGCACGCGGGCGCGCACGATCAGGCCGGTGGCCGGCGCCTTCGCGGGCACGGCCGAAACCATGGTGATCGAGGGCGGAGCGGTTTCCGGTTTCAGTCCGAGCCCGAAGTAGACCCTTTCTTGGACCGCGGTCGGGAGCTCACCCTGGGCCTGCACCGCGTCCATGCGCCCGTCCCCGTCGAGGACGGCGATCGCGAGGCCGAGAGTCCCCGGAGTCTCCGGGCCGTCGAAGGCGGTCGAGGCGAAGAGGCTCAGATGCCCCTTCCCGTCGTTGATCAGCAGGCGGTCAGGCCCGGAGAGGGATCCGATCACGAAGTCCGCGTCGCCGTCGGAGTCGTAGTCGAGGAACGCGACCATGTTGTCGTCCTCTCCGACGTTCGCGGCCGCGTCCCACCACTGCGCGGTGGCGTCGCGGAAGCGGCCCTTGCCGTCGTTGCGGAGCACGTGCTCCCGGCGGTCCGAACTGTCCTCGTGAACGATCTCGCCGTCGTTGATGGTCACGAGATCGAGGAACCCGTCGCCGTCGAGATCCATGGGCTCGTACTCGTAGTTGTTCGTGTACTGGGGCAGGCCGCGGAGATCTTCGGTGAAGGTACCCGCGCCGTCGTTCCTGAACAGGCTCCCACCGCCGCACCGCTTGCACGAGATCACGATGTCCAGGTCGGCGTCGTTGTCCACGTCGACGAATTCGAGATCCCAGGAGAAGCGGATGAGGGTCCCGGGCATCCGATCCGCGGTCGCGTCGGTGAAGTGCCCGGCCCCGTCGTTGAGCCACAGGCGCGTTCGTCCGCCCGCGTTGGTCATGTTGTTTCCCGGGCCCCAGTCGGCGAGGACGAGGTCGAGGTCGGAGTCGCCATCCACGTCGCCGATTTCAAGGTCGCCGACGCTGAGCGGCTCCTGCGGGAGGTTCGTCACGGTCGCATCGCGAAAAGCTCCGGCTCCGGTGCCGAGGTAGAGGCGGCTCTGGGTCTGAAAGGTGTTGCCCACCACGATGTCCACCACCCCGTCGCCGTTCAGGTCGCGGGCCTTGATCACGCGGGCGTTGCCCCGGGTGGAACCGAAGACCGCCTCGGTGCGCTCGGTGAAGCGCTGACCCGGACCGTTGTTGACGAAGACGCGGCTCGGCTCCGGCGGGCCCGCCTCCGAGTACTTGCCCCCGTTCGCGAAGAGGAGATCCGGCCGCCCGTCGCCGTTGATATCCGCGATCTCCAGCTTGTTCGTCCACTCCGCGGTCTCCCCGATGGTCTCCGCGGTGACGTCGTGCCACAGCGCGTTCGTCCCGCCCGGAGTGGGCGTGGGGGACTGCGCGGGGCCCGTGGTCAGGGCGAGGGCGAGAGTGGAGACCCGGATGAGGTCGGCGGCGGATGCGGAGGCCAGGCTGGCGGAGATTCCCATGCGGACGAGGATATCCGCCCGCGGTCCGGCCGCGCCTGCTTCAGAGGATCTGGCAGGCCTCGTCGAACTCCAGCCTCGGGACGCGGATGTTGAGCGCGGCGCCGGTTAGAACGAAAGGTGGACGCCCACGCTGCCGCCACTGCGTTCCGGTCGAATGCTAAAGGTGAAGTGTTCGACCGGGACTTCCGACCACGTTTCGCTCCGGATCAGTGAGCCAAGCCCCGCCCCGATCGCGGCCGGCGCGAGGAGGACGCCCAAGGTCGCGAGTCGTTTCGCCCTCTTCTGGCTGTCGCACTCGCGGTTGTACGCGGCCGCGATGGGACCGGAGTTCTCGGGGTAGTGGGAACAGGGAGAGTCGCGGATCGAGTTCCCGAGCAGGGCCAGCAGGCTGCCAAGGCCGAGGCCCACCACGAGCCCCCGCTTGGTCGCGCGATGCTCGCCGCGCGCCTCGATCTTTACGATGGCCTTCGAGGGCAGCTCGGCGATTGATCGATTCGCGGCATCCACGAGGGTCAGACGGCCGGTTTCGCCTCTCATCAGCGTCCCCTCCTTCGTTCCGGTGAACTCCGGGGACTCGACGGTGACTCTCACACGCCGGCCGTCGATCCTCTCCTGAGCGGAGGCGGGTGAAGCGGTCATGATGGCCATGAGTACGGGCAACACGACGGCGCGCCGGAGGGGGTCAAGGGTGAGGTGATTCATAGGAGGCTCCTGTGTCGTGGGACCGCTGAATCCTCGCCGCCTCTGCCCGTCTCTCCTCCGGACTCTGTGACGCTTCGCGGGGTGTCACGCCCGGAGCGGCACGGCGACCTCACCGCTCCGCGAAGCAGTTCCTTCGCGCCCCCTGCGGCACGTTGTCGGGGCTCCGCCCCCGGCGCCGAGATAGAGCCGGCTCTGGGTCTGGAACCTGTTGTCCACCGCGATGTCCTCGATCCCGTCGGCGTTCAGGTCGCGGGCCTTGATCACGCGGGAGTTGCCGCGGGTGGAACCGAAGACCGCTTCGGTGCGCTCGGTAGGGCTGGCCCGGACCGCTGTTGTATCCGCCCGCGGTCCGGTCGCGCGCCTGGCGTCAGACGATCCGGCAGGCCTCGTCGAACTCCAGCCGCGGGAGGCGGGGGTGGAGCTTGCCTGGGTCCCCGTAGCCGAGGTTGCAGATGAAGTTCGATTTCCAGGATGTGCCCTTGAAGAAGGCCTCGTCCAGCGCCGCGTTGTCGAATCCGGACATTGGACCGCAGTCGAGACCGAGGGCGCGCGCAGCCAGGATGAAGTAGCCGCCCTGCAGGGAGCTGTTCCGGAAGGCCAGTTCCCGGGCCGCCTCGGGCCGGGACGCGAACATCGCCTTCAAGTCCGCGTGAGGGAAGAGGCGGGGAAGCCTCTCGTAGAACTCCAGGTCCTGGGCGAGGATCGCGGTGACGGGCGCGGCCTTGACCTTGTCCACGTTGCCCGGGCTCACCGCGGCGAGGAGGCGTGCTTTGGCCTCCGCGGAGCGGACGAAGACCACGCGGAGGGGCGAGCCGTTCACCGCGGTGGGTGGCCACTTCACGAGGTCGTGAAGTTCGTGGAGGGTCGCGTCGGACACCGGCTCGTCGAGCCAGGCGTTGTGGGTGCGGGCCTCGAGGAAGAGCTGGTCGAGCGATGCCTTGGGGAGGACGGCGGGGGCGGTGAGAAGAGCGGTCAAGGGACCTCCTGGGGTTGGAGCGGGGCGAAACAAGCTACCGAATGCAGAGCGACTATACAAAGCATAGTGACATCTGTCAACACTCATTTCTGGTAACCTCCCTTTCGTGCCCAGGACTCCCGCCCTCTGCGTCCGCTTCCATGCCGCGGTGGAACTGATCGGCCGCCGCTGGTCCGGGGCGGTCATCCACATCCTCCTGAAGGCCCCCGCGCGCTACGCGGAACTCCGCGACTCCATTCCCGAGATCACCGACCGGATGCTTTCCGAACGGCTTCGCGAGCTGGAGGACGAAGGCATCGTGTCCCGCAAGGTGATTCCGGAGATTCCCATCCGCGTGGAGTACTCGCTCACCCCCAAGGGGCGGGCCCTCGAGCCTGCCCTGGGCGCCCTGGGACAGTGGGCGGAGAAGTGGGTGGAGAAGGGCCGCAAGTCCGAAGAGCGGCGACGCGCCTCCGCTTAGCCGCGATCGCGAGAATCGGCCTTCACCGCTCGCGGGTCTTGTGCGCGACCGGTGCGAGCGAATAACCTTGCCGGCTATGGTAGTCAACGTATCCGAACTCAAGCGCGGGGATATCCTCGAAATCAGCGGCGATCCCTGGCAGGTGGGTGAGGTGCAGAAGCAGACGCCCTCGGCCCGGGGTGCCGCCATGTTGATCAAGACCACGATCAAGAATCTCCGCACCGGCCAGAGCCAGGCCAAGACCTGGCGGGGCGGGGACATGGAGACGGGAGCCGAGGTCGAGTATCGGAATGCCCAGTTCCTGTACAAGCAGGGCGATGACTTCGTGTTCATGGACCTCGCGTCCTACGAGCAGTTCACCCTCGATGCGGACCGCGTGGGCGACGCTGCCGGCTACATGCTCGAGAATCTCGAGGTGCGGACCACGATCTTCCAGGATCGGGTGATTGCCCTGGTCCTGCCCATCGCGGTGGATCTCGAGGTGAAGGACACCGCCCCCGCGATCAAGGGAGCGACGGCCCAGGCCCAGCTCAAGCCCGCGATCACCGAGACGGGCGCGCAGGTGATGGTCCCGTCCTACATCGAAACGGGCGAGAAGATCAGGGTCGACACCCGCGACGGGCGCTTTCTGGAACGTTCGAAATAGCTTGGCTTCGGATCTACGGTTTGTATCCCGGCCCCCGCAACGCCCGCCCCGGCCGCGCCGCGGTGATCGCCCCTCCGTCCACCACGAGCTGCCCGTTCACCGCGACGAAGGGTATCCCCGCGCTGTAGTGAAGCGGATCCGCGTAGGTCGCCCGCGAGGCCACGGTCTCGGGATCGAAGGCCACAAGGTCCGCGGCCATCCCCGTCCGTACGATCCCGCGATCCGATAGATGCATCCGCGCGGCCGGAAGCGAGGTCATCTTTCGGACCGCCTCTTCCAGGCTCAGCACCTTCTGCTCGCGGACGTAATAGCCGAGGATCCGCGACGCTGAGCCCCAGGCCCGCGGGTGCGACTTCTGCTTCGAGAGGATGCCATCCTCGGCGCAGGCCCCCGAATCGGTGGCGAAGGAAACGAAGGGATGCCGGAGCGCCTCGCGGACATCGTCCTCGCTCATGGAGAACGACACCCGCGCGGTGTTCCCTTTGTCCGCGATCACGATGTCGATGATGACGTCGATGGGGTCCTTCTTCTCCGCGGTGGCGATCTGCTCGATGGTCTGACCCTCGTAGGCCTTGATCGCGGGGTTCAGGACGCTGGTCACCAGGATGCGCGCGGCCCCCGCCGGCCAGTCGGTGTTTTCGGGAAGTTTCAGGAAGTCCGCGCGCGTCTTCGCCCTCTGCGCCGAATCCTTGAGCCGGGCCACCATCTTCTCGGCCCCGCCCTCGCGCACCCATACCGGCAGGCTCGCGTCGAGATTGTTCGAGCTCGCGGCCCAGGGGTACTGGTCGGCGCTGACGTCGAGGCCAAGGGCGCGCGCGTCCTCGATCTTCTTCAACATCGACTTCATGAGGCCCCAGTTGCGCTTGCCCGAAGCCTTGATGTGATAGATCTCGGCCGGGATCTTCGCTTCGCGGGCGATCCGGAAGACCTCGTCCATGCTGGCGTCGAGGCCGCCGCCGTTGTCATCGCCCTCGTCGCGCTGGTGGGTGATGTAGCTGCCGCCGTAGCCCGCCGCCACTCTCGCGAGGGCGATGATCTCGTCGGTGGTTGCGAAGTGATCGGGCACGTAGATGAGGGAGGTGCTGAGGCCGAGCGCCCCCTCGCGCATGGCCTGGTCCACCGCCGCCTTCATCTGCTCGAGCTCCGCCGCGGTCGGGGGCCGGTCGTCCTCGCCGATGACCAGGCTGCGTACACCCCCCGCACCCACGAAGGTCCCCACGTTCAACGCGGTGCCGCGCCTGGTGAGCTCGTCGAAGTAGCCGGCGAGGGTGGTGAAGGTGGGGGTGTAGCCGTAGTAGTCGTAGGTCGGCTTGCCCGCGGCGAGCATCCGCGCGTTCATGGGCGCGATCGATCCGCCCTCGCCGGTGATCTCGGTAGTGATGCCCTGGGTGATCTTGCTCGCCCCCCGGCCGTCGACGAGGAGGCGATATTCGGACTGGCCCATCATGTCGATGAAGCCGGGCGCGATCACCAGGCGGCTGGCATCGATCGTGCGCTTCGCGGCCGCGCCGGTGAGGCGGCCCACGGCGGTGATCCGGTCGCCGGCGACACACACGTCGGCGCGGAACCAGGGCGCGCCCGTTCCGTCGACCACGCGTCCGCCCGCGAAGAGCAGGTCGCAGGAGGGAGGTCCCTGGGACTCGGCGGCGCGGGGCTGCGCGGTCGCGGCCACGGTGATGGAGAGGAGAAGTACGCCGAAGAACGAACGGAAGAAGGTCTTTACCCGGGTGAGCAGGCGATTGAGGAGGCCGACAGGCTGGGCGACGGGGACGGGATCGGGATCAGAAACGGGGATCGGACCGGGAGCGGAATTGGCGACGGGAACGGGAACGGAATCGGGGACGGGGACGGGAAGCGGGACGGGAGCTTGAACGCGAACGGGGACGGGAGCGGGATCAGAAACGGGGACGGGGGCTTGCACGACCACGGGAGGGGGAGCAGGAGCGGGGACGCGGGCGCGACCGGGGTCGCGACCGGGAACAAGCCGAGGGTTCGCCTGATCCGACACACGGGCTTCCGGGGTCGGGGCCACGCGGCCCCGGGTGAGGAGTGATAGACGGCCGATGGCCCACATGAGGACGCGAAGCCTACTTCGGCGAGGCCACGAGCGCGATCTGGTCGCCCTTCGCGTTCGTGGCCAGACGCGAAAGATCCTTGAGTCCCGCGGCCGCGAAGTCGGCGATCTCGCGCCAGTCCGGATCGACGCCCGGCTTCATGGCGAGCACCTTCGTGCCCGCGGAGATGACGAGCGTCCCGTCGGGAAGCCAGGCGTAGTCCTCGCGCCCCTTGGGCGCGCGGGCGATGTCCTTCACCGCTCCCCTGGCGTCGACCTCCCTGATCATCCAGTCATCCGCGCTGACTTTGACCAGAAAGCTCGCGGAAGCGCGGCCCGGGACCTTCTGGATCGATCGGCCCACGTTGGTGGCGATCAGTTTCGCCTCCTCGGTGGCGAGGTCGATGAGCTGAAGTGTCGCGGGATTGCCGAGGACGAAGGACGCCACCACTTGAGGCTCGGGGAAGGCGAAATAGCCGATCGGCCGGGTGGTGGCGACGAGGAGGTCGTCGGCCTTGCCTTTTGCGGGATCCATGCGCCAGAGGCGCTGCACGCCGTCGAGCTCCACGCGAATCACGCCATAGCCTCGGCCGTCGGGCATCGGCGTCGCGGAGTATTCGCTCTCCGCGGTCTCCTTCACCGGCGCGACCTTCGCAGTGGCGAGGTCGTACCTGAAGATGTCGGTGCGGGAGGCCTGGTCGCCGCGGGTGAACACGATGCCGCGGCCGTCGGCCTCGAACTTCGGCTGGTTGTCGTAGCCCGGATGATTCGAGATGTTCCGAGGCGCTCCGATCTTCAAGGTGGAGCCGGCGCCGGTCACCGGGGCCAGGAAGACTTCAGCTTCGGGGAGATTGCCCACCGGCGCCGCGGGAGGCCCCGCGTTCCACCACCACTGCTTCTGGCGCGGCGTCTTCTCGGGCGCCAGCCTGTCGAGGGTCTCGCCGTCGAAAAGTTCGCCGTTCTTCATCACGTAGCGGATGGCTGTGGTGTTGCGGATGTTCTCGAGCGGATTCTTGTCGAGGATCACGAGGTCGGCGAGCTTTCCGGGTTCGATGCTCCCAAGATCCTGGGCGTAGCCGATGGCCTGGGCGCCATGAAGAGTGGCGGCGCGCAGGGTTTCCATGGGGGTGAGGCCTCCGCTTTGAAGTCCCCACATTTCCCAGTGGACCTGGATGCCCTGAAGCTGGCCGTGGCCGCCGATGCCCACGCGTCCGCCCGCGCGCACGATCTTCGCCGCTTCGGTCGCGAGCTTCCGGAACACATGCTCGTCTTCGGCGAACCAGGGCCGCCGCTTGGCCTTCGATTCGAGGAGGTTCGTGGGCAGGAAGCGCCGAAGCTTCGTGTCATTCCACACGTCGGTGGTTTCGTAGAAGTAGTTCTCGGCCCAGGGCCCTCCGTAGGCCACGAGCAGGGTTGGGGTGTAGGTGATGCCGGACTTGGCGAACACCTCGATCATGTCCTTGTAAAGGGGCACGATGGGCAGCGCATGTTCGTTGCCGGAGAAGCCGTCGACCGCGTGGGTGAAGTCGAGCTTGAGGTCGAGCGAGCCTTCGGTGGTGGGCATGATCCGATGCTCCTTGCTCGCTTCGATCATCCACTGCCGCTGCCGCCGGTTGCCCACGGTGTAGGACTTGAGGGTGTTGGTGCGGTAGTACTTCGCGTACTTCTCGACCACGCTCTTCGCCGCTTCCGCGGACTGGAAGTCGGTGTTGCTGAAGACGCCCGGACCGGTGTTGAAGGCTCTCTGGCCCACCATCAGGCCGGCGTCGATCATGTCCTGATACGCGAATACGTCGTTGCTCGCCGTCTGTGGGTCGCGTCCCGAAGTGACCCCGTAGGCGAGGTTGGCGGTGAAGGGCCAGCCTTCGAGGTCGAGGACGCGCCGACGCACTTCCGTCCAGTGCGCGTGGACGTCGACCAGCCCGGGAATGATGGTCTTTCCAGAGACGTTGATCAGCCGGCCGCCTTGAGGAACGGTGGCGCTTCCCGCGGGGCCGATGGACTTGATCCGGTTGCCCTCGATCACGATGTCCGCGAGTTCGATCACTTCGTCCTTGTTCGAAGCGCTCATGGTGATGACGCGGGCGCCACGGAGGACAACGGTCCCGGACGGCGTCGCCCGGGGGGCTTCCACCACGAAGTCCGTGACGCTCGCCCCATCCTCCGCGTGCTTCGTGGGCGCGGGGGAGGTCGAAGAAGGAGACGGAGAAGGCGCGGCGTCGGGCGTCCCAAA
>CAZYEA010000117.1:0-13993 GCA_964646485.1 uncultured Acidobacteriota bacterium
CAGAACCCTCGGCAGCATTTCGATGACCGTGACCGCGGTGCCGAAGCGGCCGAAGATCGATGCGAACTCGATGCCCACCGCTCCCGCCCCGATGACGATGAGGCTCTTGGGCATCTCCTTGAGGTCGAGAATTTCGTCCGAGGTGATGATGCGCCGGCCGTCGATCGCAAGGTTTGGAAGACTCCGCGGCTTGCTGCCGGTGGCGAGCATGATGTTTCTGGTGGGAATCCGCGAGGGACCGGCGTCTCCGGTGACGAGGACGCTGTTCGGGCTTTCGATGCGGGCCTGGCCCTTTACGAAAGTGATCTTGTTCTTCTTGAAGAGGTACCCCTCGATGCCCTTGGACAACCGGTTCACGATCCGGTTCTTGCGGGACATGAGCGCGGTGAAGTCGATCCCCACGTTTTCGGCCAGGATTCCGTAGTCCTTGCCGTTCTTGAGGTCCTCATAGAGGTCGGCGGTATGGAGAAGGGCCTTGGTGGGGATGCAGCCCCGCTGAAGGCAGGTGCCCCCCGCCCCTTTCGGGTCGCGCTCCACCACGGCCACTTTGAGTCCAAGCTGGGCAGCTCGAATGGCGCCCACGTAGCCTCCCGGGCCGCTTCCGATGACGGTGAGATCGAACTCGTTCGACAAGGTGTCCTCGCTTTCCGGGACGGACGCTATCACGGCATCCTGATAGATTCGCGGGCTCCATGACGACGCCCCTCGACCGAATCCTTGCCACCCTCAACTCCGCCGAAGTGGGGGCCCTCGAGAGGATCGCGGAGAAGATGAGGACGGTCGCCATTGATCTCAGAGCCCTCGAACAGCGCGAACTCGCCGCCAAGGCGGATGAGTCCATCGCGGCACTCGAACGGGGCGACGTGGCCGAGTTCAAAAGACTGCGCGCCTTCATACAGTCCAAGGTGGGCCACCTCCGGTGACACCCAACCTGTAGATCCCTGGCCGACTTCCCACGGTTGCCGGGGGTGCGATACAATCCGCGCCTTCCGAGGGTGACGATCGCACTCCCGCGTCCGTACACTGTTCAGAAATCTTCAAAGAAGAGGCATGCCGATTGTGACTAAGACAGCTTTTGGGGCCACCCTGGCCCTCGCCATGTTGGTGGCCAGTTGCGGGGACGGAATCGGTGACGTGACTACGGGCGGCGGTTCCGGCCCGAACGGAACCCCCACGCCCGCGCCGACCGCGACCCCTGCGCCCACCGCGACCCCCGCGCCCACCGCCACCCCCGGCGCCAACGCGACGTGCAGGCTCGCCCCCAGGCTTCCCAACTGTGACGCCTCATGCTGCAGCGAAGGCGGATCGGTCATCTACCGGAACGAGATCCAGGCGGCGGAGGACGAACTCGCGCGCACCCAGCCGGCCTTGTTCTTTTCGAACGGCGACGTGCGCGACAACCAGGACTACATGAAGGCGCTGGCGCAAATGATCCTGAACCGTAGCAACGGGAACCTCTGCGCCGAGCCGCTCGGCCACGACGAGATGCGAATCAAAGGCGACCAGACGGTCTCCCAGCACGTGGACGTCCTGATCTCCGACCGCTCCCCGTGGGTGGGCGGCGCCTACACCTGCCGGCCGGCCAGCTTCTAAGCGCCGAACCGCAAGCCGTGGCGAGGGCGACCCAAAAGGGGTCGCCCTTTCGCATTTGCGGGCGACGAGACGTCCTTACCCGCGCGCGGGCAAGGGGCAGGCGACGCCGGTGCCGCCCAGACCGCAGTAACCGTTCGGATTCTTGGCCAGGTACTGCTGGTGATAGTCCTCGGCGTAGTAGAAGGGGGGCGCCTGCAGAACCTCCGTCGTGACCTCCCCACCACGCCCCGCGGCGTTGAGCGCCTCGGCGTACATGGTCTTCGCGGTCTCCGCCGTCCGCTTCTGCTCTTCCGAGAAGGCGTAGATCCCCGACCGGTACTGGGTGCCGACGTCGTTTCCCTGCTTCATGCCCTGGGTGGGGTCGTGCGCCTCGAAGAACACCTTGACCAGGGTCGCGTAAGAGATGACTTGGGGATCGAAGACCACCAGGACCACTTCATTGTGACCGGTGCGGCCGGAGCAGACTTCGCGGTAAGTGGGGTTCTTCGTGAAGCCCGCGGCGTAGCCCACCGCGGTGGTGTAGACGCCCTTGATCTTCCAGAACTGCTTCTCGGCGCCCCAGAAGCAACCGAGCCCGAACATGGCCTGGTCGAGTCCTTCGGGAAAGGGCCCCTTGAGCGGCGTGTTCAGCACATGGTGGGACGGTGGCACCGGCATTTCCTCGTCGCGCCCGGGCAGGGCCGCCTCGGGCGTCGGCATTTTCGTCTTCGACAATGAGAAGAACATGCGTCCTTGGATGGCTTCCTGAGAGCAGGGGTTACTGGAGGGTGCCGTTGAAGGGCTGGGTCACCTCAACCGGCGCGGGCGAAGCGTGGTGGAGGACCATGCGCCAGCCTTCGTCGGTCTGGCGGAAGACGTTCGTGGCCATGGTCACGGCAACTCCCACCTCGTCGTCGTGCTTGGCCGTGATGTTCTCCGCGCAATACACAAGGCCAAGTTCCCCCAGTCGCCAGGTGGAGACCTCGGTCGGCGTGACCCTCATCCAACCCGTGTTCTTGAAGACCTGGTCCCAGGAGTCGATGATGGCTTCGTATCCGTTGATGGCTTCCCAGCCGGGGTGGATGCAGCGAACGCCGTCGCCCCGATACCAGAGGCTCTTCATCCCTACCAGATCGAACTTCTCGAGCGACTCGTAGAAGGAAGTGTTGGCGCCCAGCAGTCCCGCCGCCGAACCCTCGGCCCCCGCCCCGACATCGGTTTTGATCACGGCGCGATTGTATTCCTCCGACCGATTTGGCCCCGAGGGTGCCTTCGGGGCGAAAATGAGGACATGGAAGCGAGTTCAAGTCTGCCCGGCGAAACCGCGGCTCCGCGGGAAGTCGTCCACTCGATCGTCGGCGGAGAGCGCGTCCCTGGGAACGAGGGCACGCGCGAGGCGGTTTCCCCCGCGAACGGACAGGTGGTTCAGGCCTGCTCTCTTCTCGACGCCGCCCAGGCGGGTGCTGCCGTCGACGCGGCGGCGGACTCGTTCGATTCGTGGACCCAATCCACCTTCGCCGCCCGAAGGGCCATCCTTGATCGCGTCCGCGGCCTGATCCTTGCGGAAGCCGAGACCATCGCCGAACTCATCGCGCGCGAGCAGGGAAAGCCCGTGGCCGAAGCCCACCTCGCCGAAGTGCTCCCCGCCCTCGATCACCTGCAGCACACCGCCCGTCAGGCGGAGGACATCCTGGCCGCTGAAGAGACGGAGCCCGTGGTGTTCCTGGTGGCTCACAAGCGGGCGCGGGTCGAGCATGTCGCCATCGGCCCCGTTCTCATCATCACGCCCTGGAACTACCCCTTCTCCATTCCCATGACGGGCATCGCCGCGGCCCTGATGGCGGGCAGCACCGTGGTGCTCAAGCCGGCGCCCGCGACCACACTGATCGGACTCGCAATCGGCGACCTCTTCACCCGCGCGGGGCTTCCTCCGGGAGTGCTGAATGTCGTCGCCTGCGACGACGCGGTCGCGTCCTCCCTCGTCTCCAACTCTCGTTTCCGCAAGATCCTGTTCACGGGCAGCGTGGCCACGGGCCGCAAGATCATGGCGAGTGCCGCCTCGGCAGGGACCCCGGTGACTCTGGAACTCGGAGGCAAGGACCCGGCGGTGGTCTGCGCCGACGCGGACCTGGAGCGCGCGGCCGCGGGCATCGTCTGGGCGGCCTTCCTCAACGCCGGACAGACCTGCGCTTCGGTTGAACGGGTGTACGTCGAGGAGCCCATCGCCGACGCCTTCATCGCCCGAGTGATCGAGAAGACCAAGGCCATCAAGGTGGGAGACCCCCTCGACCCCAAAACCGACATGGGCCCGCTCACCATGGAGCGCCAGCGCGCGATCGTGGCCGCACACGTCGAGGACGCACGCGCCAAGGGCGCCCGCATCGAGACGGGCGGGGCGACGCTCGACCGGCCCGGGCACTACTACCTCCCGACCGTCCTCACCAACGTCGATCACACCATGACCATCATGCGGGAGGAGACCTTCGGGCCGGTGCTCCCGATCATGCGCGTGAAATCCATCGACGAGGCGATCCGCTTCGCCAACGATTCTCCTTACGGCCTCACCGCGAGCGGGTGGACCACGAGCGAAGTCACCGCGGCCCGGCTGGAGCGTGAGCTTCAGGCGGGGGTCGTGACCATCAACGACCACGTCTACACCTTCAGTGAGCCGACCTCCCCCTGGGGCGGCATCAAGGCCTCAGGCATCGGAAGGACCCATGGCCCGCTGGGTCTGCTCGAGATGACCCAGCCCAAGTACGTGGCCCGCGACCTCTCGCGGGGCGGCGAGGTGTGGTGGTATCCCTACGGCCCGGATTTCCGGGCCATGATGGCCGGGGCCCTGCGCGCCTTTCACCATCCCTTCATCGGGGCGCGGCTCCTCTCTCTCCTGACCCTCTCCTTGTCGAAGCGCTACCTCAAGCGAGGGCGCATTCTGCGGGTGATCCCGGACCTCCCCAAGTTCTTCTAGCCAAGCCTCCAATGGCTGAAGCCCAGCTCTCTCCGCCCAAACGCCGCACGTGGTTCCACATCACGATCGGGGTCTCGCTGCTGCTGGTGGCGGTGGCCCTCACCGTGGGCTGGCAGGTGATCGGCAGTGAAGAAGCCGCACTCCGCGCCTCTCCCACCGCGCGCTACCTCGTCTACTTTTTCGGCCTGCTCCTCTTCCTGCTCCTCATCTTCGGGCTCGGCCTCATGTTCACCCTGCTCCTCCGGGAGGTGAGGCTCAATGAGCGGCAGTCGAACTTCGTGAGTGCGGTCACCCACGAGCTCAAGACTCCGGTCGCCTCGATCCGCCTCTACCTCGACACCCTGATGCTGCGCGCCGATACCCTCTCGATCGAGCAGCGCGGGGAGTTCTACAAGACCATGCGCGACGACCTCGATCGCCTGAACGGCACCATCAACAACGTGCTCAACGCCGGCCTGTATGCCGACCGCGCGGTGGTGAACCCGCCCACCATCGACCTGGCGCGGGTGGTGCAACACGCCTGCGCCCTCACCCGGAAGCGGAACCAGCTGGGGGAGCCCTCCCTCACCTACGCCGGGCCTTCGAGCCTGCTCCTCAAGGGCGACTCGACCGCGCTCGAAACCGCGGTGTTGAACCTGCTCGACAACGCGGTCAAGTACTCGACCGAGCACGTGAGCGTCAAGGTCGAATTGCAGGAGGAGCAAAACGGGGTGGCCCGCCTCTCCGTGGAGGACCGCGGCGTGGGCATGAATCGCACGCACCTGCGCTTCATATTCAATCGCTTCTACCGCATCGGTTCCGAGGTCCGGCGTTCGCGGACGGGCACCGGGCTCGGCCTGTTCATCGTCAAGTCCGTGGTGAAGGCGCACGGGGGAACGGTGCAGGCGGAGAGCGAGGGCGAGGGACGGGGCACGCGCTTCGTCCTGCGGCTGCCCCGCGTGGTGAAGGCCGACCCGGTGGAGGCCCTGGAAGAGGTCGTCCATGCCTGAGAACGGCGCCGCCCCCCGCATCCTCGTGGTCGAGGATGAGGCGAGCCTCGCCCGCGGCATCGCCTTCAATCTGAAGGCGGAAGGCTACACGGTCGACTGCATCGCCGACGGCCGCGAGGCAAGCGATCTCCTGTCCCTCCCCGGGGCGAGGTCGCGCGGGCGCCACGACCTCGTCCTCCTCGACGTCATGCTGCCGAACCTGGATGGCTTTTCGGTGACCCGAGCCGCGCGGGCCTCGGGGAATCGGACTCCGATTCTGATGCTCACCGCCAAGGGTCTTCCCGAGGATGTGGTGGAAGGGCTCGAAGCGGGCGCCGACGACTACCTCCCGAAACCGTTCGATCTCACCGTCCTCCTCGCCCGGGTCAAGAGCCTGCTGCGACGGCGCGACTGGGCGAAAGCCCCGCAGTCTCCCGGGGGCGAGACCTCGGTGTCGATCGGGGAGAACCGCGTCGACTTCGCCAACTTCGAGATCCGTCGCGAGGACACCCTGATCCGCCTCACCCTGCTCGAGGCCGGACTGCTGCGCCTCCTACACGAGCGGCGCGGCACGGTGGTGAGCAAGGCCGAGATCCTCGAGAAAGTCTGGAATCTTCATCCCGACACCGAGACCCGCGCCGTCGACAATTTCGTGGTGCGGCTGCGGAAGTATCTCGAGGCCGACCCCTCGAATCCGAAGCTGCTGCTGACCGTGCGGGGCGCCGGCTATCGCCTGGAAGCGCCGCCCCAGTAGCGCCCCCGCGCCGGAATCAAGGCCGCCCTCTATACGCCGCGACCGGCGCCTTCGAGGGCCTCCACTCGAAGGTCGGCCGACAGGGTGACCTCGCTGCGGATCGAATTCCGGATGAGACAGACGGCCTCGGCCTTCTCGATGAGCCGATGGCCGCGTTCGCGATCCTCCTCACGCGCCACCGCCACCCGGGGTTTGAGGTGAATCCGCGAGATTCGGAAGCGGCGGTCCTCGCCGCGGTCGAGAAAGCCCTCGCCCGAGCACTCGACCTCGACCACCTCCAGCTTCGAAGCCTCGGCCACGGCGAGAAAGGTGGTCATCCAGCAGGTCGTAGCCGAGAGGACGAACAGGTGCTCCGGGGACCACACCCCAGGGGGTCCGCCGAAAGGCGGTGGCGAAGCGACCTCGAGTTCGGGCAGACCATCGACACTCGACGCCCGCCCACGCCGCCCTCCCTCCCAGCGAACGGCTACGGGGTAGGAACTGTGGGCTTCGGTCATGGGCGGCCTCCTTGTCGTCGCCATAAGTTTGCGCCCTCGTGTCAAGCGGCGCCGGCACGAGGATTCCGGGCGACGAGCGTCCCTTCAGGCGGTGGCGAGCTTCACGGCCAGGCGCATGGCGGCGAGAAGGCTGCCCTCGTCGGCCTTGCCGTGGCCGGCGATGTCGAAGCCGGTGCCGTGATCGACGGAGGTCCGGATGAAGGGCAGGCCTATGGTGACATTCACCGCTTCCCCGAAGGCCAGGAGCTTGACGGGGATGAGGCCCTGATCGTGATAGCAGGCGATGACGCCGTCGAAATCTCCGCGCGCCGCGCGCACGAACAGCGTGTCGCCCGGAAAGGGACCTTCGATGTCGACGCCCTTGGCGCGCAGGGCCTGGAGGGCGGGCGGAAACACCTCCTGCTCCTCCGTGCCGATGTGGCCGTGTTCGCCCGCATGCGGATTGAGGCCGGCGATCGCGATCTTCGGCCGCGAGGGGGCGCCGAACTTCGGCAGCGCACGGTGCACGAGCACGGCCACGCGCACGATCTCCTCGGCGGTGACGAGACCGGGGACGTCTTTGAGGGGGGCGTGGATGGTGAGCAGGGCGACGCGGATCTTCCCGCCCACAAACATCATGGCCACATTGGGGGTGTGGGCCATGTGCGCGAGCAGTTCGGTGTGACCGGGGTAGTTGAAGCCGGCGATGTGCATCGCTTCCTTGTTGAGGGGGGCCGTGACCAGGCCGAGCACTTCGCCCTTCATGGCGTCTTCCGCCGCCCGCATCACCGACACCGCGGCCTGCCGCCCCGCCTCGGCGTCCACGATCCCGGGCTCGACCTCGCCGCCGCCGACATCGACGACGGAGGTGCCCGAAGCCTCGAGAGGGGTGAGGCCCAGTCGTTCAGCCGCGAGCCTCAGGACTTCCTTGGAGCCATAGACCACCCAATCGGCCGCGCGCGCTTCCCCATTCGCGAGGGCCTTCAGCACGATTTCGGGACCGATCCCCGCGGGGTCTCCCACGGTGAGGGCGAGGCGGGGGCGGGGCGTCATCGGCGCTTCGGGGCCGGAGCGGACGGAGGGGCCAAGAGGCTCGCCTCGAGGACGGGCGCCAGGTTCACGACGAAGAAGTCGCGAACCTCGGCGTCGAGCTTCCGCGTATTCGGCAGAGGTACATCGTCGATGGCATCGGTGTTGAAAGAAACCACATAACCCGCGTGGGCGGCGGGGTCGATGTAGAGGTGCGAGATGAACCCGTTCTGAGAACCGCTGTGCCCGACGAGCCTGCGGCTGCCCCGCTTCTCGATGAAGAAGCACAGGCCCATGTCCACGCGATCGGCGCCGGTTTCTTCGACCAGGGCCACGGGCTTCCACATCTCCTCGAGCGATGCGCGGGCCAGCACCGCGGCGCCGATCTCGGTCTCCGGATAGCCGAGGAGGAAGCGGACGTACTTCTCCATATCACCAAGCGGCGCGTTCAGTCCGCCGTTCGAGACGGTGATGCCGGTGTCGAAATCGAAACGGTCCTCTGCGAGCTTCCCCTGGGAGAGGGTGTAGGAATGCGCCCGATCCGCGAGCAGGTGGTAGGGCGCGTGGTCGAAGAACGCTTTCAACATGCCGAGCGGCCGCAGGATGTTCTTGTCGACGTAGGTCTCCCACGGTTCGCCCGAGATCTGCTCGATGGTGCGGCCCAGGTACACGATGCCCGGATTCGAGTAGCTGTACTTCGACCCGGGCGAGAACTCGACCTCGGTATACGGGATCATGGCCACGAGCTGCGACCATTCCGTGGGTTCGTGGGGATGCCAGGGCTTGTCACCCCCGAAGGGCCAGGTGCCGGCGCGGAAGCCCGCGGTGTGGGACAGGATCTGCCGGATGGTTATGGCGCTCATCGGGCCGAAGGGGTTGTGAACGCCCGCAAGCTCGGGCACGTACTTCAGGATCGAGTCGTCGAGGGAGAGTTTCCCTCGATCGCGAAGCTGCATGATGGCGATGCCGGTCATGGTCTTGGTGATCGAGGCCCAGTGATAGATCGTTTCTTCCTGCGTCTTCTCTCCGGTGGCGCGGTTCTTCTGACCGAACGACACGTGAAGCAGCGGACCTTCGGGCCCCACCACCCTGAGACTCGCGCCCACCATGCCGTGCGCGGCCGATCGTTCCCGGAAGAATGACTCGAACCTGTCGAGCGCCGCGCTCACGGGCGGCCGGGGAGCGTCCTTCGTCCCTTTCATCGTCGCCTCCCTCGGCTGAGCCGCTACCCCCTGAGCGAGGAGGAGGGCCGCGCAAAGAAAAGGCCCGCCGAAGCGGGCCCCTTTCGTCCTGGTCAATGGGCCTTACTTCTCGTAGAGCGCGGCGATCAGGGCGCCCCGCGCGGTCGCGGTCACGGGGTCGGCGGCGACCCGGATCTCGGAGATGTCGACCGGGAACGGCCGGGCCTTCATCGAACGTTCGAACAGTTCCTTGAAGCCCTTCGGCTTCGCGGTGCCGCCCGCGATCACGATGGGCAGCGGACGATGGGCCCGCGGCAGCTTGTCGGCCTTCGCCACCGCCTTGCGAATCGAATCGACCAGGGTCTCGACCAGGTCCTCGTAGTAGATGTGGAGCGCCTTCTCGAGCTTGTCCGCCGGAGGCTTGGTGAGGTCGAGCTTCTCCTCCTTGATGGTCTTGATCCGGGTCGACGGCTCGTCCACGACCGAGCCCACCGAGTTATCGATGTAGTCGCCGCCCTTGGAAATGCCGAAGAGCAGGGAGGGAATGGACAGGTAGGCGAGGGCCACGTTGCACATGCCGCCGCCGCAGGAGATCCCGATGCCGGTGAAGTTCTGGTCCTCGAGCTCGGAGAAGATGACGGCGAGGCCCTCGTTGATGGCGACCGCGCGGAAGCCGAGGGTCTCGAAGAAGCGGCGCAGGCTGGCCTCGTGATAGACGAGTTCGGCCTCGCGGCCCTCGGAGGCCGCGGGCACCGAGAAGGAGAGCACCTCGCCCTGCACCTTGGCCTTCGGAACCAGGCTGCGCATGATGGACTCGAGCACCACCGTGCCCATGCGCTCCTTCGGGTTCAGCAGGCCGTCGGCCATGGGCCTCCGGGTCTCCACGTTGAACATGTTGGCGAAGCGCTCGGTGGCGCCGCCGAAGATGATCAGCTCATCGCCGTCCCGGAAATACGGGATCTCGTTCTGGCCCAGGATGGTCTCGGTGAAGCGGGAGAAGGGCACGGGAATGAAGGCGTTCAACTGCATCGAGGTCTCGGTGCCCTTGGTCCGCCGGCGCGCCGCCACGATCTTGCTGGTGCCTACGTCCACGCCGAGGGGCGTCCCGCGCGAGGGATCCTCGGCCATGGCCTGCTCGGAGCCTTCCTGCACCTTCCACAAGTGATCTTTTCGCTCGTCCATGGGATTCAATTGACTCCAGGTCCTGCTGGCGCAGGTGCTGTGGTTAAAGAGCTTGCGGTGCTCTTCGCGGCTTGACTTTGTTCCTCGAACCAGAGATCGAAGCGCCGGGTCAAAGAGAGCCTCAAATCCTCGGTCGACTGCCCCGACTTGAGCGCGTTTCTCTGAAGCTCGGCCTCCGCCTTCAAGACTCCCGGCCACGGCTCGCCGATCGCCTTTGCGAGGTCGCCATCATAGCCGAAGCCAAAGAGCCTCACACTCGCGGGCTCGACTTCATAGGCGTCGGGAAGACCGAAGGTCTTGAACGGGAAATTCTTCGCCCAGTCCACGTGATGCCCGATCTTGCGGGTCTTGGGATTGACGCTCACGATGCCATGGCCGACGCAGAGCCTCGGATCGAGGTCGTAGCGCCGCACCAGGTGCTCGGTGAGCAGGCGGCCCGCCTGGAGTTGCGCTTCGGTCAGGGGCAGCGGACCCTCGGGGGCGAACCGGCTTTCGAAGGAGACCCCGAAGAAGGCATGGTTGAGGTTCATGTAGACCTTGCCTCCGTTCGCCCACACCGCGAAGCCCGCGTGGTTGGCGCGCGAGTCGTCGTTGAGGATCTGGTAGACGCGGCCGAACCGGTCGATGAGGTAGTGGTAGAACTCGTGCCGTTTGATGTAGGCGACGAGGTTCTTGGAGTTGCGGAGGAGCGAGGCGTTGTTCTCGGGCTCGAGCGACTGAATGTCGCTTTCGGTGGTGTGGAACACGATGCCCACCGGATCGGTGGCGGTGGCGAGGACCGCGCCCGTGGCCTCGTCGAGCGGGGCGTAGGCCCGCTTCGTGCCCTTCACCCGCTGGCTCGTGTCTATGCGAAGACCGTTGCTGTACAACTCATAGTCGCGCCCCTTCTCGACCAGCCAGATGGAATTCGGCCGCTCGGTCAGAACCTCCGGCTCCTTGGCGGCCGCGACGGGGACCACCACAGGGACCGGGGGGGGCTCGGGGTGAACCCTCGCTTCCACGGTGGGGGCTCTCCGCCCCAGGGTGGTGGCGAGGCGTATCGTGCCGTAGGAAGCGCCCAGGAGAAGGCCGGCGCCGAGGAGCACGATCCCCACCTGAAGGGCCGCGATCTTGCTGCGTGCGCCGCGGCGCACGCCCCGGGCACTCTCACCCTTGAGCAGGGTAAGGCCCCGCCAGCCGAGATACTTGTACACGAGAGGCCGGGCCAGGGCAGGGACTCTCGGAATCTGCTCCTCGAGCTGGCGCACCTGCTTCGTCGAGTTCCGCAGGAAGCGCAGCCGCTCGACCGGATCCTTGATCTGACGGGTGAGGGTTTCGACCGAGCGGGCGAACTCGGGTGAGAGTTCCCGGGTGTCCTCGCACACGAGCCCCTTCTCGAGGGCGCGGCGACGAGACTCGGAGCTTGGGTCCACGGGGCCTTGGAGTATAGGCCTCAGGCCCGCTCCAAAGGGCGCTCCGGCCCGCTTTCGGCCACCTTTCCCCATAAGATCACGAGGCCATGTCGACGAGCGCCTTTCAGCCCATCGGATCGGTCCAACGAGAGGCTCTTGGCCGTCTCTTCGATGAGGAGTCGGCGATGTGGTCGAGCGAACTTCGCTGGAACTTCGCACCCACGAGGGCTCGCCTCGAGGCCGCCCTCGACGACGGCACCCTCAGCGGGCTGGTGGCGATCGACGAGGCGGGGCCGTGCGCGTACACGACGTATGCGATCGACGGGGATCACGGTGTGGTGGGTTCGATCTTCGCGTCGCGGCGCTGCCGGGATCTGGGGACCGAGGCGCGGCTCGTCGACCGCGTCCTCAACCGGCTCCAGGCCCTCCGTCCCCGCGTGATCGACTGCCAGACCCTTTTCTCGTCGGCCCCTTCCCTGCGCGAGCCCTTCGCGGCCCAGGGCTTCGAATCCGCCGAGCGCGTCTACATGACCATCGAACGCGCCGCCTTCGCCGCGATCCCGGCCCGGGCCAGGGTGGCCTCGGGCTCCAAGCCGATGCATCGCACCGATCTGCGCGCGGTCTCGAGACTCGTTTACGAGGCGCATTGCGACGCGCGGGCGCTCGACGCCTCGTCCAGCTTCGACACGCGGGAGTCGTGCGAGCAGATCCTGAGGCAAATCGTCCTTGATGAAGTCTGCGGCCCTTTCGACTCGGTGGGTTCAAGGCGCATCGAGGCGGAGGGCCGGCTTCTCGCCGCCTCCCTTCTCACCTGGCCCTTGCCCGGGGTGGCCCATATCAGCGAGGTGGCGACCGCGCCCTCACACCGCAGGCGCGGCCTTGCCCGCCAGTGCCTGCTCGAGTCGCTGTGGAGCGCGTTCGAGGGGAGCGGGGCGTCTTCGGCCACCCTCTCCGTCACCGCCTCGAACCACGCGGCGCTCCGGCTCTATGAATCCCTCGGCTTCGTGCCCCGCATCCGATACGAGTCGCACGTGCTTCGCAGGTCGAGGTCATGATCGCCCTGTCCCTCGCCGCCGGACTCACCGTGATCTCGGCCGAAAACACTCCCAGGACCACCGCCTCATGGACCTGCGCCTACGTGGCGGAACGTCTGCCCCGCTCCCTGGGTCTCCTCGGGGACGACACCGCCACGGCCGGAGAAACCCGATCGGCCAGGACGCGCCTGAAGCTTCTCGAGACCGTACTCACCCGCGCCTCGAACCTCGCCCTCACCCGCGACCTCGGGGGAACGCGGCTCATCGTGGTGCGGTGTCGGGACGCTGGAGTTGAGACCACCATCGAAGCTCAGGACTTCGACGCGCAGCGTCCGGTGGCAGGGTCGGTGGTGAGAGCCTCGCGCCCCCGTGCCGACATCGCGGCGGCGGTCGACGAAATCGCGGGGCGGCTCGCAACCGCCCCTCCGCCCCTGGGCCTCTCCGGGTATCGCGCCCCCAAGGCCGCCGCGCTCTCCAAGGCCGGACCCGCTCTCGCGCTCGAGCGCGCGGGCGATCGGGCCCGCGGCCTCCTAGCCGCCCTGGAGGACGATTCCGGCTCGATCGACCTCCGTCTGTCCGCGGTTGAAGCGCTGATCGCCGCGCGTGACTTCGACTCGGCCCTCCGCGTCGGCGGAGTGGCCGCGGAGAGGGACGCTCCGAGGGCGCTGGTGCGGGCTCTGCGGTTCCTGGTGGGAGCGGCTCAGCTGGAGGCGGGACGGTACGCGGAGGCGGCCGAGACCTTCGAGGCGCTTAGAAGCGCCAGGGAGACCGCGGCCGTCCTCAACAATCTCGGGGTGGCCCGGTTCCGATTGCGCGACCCCTCGGCCTCGGCGCTCTTCGAGCAGGCCGGGGCCCTGAGAGACGGCCGGCAGAACGACATCTCCTTCAACCGCTCCCTCGCCCTGATCTTCGAGGGGCGGGCGGAAGGGGCGCTGCCTTCGATCGGCCGGCTGATCGAGGCGACCCCCGAGGACGCGCGGGTCCTCCTGCTTCGGGTCTGGGCGCTTCGTATTCTCGGGCGCGAAAAGGAGCGAAGCGAGGCCTGGGAGGGCCTTCTGGCCCAGGCTCCCTCCTTCGCCCCGCTCGCCGTGCCCGACCTCGCGCGGCGCCTCGAACGGATCTTCTTCTCCGAGCGGGCTCAGGGAATCGAGCCCACTCCCCAGTTGGTAAGATCGATCGATTGAGGCGGGCCCGCTCGACCCTCAGTCCAGAAACCCCTCACCCCATGCGCCGCGTCATCGCCTCCTTGATCCTCGCCTCGCTCACCCTGGCCGCGCACCCCGCGCGGGCGGCCGACGAATGGAAGCAGTGGTATCTCGACGCGAAGGACAAGGACCTCCCGAGGAAGCGCTACGACGAGGCTCTGAAGAACCTCAACCGGTCGCTCGCGGCCAAGCCCACCTCCAGCCTGGGCGAGCGCGACTACTCGCTCGAATTC
>CAZYEA010000118.1:0-13946 GCA_964646485.1 uncultured Acidobacteriota bacterium
CGGAAGGCGCGCCCGCGGTTTCGCCCCTGCCGGCCCAGGAAGTGAAGGGCCACGTCCGGTTCGAGGACGTGCGATTCGAATACCGGCCGGGCGAGCCGGTCCTGCGGGGCGTGAGTCTGGATGCCCGGCCCGGCACCGCCACGGCACTCGTGGGTCCCTCGGGGGCGGGCAAGTCGACCATCATGGGTCTCCTCGCCGCCTTCTACCGGCCGCAGGCCGGCCGGGTGACCCTCGATGGCCACGACATCCACTCTCTTCCTCTCTCCGACTATCGGGCCAATCTCGGAGTGGTCTTCCAGGACACCTTCCTCTTCGACGCCACCCTGCGCGAGAACATCCTCTTCGCGCGGCCTGAGGCGTCCGAGGATGAGTTCAAGCGTGCCTGCGCCTCCGCTCATATCGATGAGTTCGCGTCCCGCTTCCATCTCGGGTACGAAACGGTGGTGGGCGAGCGGGGGGTCATGCTGTCGGGCGGGCAGAAACAGAGGGTGGCCATCGCCCGCGCGTTCCTCGCCAACCCGCGGATCCTGCTCCTCGACGAGGCCACCTCGAATCTGGACAGCGAATCCGAGGCCTTGATCCAGCAGGGTCTGCAGCAGCTCCTCCCCGGCCGAACCACGTTCGTGATCGCCCACCGGCTTTCCACCGTGCGCTCCTGTCAGCAGATCCTCGTCCTGGACCGGGGCGAGGTGATCGAGCGCGGGTCCTACGAAGACCTCATCGGCCTGGGCGGCCGCTACGCCTCCATGCTCGAGCAGCAGATGGCCTTCACCGCCCCTGCTGGATGACCGGCGCGCCCCGGGGACTTCCCAGGGTGAGGATCGCGAACACCACGAGCACGGTGGTGAGGATGGCGAGCACGGGGAAGATCCACCGCTTGAGGGCGCGCTCCCGGTCGACCGCGTGGTCGAGGCGCCCGGACCCGTGATGGGACCGGTGCCGTTTCTTTTGCGAGTGGGCCTTCGGGCCCAGGAAGCGGGCTCCGCAGTTGCTGCAGCGCCAGAAGCTGCCGTCGACGTTCGCGGTCTTCTCCCGATCGAGTGGATACGAACTTCCCGAGGGGCGGGTGTCGCGAGATCCGCAGTCGACGCAGGGCGCCCCCGTGGCTTCGCCCGAACCGCCGCCTCGATTCGTGGCCTGGCTCAAGCGACGTTCCGCTCACTCAAAGCGAAAGCCCGGCGACCGCGGGTCGCGGCCCTCCGTCCTCGAGCCGCCGGTCCTCCCCGAGGGCGCCATCGAGGAAACAGCGATGGGCATCCCGGTGACCCTCCTCCAGCCAGTCGTGAAGGGAGGTCTCGACCTCGTTCGCGAGATCGGTGGCCCCGTCGAGATCGAGAGGTCGAAGCAGCGACCGCCTCGGTCGCACGACGTGGAGCGTGACCGACCGGAACCGCCTCCCCGTGAGCGGATCCTGCCACTCGCGTTCGCCCGTGCTTCTCTGGTGGCCCACGGTTTCGACGATGCGGTTGAGCCGTTCGGCCTGCCTCAACTCGCTTTCGATGGCGTTCCGCTCCTGCAGGGCCAGGAAGGCCGCGGCCATGGCCTTGAACCCGCGGCGTTCGGCGAGGGGCCCCGGCTCGCGCGCGGTGGCGGTGACGACCACGATCTGGTCGGCGCCCATGGCGATGGCCTCGCTCAGGCCCGACCCTGTGACCGAGGAGGCCTCGGCGATGCGATGCACCTCGCCCCCGAAAGCACCCTGTTTGGGCAGCCGCACGCGGCGCGGGGACACGAACGGGGTCGCCGCGAAGGCGGTGGCGACGACATCGTAGAGAAGAGGGGCGGCGGCGCTGTCCCTCAGATCGACGAGGCCATCGCTGCCGGACGCCCGGCCCCCTCCCGGTCGATCCTCGGCCACGAGCTTGACCACGAGGGGCTCCTTCGCATCGAGGTTCGCCGCGCGCAGGACCAGGCCGCGGAATCCGGGCTGGCCCGCATTCTCCGCGATCAGAGCCGAATACTGACGGCCGATTTCGGAGGCGTCGGGCGCCGCTTCGTTGATGGCCGGGCCGCGCGCCACCTCCCACAGCCTTCGGGCAATCTCCCTTTCGATGCCCGAGAAGTCAAAGGCGCTCTCCATCGTCTCCCCGAAACGGCGCTTCGAGGATTTGAGAATGCCGGCGCCTCGAAACAGCACGAAGAGGAAGCCCAGGAAGGTGGGGGCGGAAAGGGCGAAGATGAAGAAGAGGCGGAGGGCGGGAGCGAACGAGACGATGGTCTGAGTCAGGGCCGACATGAAGCCGGGCCGGGCGAAATCGACGGCGAGAAACGCGGGCAGGAGGAGGCCGAGGAGAAGGGCAAGCAGGGCCGGCACCACGAAGGCGGAGAGGGCCACGAGGCCGAGCGAGCGCAGGAACCGGAAGCCCTTCCGCAGACGGAAGACGCGCCTCGCGGACAGCGTCGTCCACAGGCCTTTCTCGCCGTAGAGCGCCGAGCCCGAGGCCGCGGCGCCGAAGGCGGCCGCGAGCACGCCCACTCCCGACCCCACCATGAGGTCGATGCGCACACCCGCTTCGTCGAGTGCCTTCAGAACTCCCGCATGGTAGGCGCCCGAGGCCCCGCTGCCCGCGAACACCACGGCCGTGCGACGCCCCCGAAGGTCCTTCATGGCGGCATTATCCGACTTTTGCGGGCCGCGTACGAGTGGGCCAGGGGAGGGCGAGGCGCCTCCCCTCCGGCCTTGGGCCTAGCGCGCGTCGTGGATGGTGAGGAGCTTCACGATCTCGACGTAACGCGTGCCCTTGGGGACGCGCACTTCCGCCACTTCTCCCACCTTCTTATTGAGGAGGCAGCGGCCGATGGGGGACGAGGGGGAGATCTTTCCCTTCTCGGGGTCGCTCTCCTCGCTGGTCACGATGTCGTAGGTGTCCTCCGCCCCGGTGTCCTCGTCGCGCACGTAGACGGTGGAGCCGAGGCCCACTTTGTCCTTCGGGATGTTGTCGAGGTTCATCATCGAGAGGCCGGCGAGCCGGCTCTGGAGCTGGGCGATGCGCGCCTGCAGGAAGGTCTGCCGTTCTTTCGCCGACTTGTACTCGGCGTTCTCGCGGAGGTCGCCCCACTCGCGCGCGCGCTGAATCTCCTTGGGAAGCTCGACCTTGAGCTCGAACTCCGCCGCTCGGATCTCTTCCTCGAGTTTCTTTTTCGCTTCGATCATGGACTTCAGGACTCTTCCGTAGTTTGAATGGCTCTGGCCGGACCCGCGGCGACAACACGCCTCAGCGCACGCCCCAGGTCACCTTGGAATCCTTGAACTTTTTGGGGGCCAGGAACGACCGCCCCCAGGAGAAAGCGGCAAGGCAGCTTTCCAGGGGCCCATCTTGATGGCCCCCAAGGCTCCAAGAAGACGCGATGTTAGCATCGGCCCCCGGCTCAAGGGCATCGATCTCCCTGCTCCCACGCCTCTCGCCCATGTCGATTTCTCCTCCGAGGCGGATCTCCGGACGCGACAATCCTGAGTTCAAGCGGTTCCTCGCGGTGCGCGCGCGCAAGGACCGCGACCTCATTCTGGTGGAAGGCCCGAAGCTCCTCGGCGAGGTGCTTCGCTCGAATCTCGCCGTGAAGGCGGTCGCCTCGGACGATGAGACCATAAACACCGCGCACCTGAAGGCTCCCTCCTTCCAGTTCTCCGCTCCGCTGATGAAGAGCCTCTCGGAGGTGGAAACGCATCAGGGCGTGATCGCCCTCGTCGAGCGTCCCCGCTTCGCTCGCACCTTCCTCCAGGCGACCCGGGCCTTCGTGCTCATCCTCGACGGCCTTCAGGATCCGGGCAACGTGGGCACCCTGATGCGCACCGCCGAGGCCGCGGGCGTTTCCGGCGTTCTCCTGACCCGCGGCTGCGCCGACCCCCTCTCGCCCAAGGCCCTGCGCGCCTCCGCGGGCTCGGCCTTCCGCCTGCCTCACATCCAGGACCTCCCCGTCCTCGAGATGCTCGCCCTCCTGCCCGCTTCGATGGCGCTTGCCGCGGCGGTCGCGTCTGCGGGCGCCCAGCCGATCTTCGGCGAGGTGTCGTTGACGCCGCCCATCGCTCTCGCCCTGGGCGCCGAAGGCTCCGGTCTGGACCCGCGCATCGAGGCCCGGGCCTCGTGCCGCGTTCGCGTTCCGTGCGCGCGCGAAGTCGAGAGCCTCAACGTGGGTGCGGCCGGGGCCATCGCCATGTTCGAGATCGCGCGTCGGGCCTCTATCCTCCCGAGCTGAGCCCGAGGGGCCGGGGCGGCCTCCCTCCTTCTCCTCACCCAAGCGACAACTGTGCCCTCCCTCGACCACGACTTCAGAGCGCGAATCGCCTCCGGCATCGCGCGGCGCGATTGGCATGCCTTGCGGCGCGAGATCGCGGACCTTCATTCCGCCGACATCGCGGAGCTTCTCGGTCAGTTCGAAGGAGACGAGTTCAACATCCTCTTCCGCCTGGTGGGGAAGAGGAAGGCCGACGTCTTCTCCTACTTCGAGGTCCTTCGGCAACGCGAACTGATTCACGAGACCGAGCCCGCGCAGCTCGCTCTTCTGGTTTCGCAGATGCAGCCCGACGACCGCGCGCGCCTCATCTCGGTCCTGCCTCGCGAGACCTCGAACATCATCCTCGCCCGCCTGCCTCCCTCGGAGATCAAGCGTTCGCTCGTGTCCCTTTCCTATCCCGAGGACACCGCGGGCCGCTACATGACCCCCGACTATGTGGCGCTCGATCCGGAGATGACCGCGGGAGAAGCCCTCGCCCGCATCCGCCAGGTGGGGCGGAAGAAGGAGACCCTCAACGTCGTCTACATCGTCGACAAGGACGGGCGGCTCGTGGAGGACGTGACCCTGGGGAACCTCGTCCTCGCCGATCCCGAGGCGAAGGTGCTCGACATCGTGGAGCCGGGCTTCGTGGACCTGCGCGACACCACCCCGCAGGAGAAGGTGCTCGAAGCGTTCAAGAAGTACGACCGGGTCGCCCTGCCCGTGACCGACATCTCCGGCCACATGCTCGGCATCATCACTGTCGACGACGTTATGGACGTGGCCGAAGAGGAGATGACCGAGGACATGCAGAAGATCGGAGGCATGGATGCCCTCGATGCCGCCTACTCGCAGACCGGCCTCTTCCAGATGGTGAAGAAGCGCGGGGTGTGGCTCGCGGTTCTCTTCATCGGCGAACTCTTCACCGCCTCGGCCATGGCCCACTACGAGCAGGAGCTGGCCCGCGCCCTCGTGCTGACTCTGTTCATCCCCCTCATCATCAGCAGCGGCGGCAACTCCGGTTCCCAGGCCGCATCCCTCCTCATTCGCGCGCTGGCCCTCAAGGACGTGAGTCTTGCCGACTGGTGGCTGGTCATGAGGCGCGAACTCGCTTCCGGACTGGCCTTAGGCGCCGTCCTCGGCCTCCTCGGCTTCGTGCGGGTGTCGTTGTGGCAGTGGCTCGGGGTGGTGAACTACGGCGAGCACTCGTTCCTGATCGCTCTCGCCATCGGGCTCTCCCTCTTGGGCGTGGTCACGTTCGGGACCCTCGTGGGAGCGCTCCTTCCCTTCCTGCTTCAGCGCCTCGGACTTGACCCCGCGACCTCTTCGGCCCCCTTCGTCGCCACCCTGGTCGACGTGACCGGCCTCGTCATCTACTTCCAGGTCGCGGCACTCATCCTGCGGGGCACCCTCCTTTAAGAGGAAGGCGGCTTAAAACAGCTTCTGGAAGTCGGGGCGGAGGAAGATCTCGCGACCCTGGGTCTCGATGTGGCCGTTTTCTTCGAGGTCGCGCATCATGCGAGTGACCGTCTCGCGCGAGGAGCCGATGCGATGGGCGATGTCCATGTGAGTGGGGCGGCGAACCACAACCCGGCCGTCCTTCAAGCGCTTGCCCTCTTCCTCCGCCAGTTCCTGAATCACCCGGGCCACGCGGCCATAGACATCGAGGAGAGCGAGGGTGGAGATCTGGTGGTTGGCCTTGCGCAGTCTCGCGGCCAGGACCTGGATCAGGGAGGCGCTGATGCCCGGATCCTGCTCGAGCGCGCGCATGAAGTCGTCGCGTTGCAAGGAGAGCAGCTCGCAGTCTTCCTCGGCGATGATGGTGGCCGAGCGCGGCTCCTGGTCGAGGAGGGCCATCTCTCCGAAGAAGTCGCCTTCGGAGAGGATCGACAGGGTCACTTCCTTGCCGTCGTCCCCGAAAATCGCCACCTTCACCCGGCCGTGGAGGATGATGAACAGCGAATCGCCCGTCTCCTTCTCGTGGAAGATGATGTCGTCCTTCTTGAACCGGCGGCGTCGGGTCAGGCGCAGGACGGAGTCGAGCGAGTCCTCTCCCAGGCGGGAGAAAAGGGGCACGCTCTGCAGGAATTCTCGCTCAGTCATGGGGAAACCAAGGGGGTCTTGGCGAGGATCGTAGCATCCTCGGCGTTCCCGCGTCCCGGGCGGCTAACGTCGGCCCGGGCGTCGCTTGTCGTAGCTTGCCGTGACCACGCTGGAGATGCCGCCGCGCACCCCGAAACGCCCTTCGAGGATCATGCTGCGGGGCTTGGTCACCTTGACCAGGTCGTCGAGAATCCGGTTGGTCACCGCCTCGTAGTAGATGCCCTCGTTGCGATACCCGCCGAGGTACATCTTGAGGCTCTTGAGCTCGACGCAGAGGCGGTCCGGAACGTAGCGGATGATGAGGGTCGCGAAATCCGGCTGGCCGGTCTTCGGACACAGTGCGGTGAACTCGGGGCAGGTGTGCTCAATGAGGTAGTCCCGGCCGGGGTTCGGATTTGCGAAGGTTTCGAGCCGATCTATGAGTTTTTCCAACGGGAGAGCGCCTCCTTCAGGTCGCGTTCGATGTCGTCTTTGAGGGATTGGGGCTTGATCACGACCACCATGGGCACGAAGCTCCGGATCCAGGCCCTGAGCTCCCGCGAGAGGGCCACATTGAGCGAGAGGTCGAAGGAGCCGTCGGGCCTTGTGGTGATCTCCTGCGACTCGTGCCAGGTCCGGTCTTTGACGCTCGGCGCGGCCGCGGCCTCGAAACGCAGGACCACCTCCTGCGCCTTGCCGCCCGCGATGCCGAACGCGCTGCGGGTGTGGGCGTCGATGTCCTGGTCTTTCGGCATCTCGAAGCTCACGTCCATGAGGGAGATCCGTTCGATGCGCTCCACCGCGAAGGTGCGCACCTCGTTGTACTCCTCGACCCGGCCGTACAGGTACAAGCCGCCCTGGTAGTAGACCACGCGATAGGGATCGACCTCGTAGCGCTTCGCGCGCTTCGAACTCGCGGAGTAGTACGACATGTCGACCCGCCGCTCGTGCAGGGTGGCGTCGACGAGAGTGGCGATCACACCCTTCTTGAGGGAGTAGTCCTTCGAGGGAAAAGGCCGCGCGCCGAACAGGTCGGAGATACGCGAGAGATAGCGGGTGCTCTTCTCCGGCAGGGCGGCGCGGATCTTCACGAAGGCGGAGTCGAGATCGTCGGAGAAGGGCGCGCCCGAGAGGATGCTCATCAGGTGCCGGCCGAAGTAGAGGGCGGCCATCTCGGACATGGTGAAGCCGGCCTGGGCCTTTTGCGAATAGCCCTCGACCAGGCGCCAGACCTTCTTGCCGCCCTCCTTGTCGTCATAGAGGGGGAAGCCTGCCTCCTGGAGGGCTTCGATGTCGCGCCTTATGGTCCGCAGGGCGACATCGTGCTCGTCGGCCAGGTCGGAAGCGCTGACGTATCGGGACTTCTCGATCCGCTTGAGGATCTTCCACTGGCGGATGACTTCGGCGTTCCGCATGGCCGCCTAACTTATCAGCGAACGGCTACGCCATCCCCTTCAATATCGGCCGGACCTGTTCGAACTCATCGAGCACGGCGGCGGCGAGGACGCCGAGGTCCTTGGCGCTCGTGGAGCTCTTGGTGCCGACCTCGAGGGCCCGGCAGGCCGCGGATAAGCGCATGAAGCCGAGGGTTGCCGCACTCGACTTCAACGAGTGCGCGATGCGGGTCACCGCCTTCCAGTCCCCCTGGTCGCGGGCCTTCGCGATCTCGCCGGTCGACTTGATGGTCTCGTCGAGGAAGAGCTGGGCCATCTCGGCCACGAAGGCGGTCCCCTGATCGCCTGCGACCTGGCGAAGCTTCTCGATGGCGCTTTGGTCGAAGCGCGGGGTTTCCTGGGGCTCTTCGGGCATCTTGGACAAGCGGAGTGTATGCGGGGCCTTGGCTTGATCGTGTGATCTTCGTCATGATGGCGGGGCTATGGTGATCCTGCCCGCCCTTCTGGCTGTCTCTCTTACGCAGGTCGCGCCGCCCGCGGATCTTGCGGCCCGGGAGGAAACCGCGAAGTGGAGGCAGAGCCGCGAGGTCGAGTTGAAGGCGGATCGGGGGTGGCTTGCGGTCAGCGGGCTGCCCTGGCTCAAGGAAGGCGAAACCACCATCGGTTCGGGCGAAGGTGCGGGCGTCCGCCTCGCCGATGGTCCGCTGGTGTGGGGCGTCATCGTCCGCACGGGCGGAAACGTTTTGCTGAAGCCCAGTGAGGGGCCGGCCCGCGCGATCACTCCGAAGGACGAGCCGTTCCAGATCGGCAGGACCTGGGTCCAGCTGATCAAGCGCAGCGAGCTTGTGGGGCTTCGCCTGTGGGATCCGCAAAATGTGCGGAAGCTCGCCTTCCCCGGTCTCCGCTGGCTCCAGGTGAAGGACGAGTACCGCGTGCGCGGCCGGCTCATTCCGAGCGCCCAGCCCACCAAGGTAAAGGTCGCGAACGTTCTCGGTCAGGTGAACGACTTCGTGAGTCCGGGGGTGGTCGAGTTCGAACTCGGGGGGAAGACGCTGCGCCTCACCCCGGTCTACGAGACTCCCGAGCAGACCGAGCTTTTCTACATCTTCAAGGACGCGACCTCGGCGAAGACCACCTACGGCGCGGGCCGCTTCCTCTATTCGGAGCTGCCGGACAAGGAAGGAAGGGTGATTCTCGACTTCAATCGGGCCTACTCGCCGCCCTGCGCCTTCACCGACTTCGCGACCTGTCCCCTGCCCCCGCCCCAGAACCGCCTCGATATCGCCGTTGAAGCGGGCGAGCTGGATCCGCACAAGGATCACTGAGGCTTTGTCGCCCTTCGCCCTCGACGCGCTGGGCGCCACGGTTCTTGACCTGAAGCCGCTCGTGGGGGGCGATTCGCGCGCCCTGGCCCTCCGCCGGGCCCTGCTTTCGGGCCCCCTCGACGCCCTGCCCGCGAAGGTCGCCGGAGTTTCGGAAAGCGTGCTCGGCCCTCTTCGCCCCCGCCTCGCGCTGCCGAAAGTGAAGGTGGCCTCCACCCTCCACGCGGAGGATGGAACCACGAAGTGGGCGCTTCAGTTCGGCGACGGGGAGCGCGCGGAGACGGTGCTCATACCCTCGCGGACCCGCGCCACTATCTGTGTGTCCTCCCAGTCCGGCTGCACCCGCGCGTGCGCCTTCTGCGCCACCGCCACCCTCGGCTTCCGCCGCAACCTCACCACGGGCGAGATCGTCCATCAGTACCTCGTCGCCCGGGACGCCGCGGAAGCGGCCGGGCTCGAAGCCAGCAACGTGGTGTTCATGGGCATGGGCGAGCCCCTCGACAATCTCGAGGCCGTGCTTCAGGCCGTGCGCTCGCTGACCGACGTCTTTCCCGGGCTCTCGCCTCGCCGGGTGACGGTGTCGACTTCGGGAGTGGTTCCGCGCATGAGTCGCTTTCTGCGCGAGTCGCGCGCGAGCCTCGCCCTCTCCCTCAATGCCAGCGACGACGAGACGCGGACGCGGATCATGCCCCACAACAAGACCTGGCCCCTGGCCGCGATCACGGCCTCGTTGCGCGAGGCCGCGGCGGAAGGGCCGCGTCGCTTCTTCGTCGAGTACGTGCAGCTGCCGGGCGTGAACGACTCACCCGCGGACGCGGTTCGGATCGCGAAGCTTTTGGCGGGCCTCGATGTCCACGTCAACGTGATTCCGCACAATCCGTTTCCGGGGAGCCCGTTCCGCGCCCCCGAGCGGGAGGAGACCCTGCGCTTCCACGCTCAGGTGAAGGAGCAGGGGCTTAAAGGCATCGTCCGCTGGCCAAGAGGCCGCGACGTCGCCGGAGCCTGCGGCCAACTCGCACTGCGGACCGCGTAGGCGACGATCTGACCGCCGGCCTCGGGCCACCGATCTTTCGTCGTGAAAGAGATCCATGACCGCCCGGGCGTCAATCCACTTCGTTGAACCTCTAGCCGCCCCCCGATGATTCGGTACACTCGCTCTCCCCTTTTTCCAGAAGCAAGGAAGCCATGAAGAAACTGTCATTGCTGGCGCTCGCCTCCACCTCCCTCATCGCCGCGGCGCCTCCTGCTCCCTTCGAGCTCTCCGTGGCTTCGATCATGCGTGGGCCGAAGCTCGTGGGTTACGCGCCCGACTCGATCCGCTGGGCGGGCGACTCGAAGGAGTTCTGGTTCGAGTGGCGTCAGCCCGGGGACACCGAGAATTCCACCTGGGTGGCGAATGCCGCTTCCGGCCAGGCTCGCAAGCTCTCCGAGACCGAGCGGAAGAGCGCGCCTCCCGCGAACGCTGATTGGGACGCGGCCCATCGTCGTGCCGTGTTCTCGCAGGGCGGCGACGTGATCCTCGTCGACACCCTCACCCGGTCGCGGCGGGTGATGACGCGAACGACCGGCAACGAATCCCGGGCGCGTTTCGCGAAGAACGAGACCCACATTTCTTTCATGCGCGACAACGCCTTGTATGTCATGCCCATCGCGGGCGAGGGCGACGGCGCTCTCGTCCAGCTGTACGAGGCGGGGCCGAAGCGCCGCGACCCGGTGCTCACCGACGCCCAGAAGATGATGCGCGAAGAAGAGCAGAAGCTCCTCGCCTTCGTGAAGAAGACCGCCGACGAGCGCAAAGCGCGTGAGGAAAAGCGCGATGCCGAGGCCCTGCCCAAACTCGATCTGGCCGAAGGAGAGAACGTGGTGGACGCCCAGCTCTCGCCTGACGGAGACCACGTCTTCGCCATCGTGTCGACCAGGGCCACCGGATCGAAGACCGTCGATGTCTCGAACTACATCACGGAGTCCTCGTACACGGAGCCGATTCCCGCCCGGAACCGCGTCGGCGACACTCAGGACAAGAGCCGCCTCGTGGTCATCAACCTCAAGACGAAGAAGGTGGTGACCGCGAGCCTTGCCGCCCTCAAGTCGGAGTCGAAGACCGCGGAAGGAAAGACCGAGACCAAAGACCGGGACGCCAGCTGGTCGTCGCCTGAGATCTCCGGCGACGGGAAGCTCGCGATCACCATCGTGCGCAGCGCCGACAACAAGGACCGATGGTTTGTGCGCGTCGATCCCGAGACCGGTGTCGGAACGTCGCTGCTCGTCGATCACGATGACCGGTGGCTGCGCGAGTTCTTCCAGGGCGGTCTGGGTTTCCTGGCTGACGAGCACACGCTCTGGTTCACCTCCGAGAAGCCGGGTTACATGCACCTCTTCACCCTCGACGCGGCCTCGCCGAGCCCCGAGCCGAAGGCCCTCACCAGCGGATCGTGGGAGATCGCGAGTGTGGATCTCTCCTTGGACCGCAAGACTTTTTATCTCACCACCACCGAGGCCGGTGCGGGCGAACGTCATCTCTATTCCATGCCGAGTGAAGGCGGCCCCCGCGCGCGGCTTACCACCGTGGTGGGATCGCACGAGAGCCGGGTGTCTCCGGACGGCGCGACCCTCGCGACCGTGTACTCGGCGGGAAACAAGCCGCCCGAGATCTACGTCGGTCCGTTCGCGAACGACCTCGCGAGGCGCGTCACCACCTCGCCTTCGGCGGAATGGCTCGCGGGGAAGTGGCTCGATCCGAAAGTGGTCATGGTGACCGCGCGGGATGGGGTCAAGGTTCCGGCTCGCCTCTACCGGCCCGAAGACCTCGGGGCCAAGCCCAACCCCAAGCGCCCTGCGGTCATCTTCGTGCACGGTGCGGGATACCTCCAGAACGCGCATCGTTACTGGTCGAACTACTACCGCGAATACATGTTCCATCACCTCCTCGCCTCGAAGGGGTACGTGGTGCTCGACGTCGACTACCGCGGCAGCGCCGGGTACGGCCGCGACTGGCGCACCGCGATCTACCGCCACATGGGCGGCGCCGACCTCGAGGACATCGTGGACGGAGCGAAGTACCTGGTCAAGGAACAAGGCGCCGATCCCAATCGCATCGGCGTGTACGGCGGCAGTTACGGAGGGTTCATCACCCTGATGGGAATGTTCACCACCCCGGGGACGTTCGCGGCGGGCGCGGCCCTGCGTCCGGTGACCGACTGGGCCCACTACAACCACGGTTACACCTCGGACATCCTGAACGTGCCCCAGACCGACCCCGAGGCCTACAAGAAGAGTTCGCCCATCTACTTCGCCGAGGGCCTGAAGGGCGCGCTGCTCATCTGTCACGGCGTGGTCGACACCAACGTGCACTTCTCCGACTCCGTCCGCCTGGCCCAGCGGCTGATCGAGCTGCGCAAGGACAATTGGGAGCTTGCGATGTACCCCGTAGAAAACCACGGGTTCGAGCAGGAGACGAGCTGGGCGGATGAGTACAGCCGCATCCTCAAGCTCTTCGAGCGCGAATTGAAGAAGTGACTGCCCGCTCAGCCCCCTTGGACTACAATTTTCTCCCCTCCGAACAATACAAAGGAAGAAACCTGACCCATGGCCAAGGGAACCCCTGACTACCAGGACGCCGACCTCGTTCTCCGCGTCTACGAGATGCGCCGCGAGGCGGTGATGCGGTCGTCGCGCGACGCCATCAACGGAAAGTTCTGGCCGGCAAACTATGACGAGGCGAAGGCGATCATCGCCGCCACCCATGAGTTCAACGCGGCTTACCGGCAGATGGGAACGTACTGGGAAATGGTCTACGGCCTGGTGAAGCACGGCATCGTCAACGCCGAGTACTTCATGGAGACAAACGGCGAAGGCCTGCTGCTCTACGCGAAGATGGAGCCCTACGTCGAGCAGCTGCGCAAGGAGTTCAACCCCTACGTGTTCCTCAACGCTGAATGGGCGGGGAGGGAGACCCAGCGCGGGCGCGGCCAGCTCGAAGTGTTCCGGGGACGGGTGAAGAAGGCGCTCGAGGCGAGGAAGTAGGACGGCCACGACCGCCGCGCACATTCCGAATCTGATCGTCATCGGCGGACCGGAGATTCACGCCGGATACGTGAGACGGCTGTTCAAGGCGGAGGCCTCGGGGAAGATCACCTTCGGGCGGATCCTGGTGGTGGACAAAGACCCCCGATGCGCCGTCGCCGCCCTGGTCAACGACCGGGTGCGGTTGGAGGTTTCGAGGTGGGACGACTTTCTGGCCGAACACCTGGGACATTGCGGCATGGGCGATCATGTCGTGCCCTATCACTGGGCGCCTCACGTCCTGCTCGACTGGCTGGTCTGTGACCTCAAGCGGCACGGGGTCGCCCTGAAGCGCGCCCCCGACCTCGGCGACCCTCCGGCCCGGCCACCCATGCTTCGCGAGACCAAGGCAGGCGACCTCGCGATGTCGTACGCGGAGTGGCTCTGCCCGCCAGCCTGCATCGAGCCCGCGTTGTGCCCGCACACCCGCGGGCCCAAATCGTGGAGCCTCGCCACCGAACTCGCGAAACCGCCCCGCTCCTTCGTGTTTCCCTGCATGCATCTCGCCTACGGCGTCGCCACCATCCCGGTGTCCGCCATCTTCGCGGTGAGGGATCGTCTGGCGGAGGCGGTTCGTCGCGGGGAAGTCGAAGCGGACGCTCCCGCCTGGATCACCTCAGCAAGCCACTGCCACGGCCTCGCCGCGCTGGTGACGGTCTAACCCGCGTACGTCTCCGTTATTGCGAGGAGGCGGACGGGGGACGTCCGACGAAGCAATCTCCGCACCCCGGCCTGCCCTTTTCCGCCCCACCGCCCCCACCCCCCTAAAATGCCGAGGTGAAAGCCATTCGCGCCGACGAGCTTCCGCCCGGGCAGGCCCGGAGTGTCATGCTGGGGGGCACGAACGTGGCGCTTTTCAACGTGGGCGGGACGT
>CAZYEA010000119.1:0-13834 GCA_964646485.1 uncultured Acidobacteriota bacterium
CTTCATGGAGTCTCATTTCAAAATGGGGCGGTGTTCATCTGGCCGCTACCGGTGCGGCCACAAGGTCAAAGGCGGCGCGACGGGACGCGACACTGGTGATGAGCACGCCGCGCAGTCCTGAAGGCAGGGCGGGGGCGTTGGCGGCGCGCTTCATCGAGATCGTCCAGCCGGTCCCCGCCCTGGCGACGGTCTGAGGCTCCGCGGCCTCGATGAGACCGGGCGTTTCCGGAAAGAACTCGAGCGGCCGTCCGAGCTTTGGGGCCGGGCCTTCGACCCTCAGAATCAAGCGCCCGCCTTCCACCGCGTGGCTGGCCTTTAAGGCCGCGGAGGTTCGCGGCATCGAGGCGCGGGCCTCGGCGAAGAGCCCCTTCGAGGCGGGGTCAAGGGCGGGCTTCGCCAGGGGATTGGCCGCGGGCAGCGAGACCTCGAGGCTCGCCTTGCCCGGGATGCAGATGTCCCTGCATTCGAGCCAGCTCACTTTCGCGGCCACGGTGAAGCGTCCCTTGGGGAGGTCCGGTCCGGGCGTGATCTCGGTCAGGAAGGTCGCCGAGCGTTCGTAGCCATACAGGGCGAGGCCGGCGTCGACCGCTCGCGCGGGGATCGGCCACTGGAGATCACCCGCCTTGAAGCCATCGGGGAGCGTCCACACGATCTTCGTGGGCATGCCGGAATCGCCCGGATTCTTCCAATAGGTATGCCACGAGGGAGCCATGGACATGTGCAGGGCCACGGTGAAGGGCTTGCCGGCCTGAATCGAGGCCACCTCGGACACGAGACGCACCTTGACGTTTTCGGAGCTCCCCGAGGCGTCCATGGCGCTGGCGGGCCCGGCCAGCAGGAGGATCAGCGTCCCCAAAAGCGAAAGAGTCTTCATTGCCGCGGATTCTTCCATCGGGGGGTGGATCGAGAGAACCGGCCTCACCCCCATGGATTGACGGGAGTCCGGTAAGCTACGCAGCATGCGGTGCCCCTTCTGCGAGAGCGTCGAGGACAAGGTGGTCGATTCGCGGGAGAGCAAGGAAGGCGACGCCATCCGCCGCCGCCGCGAGTGTCTCAAATGCGGCAAGCGGTTCACCTCCTATGAGCGCATCGACCAGGTCCCGCATCTGGTGGTCAAAAAGGACGGGCGGCGGGAGCGCTTCGATCGCAACAAGGTGATCGGCGGTCTCATGAGGGCCTGCGAGAAGCGCAACGTCTCCATCAACGCCATCGAAGAAATGGCGTCCAAGGTCGAGCAGATGGTTCAGGAAAGCCCCGACCGCGAGGTGCCCACCGAGAAGATCGGCGAGTACCTGATGGAACGGTTGCGCCAGGTCGACAAGGTGGCCTTCGTGCGCTTCGCCTCGGTCTACCGGGACTTCAAGGACGCCTCGCAGTTCATGTCCACCCTCAAGAATCTGCTCGATAACTGACCTCCGTCGAAGTTCCGGTCCCGGGCCGTCGGCCCCACCGACCGGGTGTTCCCTATGCCTCCCGTGATCGCCCTCCTCGGGCCGACGAACACCGGCAAGACGTATCTCGCCATGGAGCGCATGATGGAGCACGGAACCGGCATGATCGGCTTCCCCCTGCGGCTGCTGGCGCGCGAGAACTACGATCGTCTGGTCCGGAGCCGCGGAGCGGAGGCGGTGGCCCTCGTGACCGGCGAGGAGCGGATCGTTCCGAAGACGCCCCGCTACTACGTGTGCACGGTGGAGGCCATGCCTCTGCACATCCCGGTCGAATTCCTCGCCCTCGACGAGGTGCAGCTTTCGGCCGACCGCGAGCGCGGCCATGTCTTCACGGATCGGATCCTCCACGCCCGCGGCGAGCGCGAGACCATGTTCCTCGGCTCGGACACGATCCGGCAGGTTCTGCGCCATCTCGTTCCCGACATCGAGATGATGTCGCGCCCGCGCCTTTCGACCCTTCGTTACGTGAGCCCGCGCAAGCTCGAGAAGACACCGCGCCGGAGCGCGCTCATCGTGTTCTCCATCGCGGACCTGTATACGGTCGCCGAGCGCCTGCGCGGCGAGGCCGGGGGCGCGGCACTCGTCTTCGGCGCGCTCTCCCCGCGGGCCCGAAACGCCCAGGTGGGGCTCTACCAGTCGGGCGAGGTCGATCATCTCGTCGCGACCGACGCCATCGGGATGGGCCTGAACCTCGACCTCGACCACGTGGCCTTCACTTCGCTCGTGAAGCACGATGGCGTGGGGTCGCGGCGCCTGTATCCCGCCGAAGTGGGACAGATCGCAGGACGGGCGGGTCGGCACGTGCGCGACGGGACCTTCGGCGCGACCACGGATCTCGGTGCTTTTCCCCCCGAACTCGTGGCCGCGGTCGAGGCCCATCACTTCGAGCCCCTGCGCACGGTGTACTGGCGCAACCCGCGACTTGCCTTCGGTTCCGTGGCCGCGCTGCTCGAGAGCCTCGACCGCAAGCCGCCCCAGCCCTGGCTCGTGAAGATGCGCCACGCGGACGACCAGCGGGCCCTCGAGGCGCTCTCGACCGACCCCGACACCATGGCGCTCGCCCGGCGTCCCGACGACGTGAAGCTTTTGTGGGACGTGTGTCAGATCCCGGACTTCCGCAACGTGATGACGGATGCGCACACGCGGCTTCTCTCCCAGGTCTTCGCGCTGCTCAGCCGCGGCGACTCCGGTTTGCCCTGGGACTGGGTGGACCGCAAAGTGAGCGCGCTCGACAACGTCCAGGGGGACATCGGCGCTCTGCTCGATCGGATCTCGGCGATCAGGACATGGACCTACGTCTCCCACCGCGCCGGCTGGCTCGCCGATGCGGAGACGTGGCAGGCCCGCACGCGTGACCTCGAGAATCGGCTCGCGGATACGCTGCACGAGCGGTTGCGCGACGAATACGCGAACCGCGGCGCCACCTTGATCGCGCGGGAGGGCGAGACGGAACTCGCCTTCGAGCTTTCCGAAGACGGCACGCTTCTCCTGCAGGGCATCCCCGCGGGACGGCTCACCGGGTTTCACTACGAGCCGCTGCCGGGCGAGGCCTCCCGCGCCTTGCGGGCCGCCGCGAACCGCGCGCTGCGCGCCCAGATCGACGTCCGCGTGGCCGAGCTCGTGGAATCGAACGACGCGGCCTTTGCGCTCACCGGTACGGGCGCCATCGTGTGGCGTCGTGCGCCCGTCGGTCGTCTCATCAAAGGCGACCGCCTCTTCACTCCGCAGGCCGAGGCCCTCGGCTCAGAGCTTCTCGACCCGCCGCGCCGCGAACGCGTCCGTCGCCGCATCGCCGCCTGGGCCTCCGCTCACCTCCGCAGCACCCTGGGGCCTCTCTTCTCCGCCCTCGAAGCGCCTTCTTTGGGTGCGGTGCGTGGCCTCGTGTACCTCCTGGGCGAGACGCTCGGCTCGGCCCCCAGGCGTTCGCTGCGGGAGGCTCTCACTCACCTGACCTCGTCCGATCGCCGCCAGCTGTCGCACCTCGGCATCATCCTCGGCCGGCGCCACATCTTCATGCCCGCGCTGCTCCGACCCGAGGCGCTGCGGGTCCGCGCGACCCTCCATCAGGTCAGGAATCCCAACTCGACGCCGCTGCCTTCAGGTCCCGTGTCCCTGCGCGGCGGCGATCGCAAAGATCCGGAGCGCGACGCGACCTCGGGCTACGAGTCGATCGGCGAGCTGCTCGTGCGCATCGATGCGCTTGAGACCCTCATCGGCACCGCGCACTCGCTGGCTCGCCAGGGTCAGCTGCAGGCGAGCGCGCCGCTCGCGAGGATCATCCACTGCGCTCCCGAAGCCCTGCCGTCCGTCCTGCTGGCTCTCGGCTTCGAGAAATCGGAACACGGCTATCGCGCCAAGGAGCACCGCCAAAGACCCGCGCGCCCTTCCTGACCCCGCTGAAGCTCCGGTCCGGGCCTGGCTCTAGGGCTTGATCGCCTCCACCCATCCTGAAAACGCCTCCAACACCGCCCCAGGCGCCTCGCACTGCGGATAGTGCCCGATGCCTTCGAGCACGGTGACGTCCGCCTTCGGCACCAGCTCCCGATACCGCTCCACCATGTGTCTCCCGGAGATCGGATCCGCCGCGCCATCGATCAGTTTCAGGGGGATGGCGGCGCGCTGCAGCGCCCCCACCCACCGCTCCCGATGCGTCCTGCGCTCCCTCATGTAGGTGATGAGCTTCGGAACCAGCGCGACGCCGCGGTTGTGGCTCACGAGTTGAAAGGCCCCGTCGATGAACTCGTCGTCGGGCTGCGTCTTCGGGCCGAAGATGTTCCTCAGGCTCCTCGCCAGGGAGGCCCGGGTGATGAGGCGGGTGACGACTGGGCCGAGGGGCGAAAGCAGAAGCCTCTGCATCAGCAGGGGCCGATGGGTCTCGGGAAACAGGCCGCCGTTCAAGAAGGCCACTCCGCGCATCCTCGGCCGCTCGCCCGGCTCGCCCTGTCGGGCGAGGAGCTCCTGGGCCACGGTGTCGCCGTAGTCGTGGGCGAGGACGAGGTACGAGGTGATCCCATGCGCGGCCAGGAGCGCCTCTTGAAGGTCGGCCTGCACCGCGATGGAGTAGGCGTAGGCCGCGGGCTTGTCGGAGAAGCCGAAGCCGATCATGTCGGCGGCGAATACGCGATGCGTCTCCACCAGCGCGGGGAAGAGAGCTTCGAAATCCCACGACGCGGTGGGGAAGCCGTGGATCAGAAGGAGTGCTTCCGCGTCCTCGCGACCGGCCACCCGCGTGAAAATCGAGTGCCCTCGAAATACCCAGGGGCGGCCCGCCTGTCGCCAGGCGCCGATCGGGGTCCGCAAGGCCCTACCAGCGGTGATAGGCGGGGTGACCCGGTTTCACGGCGACGAAGGTGCCGCGACACGTTGACGTGAGAACGCCGTCGACCTCGATCGTGGCCTCGACGGTGGCGCGATCGTCGGTGGACTCGACGACCTTCGCTCTCACTACCACCGGGCCCTTCGAAGGAGTCGGCTTGCGCAGCTTCACGTGAAAGTCGGCGGTGACGGTTGGAGGGAGCTCGTTAGTACCCGCCTTCTTCATGAGGTGATACGCGGCCGCCCAGTTCGAATGGCAATCGAAGAGACAGCCGACGATGCCGCCGTTCACGACACCTTCCCACGCTTCGTGGTGGGTTTCGGGCATGAAGCTCGCCACGATGGACTCGCCTTCAACAAAGCTCTTGATGCGAAGTCCCTTGGGATTGGCGGGGCCGCAGCCGAAGCACTTGTTGTGGGGAGCGTAGAGGTCCTGGAGCGCCTGGGTCATGGGGCCGCGAAGATAGCACTGTGGGTGCGGCGTGAGGCGGCTTCAGCGTCGTGGTCTGGGCGGCGGGGTCCAGCCTATGACCTTCTCCGTTCCGAGAGAGAGCATGGGCAGGCAACGCGCTCTCAGTTTGGCGAGGGGATAGAACGTGCCGCGCCAGCGGACGCCGCCGCGCCCGAGGGTCAGGAGGGTGGACCAGGTGACCACGCAGGGGAAGAGGAACGACGTCAGCGGTGAGGCGAGTCCTTCGAGCCCGCTTCCCTCGGCCCCCCGCCGTGCCGCCGCACCCACGGCCGCGGCCCGAAGGGCCACGACGGTCGCGGCCATGGCCTTCACCGGGAGAGCCACGGGAAGGAGGAGGGCCGGGTAAGGAGCCAGGTTCTCGAGGAACACGAGGGGAAGGGCCAGTGCCGCGATCCAGCCGTTCCACTCGAAGATCACGAAGGAGTTCTTTTCGAGGCCGCGCAGGGTGGCGAGGAATCCGTTCTGCCATCGCACCCGCACCAGGCCGTCCGAATCGAGGCAGCCCTGAGCCCAGCCATGGCGCCTGAGGAGCAGGCCGAGCTTGACGTCGTCGCCCACCTCGTAGGCGATGCGCTCGTGACCTCCGATGCTTCGATACGCATCGTGGCGAACCAGGCCGAAAGCGCCCACCCCCACGAAGGCGAAGGTCCGTGGAACGTGAAGGCTCGCCGGATCGACCAGGGTGCCGCCGCTCGCGAGGAAGTTCGCAACGAAGGCGCGCTCCAGGAAGCCCGGGGCGATGAAGTGCGGCAGGGCGACGAAGTGGCCGAGTCCGTGGGCGAGGGCAAAGGCCACCGAACGCTTGAGCGCCCCCGCTTCGAAGATCACGTCCCCGTCGGTGAAGAGCAGCCACTCGCCGCTCGCGCGGGCGGCGCCTTGATGCATGGCGTTGTTCTTGCCCAGCCAGCCCTCGGGTAGTTCCTTTATGTGGACCACGGTGAGGCGCGGGTCGGTGAGGGCAAGGGCGTCGAGCTGCCCGCCGGTCCGATCTTCGGAGCGGTCGTCGATCGCGACGATTTCGAGATTCGGGTAGTCCTGAGCCAGCAGCGAGCGCATGGCTCGCTCGACCGAGACCTCTTCGTTCCGGCAGGGAACGATCACGCTGAGCCTGGGCCAGACGGGCGGATCGGCGCCCGTCCACTCGCGCAGAGTAGGAAGGAGACGGCGAAACCGCCCCAGCTTGACGAATGCGACGGTGATGAGGAGGATGGAGGGAACGAGGGCGAGTCCCAGGAAGAGGGAGAGGCTCAAGTCGGTTCCCGGCTGGCGCGCCACTGCGCGTCCTGCATGGTCTGAAACAGGGTGCCCGTCTCGAAGTCATCCACTTCGACCACCTCGCGCGCGAGGCGCCTCGCCGTGGCCACCGCGATCGCTTCTTCGCTGGTGATGAGCGAGGTCCGAAACGCCTCGCTGATGTCCGCGTCCAGGTGCTCGGCGAGGGTGTCCGCGTCGAAGCGTCCGGCGCGCCTCGCCGCCGCGACGTGCTTCTCGAGCGGTGCCGCCAGGGCGACCGCGAGAAGCGCCGCGTCGAGCTGGGTGAGAGGGTCGTGGGGCGAGCCCAGGCTGATGCCTGCGGTCAGGGAGTCGCGCGCGGGGCCAGGTTGCGTGTGCGCCTCCACCGAGGCGTCGAGGTCCTGGTCGCGCGGGCCGCGAGTGAGGGGATTGGTCCGCGCCCACCACAAGGCGGGTCCGCGAAGGAGGGCGCCCACAAGCGGCAGGTCCGACTCGCGCAGTGCTCCCATGAGGGCCTGGTCCACTCGCGCGAGGCACGTCTCCACCGACGCGCGCACCAACGGGTCATTGGCGGGGCGCGCCTCGTGCTCCGCGCGCCGCAACGCGCACACCCCGAGGAAGATCGACGAGAGCGCGTCGGCAAGCCGTCCGCTCAGGTGGCCCTTGCGCTTGAGGGCGGGGCCTTGAAGGAGAAGGGTGAGATCGGCGAGGGCGGCGAAGCGCAGCGCGGCCCAGGAGAGCCGTCTCTTCTGGGAGGGGAAGGGGCCGGGCCAGGCCGAAGGATCGGCGAGGACGCCCCGTGTGAGTTCCGCGAACGCGAGCCTCGCCAGGGTCCAGAGTGAGAAGGCGAGGTGGCGCGAGACGCTCGTCACCACTCCCACGATGAAGCCGCTCTCGATCGCTTTCAGGTGGTTCAAGGCATGGGGATGGCCGCGCAGGACGCCCTGGCCGAAGATGATCAGGGTGCGGGTCAGGACGTTGGCGCCCTCCACCGTGATCTGGATGGCCGAGCCTTCAAGGGCCATGAGCAGGGGATTCCGTGGCCCGCGGCACAAGGCGGCGCCTCCCAGGATGTCCATCGCGTCCATGGCCGCGCGCCGCGTCATCTCCGTCTGCTCGTGTTTGGAGATGGCGGAGATCACCGATGGCCGATGCCCTTCCATGACCGCGCCGGCCACCAGAATTCGCGCGGCGTCGCTCAGGTACGCGCTCACGAGGATGGAGGAAATCTTCTCGCGAATGCCCTCGAACCTCGAGATGGGCATGCCGAACTGCCGGCGCACCCGCGCGTAGGCGGTCACTACCCGCGCCATGCGCTTCATTCCCCCCGCCGACTGCGCGGGCAGCGACAGGCCGCGTCCGGCGGAGAGCGCTTCCATCAGCATCGACCATCCGCGTCCCGCGCCGGAGTAGCCGCCGATGATGGCGCCCGCGGGCACGACCACGTTCTCGCCCTCGGTCGGGCCATTGGGGAAGGCGACCCCCATGGCGTCGTGCCGCCGCCCCACCACGGCGCCGGGCAGCGAGGTCTTGACCAGCACGCAGGTGATGCCGGGCTTCGGTCCTTCTCCGAGCAGGTCCTGAGGATCCTCGAGCACCACGGCGAGGCCGAGGAGGGTGGCGATGGGAGCGAGGGTGATGTAGCGCTTGCGCCAGTTGAGCTCGATCTTCAGCTCGCCGTCGGTGTCGCGAAAGACTCTTCCCCGCGAGACGATGGAGGCGGCGTCCGACCCCGCCCCCGGTTCGGTGAGGGCGAAGGCCGGCATCTCGTCGCCCCGGGCGAGGGCGTCGAGATACTCCCACTTCTGCTCGTCGGTGCCGTAGCGTTCGATCAGTTCACCCGGGCCGACCGAGTTCGGAATCAGCACCGCCACCGCGAGGGGCATGGAGTGCGAGGCGAGCTTGCCCACGATGGCGGTGAAGCCGAGTGCGGAAAAGCCGCGCCCTCCGCGCTCGCGCGCGAGGGTGAGGCCGAAGAAGCGTTCGCGTTTGAGGATCTCCCAGGCCGTGACCGGAAGGTCCATCATTTCCTGGCACAACCAGGGGTTGACCGCCCGGCACACCGCTTCGCAGGGCCCGTCGAGGAAGGCCTGCTCGGCGAGGCTCAGGGTTGGGTAGGACTCTTTCGCCACCTCGTTCCAGTTGAGCCGCCCGGCGAACATGGCGCGTTCCAGCCAGGCCGTGCCCGCGTCGAGGGCCTGTCGTTCCGTGTCCGAGATCCTGGGGGCGAAGCGCTCGAACAGCATCCCTCAGCGCCTTCCGACGAGCCCCGCCGCGAAGAGGCGGCGGTCCACCTTCGAATACTGTTTGATGGCCGCCCGCGTTGCGATCTTCGTGTGGGGAATCCGCACCAGGTGGTTGGGGATGTCCCACAGGTCCTGCTCCGAGGTCATCCACTGAATCGAGTCGAAACGGGCGAGGTCCACCGGTTGCGAATAGGCGCGGAGCGTCTTCTCCCGGCGCAGGTTGAAATAGGACTCGAAGTACGACATCACGAGTTCGCGGATGGAAGCGTACACGGGCTCCCGATAGCGAAGGCCGGAGTAGTTGGAGCGGGCGATTGCTCCCCAGCCATGGGAGGACTTGAATACGGCGAGGACGTGGTCAGAGTCCTGTTCAGCTTCGAGGTCGAGGATGAGCGGCGGATGACCCTGCAGCCGCAGGGCGGCCGCCGCGAACAGGGCGCCGTCCATGCACTGACACGTTCCGTCCCGGATCACCCGGCGCGGCGAGCGACAGGTGCCGCCCTTCGTGTCGTAGACGAGCGAGGTGTCGAGAAACTCCTGGATCCTCGAGGTCGGGGTCAGGGAGGAGAGCAGCCGGGCCTCCGAACGCGTCAAGTCGAACGGGGGTATCCCACGGGCCCTCATGCGGCTCAACGATACGCGAGTCCGAAGCGGCCCAAGGAGGAGCTCGATGCGCGGCCCGCCCTATACTCGTGCGCCCATGCGCGCACGATTCACTGCTCTTCTCGGACTCGCTCTCTCGCTCCTCGCCGGGGGAACCATTGCCTTGATGAGGTCGTCGGCGGTGAAAGCCGATGAGGGCGTGCGCGTGGCCGAGCCCTCCATGCTGGCCGCCCTCGCCGCGCGGGGTCCGGGTGCGGACTATGCCTCGAGGGTCATCGTCCAGTTCAAGGACGTGGTGGACGACGCCCGCGCGGAACGCTGCGTGGGCGAGGCGGGCGCGTCGCGGGCCTCGAGGAGCGCCTTCGGACGCCGCTACGTGGTGGAGCCCCTCGCCGGGCTCGACGCCGCCGGGCTGGTTGGCCGGTTCAGCGCGATGCCCGAAGTGGAGTTCGCGGAGCAGGACGGGGTCGTCCGCGCTCACTTCTCCCCCAACGACGAGCGGTTCGCGCTTCAGTGGCATCTCAAGACGATCGGCGCCGAGAGGATGTGGGACATCCAGAAAGGCGACCCGTCGGTCGCGGTGGCGGTGCTCGACACGGGAGTCGCCTACGAGGACTTCGGCCCCTACCGGAAGGCGCCCGACTTCGGGGGCACGGTGTTTCTGCCCGGCTACAACGTCTTCACCCACGACGCTCACGCCAACGACGACAACTTCCACGGCACCCACGTCGCCTCGATCATCGCCGAGGCCACCAACAACGGGGTGGGGGCTTCCGGGATCGCCTACCTGAGCGCGATCATGCCCGTGAAGGTCCTCGACTTCGACGGCTTCGGATCCAACTCCGGCATCGCCGAGGGCGTCGACTACGTGGTGAACTTCCGGCAGAACGGTGTGAATCCGGTGCGGGTCATCAACCTTTCGCTCGGGGGCTCGACCCGTTCGCAGGCCCTTCAGTCCGCGATCGACCGCGCGGTCGCCGCCGGGATTACCGTCGTGGCCTCCGCGGGAAACGACAATCGCAGTCCGGTGGATTTTCCCGCGGGCTTCGCCAACGTGATCGCGGTCGGCTCGGTGGACGGGCGGAAGGTGAAAGCACCCTATTCGAGTTTCGGGGCGGACCTCGACCTCATGGCCCCCGGCGGCGACCTCCGCCGCGACGACAACGGCGATGGCCGCCCTGATGGAGTGCTGCAGCAGACCTTCGATCCGGCCGCGGCGGCACAGGGTCGCTACAACGACTTCGCGTACTTCTTCGTGGTCGGCACCTCCCAGGCCGCGCCTCAGGTGTCGGCCCTCGCCGCACTTCTGGCTCGCCAGGGCGTCAAGGATCCGAAGGCCATTCAAGCGCTCATGGAAAAGACCGCGGAGGATCTCGGGTCCCCCGGTCGCGACGACCAGTTCGGCTTCGGCCTGATCCGGCCCGCCGAGGCGCTCAAAGGACTGGGGCTCAGCAGATGAGGGCCCGGGCCGGCGCTCTCATCGCCCTTGCGATGTTCCTCGCCGGGGCGGCGCCCGCGGGCGCCGCGGATCTCGCGATCACTATCGATGCGGGACTGCGCACGATGTCGAATTCCCCCGACACCGAGAAGGCGATCTTCGACACCGCTCGCGGCTTCGGTGGAGGGCTCGGCCTCACCTACGATCGCGGAAGCCGACTTCGTTTCGGGATCGAGGCGCGGCGGGTGAGCAGAGACGGCGAGCGGGCGTTCGCCGCGGACCGCAACTCCGAGGCATTTCGCCTCGGCCACCCCTTGACCTTCACCATGACCGAGGGGCTCGCCACCGTGGCGTATCGGTTCGGTCGATTCGGCCCGGTGACGCCGTACCTCGGCGTCTCGGGCGGACTTGTGGCCTGGCGCGAGCGCAGCGACATCGCGGGACTCGTCGAGCGGGCGAGCGGGACCGCGGGTCTGGTCGAAGGCCGTTTCGGGCTGGAGCGGCAGAGCGGCCGCGTTCGCTACGGCCTCGAGGGAGGGATCACTCTCATCCCGAGCGCGGTGGGGGTAGGCGGCATCTCACAGGTCTATGAAGAGAGCGACCTCGGCGGCCTGTTCGTAGTCTTAAGACTCAGCTTCTCCCGCAACTAGCAAGGATCCCGTGCACCGATATCACCGCCTCGGCACCATCCCTCCAAAACGCCACGTCACCCTCAAGCACCCCGATGGGCGGCTCCATTACGAGGAGCTGATCGGCAATCGCGGCTTCAGCGGGCCTGCCTCGCTCCTCTATCACCTGCACTTGCCCACCGCGATCCTCTCGAGCGAGTTGGTCAAATCGGTGAAGCCCGAGCCGGAGCCGAACCGCGACCTGCGCAACCGCCACTTCGACACCGGCAAGGTCGTGACCGGGCCGAGCCTCACTCTCGATCGCGTGCCGCTGCTCTTCAATTCCGATGTGACCCTCTCTCTCGCCCGGCCCGCCGCCACCGACAAGGCCTTCGCGCGGAACGGCCAGGCCGACGAAATGCTCTACGTGGCCGAGGGCGGGGGCACGCTCGAGAGTGCTTTCGGAGAGATCCCCTATGGTCCGGGCGACTATGTGGTGGTGCCGCGCGGCATCGTGCATCGCTTCGCGCTCGGGCCCGGACCGCATCGCTACCTCGTCTTCGAGAGCCGCGACTACGTGCGCGCTCCGCGACGCTATCGCGGAGACCACGGCCAGCTCCTGGAAGGCGCGCCCTATTCGGAGCGTGACTTCCGCGTGCCCGAAAACCTTCGCACGCACGACGAGAAGGGCGCGTTCCAGGTCCTGGTCCGCTCCCACGAGGCCATCACTCGCATCACCCTCGCCCACCATCCCTTCGACCTCGTGGGGTGGGATGGTCACTACTACCCGTATGCGTTCTCGATCCACGACTTCGAGCCCAGGGTTGGGCGCACCCACCTGCCCCCGCCCGTGCATCAGACCTTCGAGGCGAACGGGATCGTGATCTGCTCGTTCTGCCCGCGCCCCTATGACTTCGACAAGGACGCGATCCCCGCTCCCTACGCGCACACCAACGCGATGTCGGACGAAGTGATCTTCTACGCGAGTTCCGAGTTCATGAGCCGCAAGGGTGTGTCCTTCGGCTCGATCACGCTTCACCCCGACGGCCTGCCTCATGGGCCGCAGCCGGGCCGGACCGAAGCCTCGGTCGGCGCCAAATGGGCGGACGAACTCGCGGTCATGCTCGATACGTTCCAGCCCCTGCAGGTCGCCAAGGGGTTCCTCGGCGCCGAAGACCCCGACTACTGGAAGTCCTGGAGCGCCTGAGACGCGGGAAAACATAGAGTGCCCCATGCTGATTCCCGTCTTTCTCGCCCTGCTCCTCGCCGCTCCTCTCGTCCCTCCTCAGGATCCGCCGCCCTCGCCGGCCTCGAGCGCCCGCCACTTCGCCCTGCGTCTGCGCCCGGGTCAGGATCTTCAGCAGGAGGTCTTCGCTTTCGCCAGGCGTCAGAATCTGCAGGCCGCGGCCATTGTGACCTGCGTCGGCTCGCTGCGCGCCGCCACCGTTCGCTTCGCCAATCGCCCGGAAGGAACTCCGCTTTCGGGCGGGCCCTTTGAGATCGTGTCCCTCGTCGGCGCTTTCACGCGGGAGGGCGGCCACCTCCACATCTCTCTCTCTGACGGAAAGGGCCAGACCCTGGGCGGCCACCTCATGCCCGGGTCCGCGGTCTACACCACCGCGGAGATCGTCCTCGTCGAACTCGACGGCCTCACCTTCTCGCGGGAGAAGGACCAGGAAACCACGTACGACGAACTGGTGGTCCGGCCGAGGGTGAAGTAGCTACATCCTGAACACGCCGAACTTCGTTTCCGGAATCGGCGCGTTGAGCGCGGCGGAGAGGCCGAGACCCAGGACCATACGTGTATCGCGGGGCCGGATCACACCGTCGTCCCACAGGCGGGCGGTGGAGAAGTAGGGGCTGCCCTCTTCCTCATACTTCGCGAGCGTGGGCGCCTTGATTGCGTCGATCTGCGCGGCGGTCATGGTCTCGCCCGCCCGCGCGGCCTGTTCGACCTTGACCTGGGCGAGGACGGAAGCCGCCTGTTCGCCCCCCATGACGGAAATGCGCGCGTTCGGCCACATCCACAACTGGCGCGGCGAATAAGCGCGTCCGCACATCCCATAATTCCCCGCCCCGAAGCTGCCGCCGATGATCACCGTGAACTTCGGCACCGCGGCGTTTGCAACCGCGTGGACCATCTTGGCTCCGTCCTTGGCGATGCCGCGCTGCTCGTACTCCTTGCCCACCATGAAGCCGGTGATGTTCTGCAGGAAGACGAGCGGGATCTTCCGCGCGCAGGCGAGTTCGATGAAGTGGGTGGCTTTGAGCGCGCTCTCGGAGAAGAGCACGCCGTTGTTGGCGAGGATGGCAACGGGCATGCCCATAATCCGCGCGAAACCGGTCACCAGGGTGGTCGCGTAGAGGGCCTTGAACTCGTCGAACCGGCTGCCGTCCACGATGCGGGCGATGATCTCGCGGACGTCGTAGGACTTGCGCGAGTTCCTCGGAATGAGGCCGCCGATTTC
>CAZYEA010000120.1:0-13810 GCA_964646485.1 uncultured Acidobacteriota bacterium
GGTGAGTCTTCGGGCGCCCGATGGATGCACGCCGGTACCGGACACCCCGGGTACTGCACGGCGATCCGCCACAAGTTGCCGAGGCCGAACGAAAACGGCCGGGCCGAGGGCAGGGGCTCGTAGTGCAGATCGAAGCAGTTCTCGCCGAGCCAGGCGTCGAATGCCGCGCCTTCTACGCCGCCCCAGCGCTCGAGCAGTTTCGCTCGAATCGTCGGCACGTCGACCCGCCGCCTCGCTTCATGATTGCGCAGCCCTTCGGTCGAAGCCCCGGTGTAACTGCACAGGAAGGTGTCGACGGGCGTGGTCGCGCTGTCGACATGGAAGGAGTGCACGTCGGTCGCCACCAGTCCGTGGCGATCGCGCGGGTAGCGACGCACGCAGTCGAGCGTGGGCGCCGCACCGATCGCGCGCAACCGGCCCAGGTCTTCGAGCAGAGCGGCCCGGGCCTGGCCGCCCGCCGGGCTGACATCGAGCGACCTCAATTGCGCGTCGTCGATCGTGGCGACGTCGTCGGCCGTCCCGAGCTTCTGCGCCACTTCGTCGAAGTCGCCCGGGAGATCGCGCGGCCAGCAGACCGCGTTCACGCCGTCGCGAAAAGGCGTCGCCATCAGCGCCTCGAAGCTCGCGACCACGCGGAGGCCCGGGTCATCGAGCGGCGGCGTGGCCTGCCTCAACGGGCGGATGGCCGTCTCACGATCTGGTACGAACCGATCCTCGAGCCCGGGGCTCGTGCGCGGCCTCCAGCGCCTCCGCGATCTGGCGCGCGATGGGCAGGGCCTCGGCGATGGGTATCGGCCCGCGCGCGATGTGGGCGGAGAGATCTTCGCCTTCGACGAGTTCCATGACCAGGGCGACCGTCGCGCCCGCGTCCCCCAATCCATAGATCGCGGCGATGTGGGCCTCCCGCTTGAACCTCGCCACCCGCTCGGAATCGCTCGCCAACTCCGCGGGCAGCATCTTGATCGCGACTTCGCGATTGAGCCCGGTGTCCCGCGCACGGAACACCTCACCCATTCCGCTCGCGCCGACGGCGGCGATCACCTCATAGGGTCCGGGCCGGGTCCCCGGCGAGAGAGTCATGGAATCCGCGCAGTCTAGCCGGGCTTTCGGCCTTGCTCACCGTGTCGCCGAGAGCCAGAAAGAACTCCGCGGCGATCGCGCCCACGCGATGGTTACCCTCGACGAAGGGAGGACCGGGGCCTCAGAGCTTCAAGGCATGGCCGGTATATCCTCCGGACATGAAGAGATCGGAAGCTACCTTCGCCATTTTCGGCGTACTCCTGTTCGCGGTCGTGGCGGTATCCGCACAGACCTCGCAGGTAGCGACGCCCTCATCGAATCTGGTCGCCCGCGGCGAGTACCTGGCCACCAAGGTCGCGATGTGCGTGCAGTGTCACTCTCCTCGCGACGAGAAAGGCGAGATCCTCGAATCCCGCCGATTCACCGGAGGAGCGATCCCGTTCCGGACTCCGTACGCCGATGAGTGGGCTCCGGCCGCGCCCAGCCTCCGCTCTCTGGGAGGGTTCACCGATGAGCAGGTGGTCATGCTGCTCACCGAAGGTCGCGCGGGCGATCGCCCCGCGCCGCGCCGCCCCATGCCGCCGTTCCGCATGAGCCAGGACGACGCGCGCGCGATCATCGCCTTCCTGCGCGCGCAATAGGCCTCGCGTCGTTCCGCGGGGTGGCCGCGATTCGCAAGCTAACCGATGGGCTCGGGGTAACCCTCCCATCGCCGTTGCCGCTCGAGAAAACGCGAATCGACGCCCCTCAGCTGGATGAAATGAGTCTCCGAAGTGACGAGGCTCAGGCCCTGCTTCGTCACCGCGGCGGTGACGTGCGAGGCGATGGCCAGGTAGAGCCCGGGCAAGGCAAGCAGCACCGAGTCCATCACACAACCCGCGATGGCCAGGATGGTGCCCGCCGCGACAAGGCCCGGCAGCAGTTTCTCGCTCCGGTGCAGATCCTTCCGATGGCGCGGACACACGGGCACGTCGATGCGGTCGCCGTAAACGCCGATGATCGTTGTGGGCTGCGCGCCGCGAGCGCCGCATCGAAGGCAGGCAGGTCCCGAAATGGGCCCGCCGCGGCGCACCACGAGCAAGGCGCCCTGTCTCCATAGGGTGATGGGCGGTGGGGCGGGCCTCGAGGGTGCTTGAGGAACCGAGGCGGTCATAACCTCCCTCCGGAGCCGGGAAGAGCGCGCAGGACGGCGTTCGCGAGCGGCTCCGAACAACGCCGGCACACGGCGTCGCGGCCGTCGTTTCTCAAACCGCACACGAGACAGCTCACGATCATCGGGGTCACCTCACGAAGGTCGAGCGCGCGCGATCGGAAATGAAAAGGTATGGAAGGAACGCGGCGAGGGGGCCGATGGCCCAGGACACCGCCAGGAGAAAGTCGAACGCCGTGCCGGTCACTTCCGGCAGGAAGCGCGCCAACAAAGCGGAGATCAGGAAGAAAGTCCCCTGAAACACCAGAAACCAGGCGAGGACTCTCGGGAAGGTTCGTCGCTTGGTCAGGAAGAGAAGGATGAGGACGACCGCGAGACACAAGGACAGGCTGTTGCCGAGCAGATTGACGAACAGGTAAGGCGCCCACCACGGGTGATAGCTGTCTTGATCGGGGTTGGTCCTTACCAGCCACTCGTCCAGCGACCATACGAAGCGAGTGTCGTAGAGGGCCCACGCGTATCGCACCACCGCGAGCGTCAGCAGAAGTCCAACTACGTGAAGTCCTCCGGCGATGCCCGCGAGGGCCGGGTCGAGGGGTGAGCGGGAGTTCGTCGAGCGCTTTCGCAGGATCCAGACGCTCGCGGCCAGTGCTATGGGTGACAGCGCGGCCAGCAGAATCACCGCGGACCAGTTGAGTCCACCGCCTCGCACGGCCGAACCGCCGCCCACCACGGCCCCGAGCCGGTTGATGATCCGCTGTCTGACGTCCCGGTGGGCGGCGAGCTGCTCCGCAGGCACCCCGTCCCGCAGCGTTTCGTAGTCGTAGGTCACGGTTACCCTGCGCGGCGTGCCGGAGTAGCGGAACCCGAGCCGCATCGAATCGTCTCCTATCGTCTCCGTGTCCGGTTCCGTCGCCCAATCCTCCGGAAGGGTGACGTGGGTGATCTCGCGTGCCTTGCGCGGAAAGTCGAGCGCCAAAGGTTTGGTGCGATCGGCGGGGACGGGCTTTGGCACGACGCCCAGGAGCGCCAGGGGATAGACGTCGACCTTCGGGCGCCGGCCGGCCGATCGCGGCTTTTCCCAGAAAGAAGGAATCGTGTACTTCTCCACGATCGTGATGACGTTGGCGTCACGGTCGTCGCGGACTTCGGGAGGCGATGTCGCCTGAATCCCCGGATAGGTCGGTTCGTAGAACTTGGTGAAACTCTTGCCGAGTTCCCCCAGGCTGGTCGACGCAACCTGGGATCGCATGCCGTCCGCATCCACATGCAGGTACCGGCTCTCGACGACGAGGCTCGCCGGAGCGTCGTAGCTCTGCGAGGTGTAAGTGTTGGTCACGTCGAGGGTCGGTTCGGCGGGCGGACTGACGAGGATCGGCGTCAGGTCCTTCGTGCCCTGGTCAAGGATGAGGCCATGGGAGTACGACGGAAAATGGATCTCGCCGAAGTGGCCCCCCTGTCCTGCGATCGTCGCGTCGATCCACAGGCGCGTCGTCCCGCGATTGACCGCCACGACCGCGTGGTTGAAGGCCAGCGGCGTGGGCAGCCACTTGGGCAACAGGGGGCCGTTGTCAGTGTTGATGAGCGCGGGCTTGGCGTCGAATCCGAGTTCGGTCAGGAGGGTGGCGAGGAGCAGCGCCTTGTCCTTGCAATCGCCAAACCGGCGGCGGAAGACGATGTCGGGGCGCGTGGGACGATGAGATCCCTCACCCATTTCCAGGCCGACGTACCGGACCTCGTCCTGTACGAAACGCGTGGCCAGAAGAGCGCGCTCATCGGGATCCGCGCTCCGGGCCTTCCATTCTTCGACCTTCTGCCGTAACTGCGGAGTGAGCGGCGCCCGCACACTGTCGAACAAGCGCCATCCCCAGTTCGCGACCTCGCCCCAGTCCGAATATTCGCTGAGCTGCACCCAGCCCCACGGGTCGTGCCAGGCCGGCACACCGCTCTCGTTAGTGACGGCGCGGGTGTCGGCGCTCTCCCAGACCATTTCGGTATAGCCGCCGAGCGGCCGAGACCGGGGTTCGATCCTGGTTCCCTGATTGCGGACGTTCAGGTGTCGGGCCGGCGGCCACAGCAGGCGGAACGACGCCCGTTCGATCGAAACGCTCCAGTCGAGGGCGAACGACTCGAAGAACGCAGGTCCGAAGACCGGGTTCGCGCCGCGGATCGTGTACGCGTAGTCCAGAACGTCGCCCACCCGCAGGTCCTCGATGAACGTGATGGCGCTCAGCCGACCGTCGTACACCTGGGACTCGAGTTCAGGCTCGCGCTGGATGACCTTCATCTGCGGCACCGACAGGCGATCCAGCCACTGACCGTCACGATGTATTCGGAGCCAATGGAAGGTGACCTGCTGGTAGGACGGCTCGAACCCCACGGTGACCTGGGATGCCCCTTCCAGGCCCGCGTCGTTGACGATCTGACGCGTGAAATGGGAGAACGACTCACGGATCGAGCCGTCCACCTTCATCTGGCGATCCGAAAGCCGGAACCACGCGCCGCCACTGATCTCGTTCCTCGGCGCGGTTCCCGAAACCGGGGAGGGGATCGGCTGAACCCAGGCGGCGGGCGGCGCGGATCTGATGGAGGCAGGCGCGGCGACCGCCTTCCCGCACGTTACAGTCAACGCCAGCACGAAGAGGGCAGCGAGGGCACGCCGAGACCGCAAATCGCGAGGCATGGAGGAGACCGAGCATAACCCCGCGCGCGGGGACCTTCCGGAGATACACTGTGGCACATCTGCTCCCCTCCTGAAGGGGACGCTTGGGGAGGGCGCGCTCCAGCGCCCGGTATACGAAAGGGTGGCGCACATGAGTAACTGGGTGGAGACGACGGTCAAGGGTCGCGCGCTGCGTCAGTTGATCGCCTGGTCCGGCGTCGCGGTCTTCGCGGCCCTGTTCGCCTACGGCGAACGGCGTTACCTCTTGAACTTCACGTTCGGCCCGTATCCGATGTCAGCGGCCGATCTGAATGCGATCAGTAACGCCGAGGCTTCGCCGCGTTACTTCGTGACCGTCAACGGCGAGGAGGCGATCGACACCGGCATCGAGAAGATCAGTATCGAGACGAGAAACGGCCGCGAAGTCAGCCGCAAGGCGACGGGCAAGTACTACGCGCTCCGCATCGGCGATCGTTTTCTGATCTTCGAGACCGACCGACCCGCCGCGGCGGTGGCGGTGGGTTCGCTCGAACGGATGCCGCCCGACGTTTGGGCCGAACTGCTGCGTGATCCCGAGGTGGTCGCGATTCAGAAGCGCTTCTATCCCTTCTACGTCAACGAAGAGTCGTTCAGGGTTCCCGGCTACATCGGCCTCGGAATCCTGTGCGTATTCGGATACTTACTCTGGCGCTACGCCTTCCCCGCGTGGGGGCATTTCAACGCTCCTTCGAGCCATCCCGCGGCGCGACGCATTCGAAGCTGGGGCAGCATCTCCTCGACGGCTTCCGCGATCCAGAGAGAACTCGCGAAGCCCCGCTTCAGCGGCGGAGGCTGGCGGATCACGGAGCAGTATCTGGTCAACCTCGGAGTATTCAGCTTCGACGCTCACCGGCTGACCGACCTCTTCTGGGTGTACAAGGCGGTGACCCAGCACCGCGTGAACTTCGTCCCGGCCGGAAAGACCTACGCCGCGACGTTCGGCCACCGCGAGGGCCTGGCTCAGCTCACGGCTCCCGAAGCAACCGTCGATGCCGCCCTCGAGTTCGTCTTCACCAAGGTTCCGTGGGTCGTCGTGGGGTTCTCGGACGAGACGAAGCTGATGTTCGACAAGAACCGGATCGGGTTCGGCAACGAGGTGATGAAGCGACGGCAGGAATATTCGAGGCAGAGCGCAGCGGCTGCGGCCGCCGTCCGTGAAGGCGCCGCCCCAAGCCCCGGGGCGAGTGACGCGAAGGGAGCGTAAACGACGCCTGGGCTCGGAAATCGCCTAAAACGGACCCGATCGGGCAGCGGGCTCGCCTACTCTCGGGTGATGACCAGAGACCCTGAAGATCACAGCCCCATGCACAACGGGCCGACAATGGTGGTGGCAGGTCGGATTATCGAGGTCCGCGGACAGCGCATAATCCTCGACGCCGATCTCGCGGATGTTTACGGCGTTGAAACTCGGGTCTTGAATCAGGCGGTCAAGCGAAACGCGCGGCGGTTCCCGGGCGATTTCATGTTTCGTCTTAGCTCTGAGGAGACGCAGGAGCTTCAACGTTCAAGATCACAATCTGTGATCTTGAAGTAGGGGCAAAACGTCAAGCATCCACCTCTCGCCTTCAACGAGCACGGCGCCATCATGGTCGCGTCGGTCTTGAACAGCGAACGAGCCGACGAGATGAGTGTGTTTGTGGTTCGGGCCTTCGTTGAACTTCGCGACTACGCGCGCACGCATGCTGAGCTCTCGAAGCACATCGCAGCCCTTGAGCGCCGCGTTACGGGACACGACCAGGCGCTCAAGCAGATGTTCGTCGCGGTTCGCGAGTTGCTCAAACCACCAACCAAGCCGAGGCGCGCGATTGGCTTCCGTACCCCACATTGATCGGCACGCGGAGCTGGCGTCTTACCCGCGCGGGGGGCAGCGGTTTCGATCGAGAGTCTGTCTCCCTCACGATTGAAACCGATTCCCGAAGTGCCACCTCAATCGGTCGGGATCCGGCCGATTTGCGACGAGCTCCGGTACCAGGGTCAGCGTCAGGTCGTTGAGCCGGTAGTACGCCTTGCCGTTGAACCAAGGTCGCGCGAATCTTTGGGCTCACCTTGACGGGGCGGCCAGACGGCCGACGTAGCGGTGCTTACCCCTTCGCCCGCATCGCCGGTCGCGCCTTCGAGGAGTGATCACTCGGGTTCTCTTCCTCGTAACAGTACGTCCGGAACGAAGAGTCAACGTAGTACAGCCGCCCGTATGCCGCCACCATCGGAGCCGACTCTACGTACCCATTGGCCCCTTCAGGCTTCTCGTGCCACTCGTGCTTGCCCGTTTCCCGGTCCCAGGCCTCTAGCGTGGCAGCTGTGCTCGTCCCGAAGATATGCGTCTCCGAAACCAGGAAGTCGCCGGAGAATGTGTCTTTCTTCGGCTTCCATTCCTTGGGTCGTTCGAGCTTTGCAGGGCCGACGAGCCTTCCGGCGGGTTCCCCGTGGTACTCGCCGGACTGAGGATCGATCCAGGCGCAGTAGCTCACGTAGAGTCGATCGCCGCAACGACCGCCTCCCCGCAGGGGAATCGCCTCGACCGCCCACAGACGGTCGCCGGTGTCCAGGGAGACGCCGACGACATGCGTCGCAGTGGGAAGCGTGAGGACTCGGCCAAAACACTGAATGCGTCCCTTGACCTCGCCGGGAATCCTCTGCCTTGGCGTCGCGCCCGGCCACCAAATGTCTGCAACCGAGGTTTCCCAAACCACCTCACCAGTCCTTGTTCGGACACAGCGAACCGCGCCCCCCTTCCGCCCCCAGACAAGGAGGTGCTTACTTGCCCAGAACCTGTCTTCCAGGAAAGGGCCACTCAGCCACTGCCCGGGGTTAGGTCCAAAGTCGACGTCCCAAAGCTTTCTCCCGGTCGTCAGGGAACCTACCCAAAGGCGACTGATGGCGTCCCCGACGCACATGTTGCCGACAACGACGGTCCCTGCCCAAGGGTAACGCCGAATCAGTTTTCCGGTGCGCCCATCGAGCACGAGGGTTTCAGTGTCGTCTTCAGTGTCGTCATCGGCCTGCGCCTCGTTGGCCGAAGTGTCGATGATCCCAATTCGATCCGGCAACAGAAACCCGGACTTGATCTCCGGTGCGCTTTCGGTTTGTGAGACCACAGCTTCCTGCCAGTGGTCGACTCCAAGGCTACGGCCGCATGGTCCAGGGATTTGCGTGGGCCGACAGACACAAGGTAACTCGTCGAGGGGGACACGAGTGGGACCGCAGCGCCGAGTCCGTTGACATGGCTCCAGACCGAGCGCAGAGGCGGACGGAGGCGGAGGCAGGAGGACGGCGGTCTCATGTCGCGGAAACCATTGAAACTCGCGAGCGTCTGCCCGGTGTCAGCTTCGCCGGGCCTGAGCGTTTTGTCGTGAAAGACGCCGCCGCTGGCGACGATGAACGGGAAACCGAGGTTGGCCGAGCAGTCGAAACCCGGACTCCATCGCGGATCTGCGTATTCATGTCCCAACCCTTCCTGCCGACCGCAGCGGCTCAAAGCCCCGGGAATGTATTGGGCGGACTGTAGCCGAGTCCTGCCGCCATTGCCGGAGGATTCCGCTGCGAATGCACGTTTCCCACCCACGCGAGTCACGGAGGCGACGCGGGACGCGATCGCCGCGTATCGACCCCCCTAAAGTCTGGTCCGCGAGGAAGTCGAGGCGACCGCTCCCGACTACTTCGACAGGCTCGAGATGGGCGCGGGAGTGTCGCCCTTTCGGGCGAGTTGGTCTTTCCGCGGCTGCCGCGACTTCTCAGTTCCCCGCGGGGCGCCCCGGCGGTGTCACCGGCTGCATCTTGAATTCCTTCGGGGGTTCGAGGCCGAGAAGGTTCTTCACGAAATAATCCCAGCGGCGACGCATGACGTACGGACCATCGACGCCGTAGCCGTGGGGCTGAGTGGGAAGCAGGATCAGGTCGAAGTCCTTGTTGGCCTTGATGAGCGCTTCCATCACGAGGTACGTGTTCTGCGGGGGCACGTTGTTGTCCATCATGCCGTGCATGAGGAGGAGCTTGCCCTTGAGGTTCTTCGCCATGGTCTGGTTGGCCTCGACGTCGTAGCTGTCGGGCGCGTTGCCCTCGCCCTTCACGAGCAGCCCCTGATACCTCTCGCCCCAGTCGTCCTCGTAGACGCGCTGGTCGTGGTTGCCCGACTCCGAGATGCCGACCTTGAAGAAGTCGGGGTAGCGGAACATGGCGTCCGCGGTGATGAAGCCGCCGCCCGAATGTCCCCACATGGCCGCGCGGTCGATGTCGATCCAGGGGAAGCGGGAGGCCAGTTCCTTCATGCCCGCGACCTGGTCGGGCAGGGTGTTGTCGCGGCCCATGGCCCCGTAGTACGTGTCGTGGAACGCCTTCGAACGGCCGGGCGTGCCCATGCCGTCGATCGACACCACCACGAAGCCGAGTTCGGCGAGCGCCTGCTTGTCGCCGCGGGCGGCGGCGAAGGATCGGCTGCCCACGCTGCCTGACTGCGGCCCGGGGTAGGCGTTGTTGATGATCGGGTATTTCTTCGAAGGGTCGAAGTTCGTGGGCCGGAACAACTGGCCGTAGATGTCGGTCTTGCCGTCGCGCCCCTTCACGCTGAAGGTCATGGGCGGCTTCCAGCCCGCGGCCACGAGCTTCGAGATGTCCGCCTTCTCGAGGGGCATCACCACCTTGCCGAGGGCGTCGCGCAGGACCACCACCGGCGGCTTCTCGGCGGTCGAGTAGGTGTCGACGAGGTACTTGCCCGAGGTCGAGAGCTGCGCGCTGTGGTTGCCTTCGTCCGGAGTCAGCGAGGTGTAACCCTTGCCATCGAGGCCGATCCGGTAGTAGTGGGAGAGGTAGGGATCCTGCCCCGCCTCCCGACCGTTGGCATTGAAGTAGACGGTGCGCGCCTTCTCATCGACGCGATCGATCGACATCACCGGACCCTCGCCCGAGGTGATCTGGTTCTTGAGCTGCCCGGTGTTGAGGTCGTAGAGATAGAGGTGGCTCCAGTTGTCGCGCTGGGAGTTCCAGATGATCTCGTTCGTGGCCCACAGGACCCGCCAGCCCGCGGGGGATTCGAAGTGGGTCTTCTCCGATTCCTCGAAGACGGTGCGGACATCGCCGGTCGCGGTGTCGGCCAGGCGGACGGTCGCCTTCTTGTGATCGCGCGCGGTGGAAACGAATGCGAGCTTCGAGCCGTCCGGGCTCCAGATCATGTCGCGCACCGAGAAGTCGTCGCCGAGCATGGCCCGGTGGAAGTCGGGGCCCATCTTGAAACGCACCATGGCTGCCGACTCGACGTCGATCACCACGCGGTGGAGCATGGCCACCTCAGCGTCGCCGGGAAGCGGGTACTTCCAGGTCTTGAGCACGGGATGGCCGGCCTTGGCTTCGACCAGGTACATCTCTCCGACCTTCCGCTCGTCCTGCTGGAAGGTCGCCACCTTCTTCGAATCGGGCGACCACAAGACGATGGCGCGCGCGCTGCTCGTCCAGCCCGCGTTGTCGGTGGCGTAGCCGAAGTCCTTGACCCCGTCGGTGGTGAGCGCCTTCTCTTCCTTGCTCGCCACGTTGCGGACGTAGAGGTTCCAGTCCTTGATGAAGACCTCCTTCGTTCCGTCCGGTGAGGCCACTGCGAGATTCGCTCCGCCGCGCGCGAAAGCTCCGCGCCCAGCCGCCGGACGCTCGCCCTTCGCCGCTCCCGTGGTCTTGCAGGCCAGGCCCTTGACGTCGCAGGACCAGCGCTTCTGTTCCACGTCGAAGGACACGCTCTTACCGTCCGCGGATAGTTCGATGGTCTGGAAGGGCAGCTTCTTGGGGTCGTAGGTCCCGCCCGCCGCGGTGGACAACGTGGCCGCGAGTTTGACGTGGTCGAAGGCGGGGACGCGGGTCTTCTTCAGCGGGTTCACCAGAATGAATTCCGATCCGTCCGCGGTGGTGTTGCGATAGGTGAAGCGATCGTCGGCGAGCCAGGCCGGGTTGACCGTGCCTCCGACCACGAGCGGGTTCACGGTCGCGGCCAGAAACTTCTCCGCCCGGGCGTAATCCGCCGCGGTGAGACCGGGCTGGGCCGCAGGCTGCGCGAGGGCGAGCGGAGCCGCCGCGAAGGCGAGCAGGACAAGAGACAGGCGGCCCGGGTTCGTGTGGGTGCGGGGAAGCATCGGGAAACTCCTCGAGAAAGGGATGACCGGAAAGCGGATCCTTCGAGGCGGGATGTTAGCCGCGTTCGTTCGGGGATTTGGACGGTCAGGGCTGCGGTAAGGTCATCGCGTGATCCGACGGCTCGCTCTTCTCCTGGCTCTCGCCCTGCCTGCCCTGGCGCTTTCTGCGCCGCCGGAGCCGCCGATCGTCGTCCTCATCTCCATCGACGGATTTCGCGCCGACTATTTCGACCGGCTCCACCCGGAAACTCTCGGCCGCCTCGCCCGAAGGGGCATTCGCTCCCGTGGCCTCATCCCTCAGTTCCCCTCGAAGACCTTCCCCAATCACTACACCATCGTCACCGGGCTTCGGCTGGCCCGGCACGGCATCGTTTCCAACAACATGACCGCCCCCGATCTCCCCGGCCGGTTTTCGATGGCGAATCGCGAGGTCACGAAGGATCCGCGCTGGTGGGGCGGCGAGCCGATCTGGAATACGGTGGAGCGTCAGGGGAAGCTTGCGGCGGCCATGTTCTGGCCGGGCTCCGAGACCGCGATTGGCGGCCGTCAGCCGACCCACTGGATGCCCTTCGACGATTCGATGCCGCACGCGGAGCGGGTGGGCCGGGTCCTCGAATGGCTGCGCCTTCCCGAGAGCCTTCGTCCATCGTTCCTGACTCTCTACTTCAGCGATGTCGATACCGCGGGCCACCTCCACGGGCCGGATTCTCCGGAAGTGCGCGAGGCGGTTTTGCGGGTGGACCGGTCGATCGGCGAACTCGTGGCCGGGGTCGAGTCCGAAGGACTCGCGAGTCGAGTGAACTACGTCGTCGTGAGTGATCACGGCATGGCCCGGGTGACCCGCGACCGCACCATCATCCTCGACGACTACCTCGATCCTCGGACGGTGGACGTCCTCGACTGGGCACCCGTGCTGGCGTTGTCGCCGAAGGACGGCGACGTCGAGCGCGTCTACCGTGCGCTCAAGAGGAAGCACAAGGCGCTCGAGGTCTACCGTAATGCCGAGATCCCCGCGCGCTACGGAAAGCTCGCGGGGCACCCGCGCGTGCCTGCAATCGTGGGCATCGCGAAGGAGGGCTGGACCATCGCGTCTCGCGCCGAGGTCGCGGGGGATGGGCGCGGCCTCCCACTCGTGAGCGGAGTGCATGGTTACGATCCGAAGCGGAAATCCATGCACGGCCTGTTTATCGCCTCCGGTCCGGGAGTGAGGGAAGGCCGCGTGGTGAAGCCGTTCGAGAACATCCACGTCTACGACTTCATGTGCGCGCTCCTCGGTCTCGATCCGGCGGCGAACGACGGCGACGCCGCGGTGACGCGCGGCTTCCTGCGGTGAACGTCGGGGCCGCGCTCCTCCTCGCCGCGAGCGCCGCCGGCTGCGGCGGGGCCGGCTCGACCGTGCCCACGCCGGCTTCGACACCGACCGCGACTTCCGCGTGGCGCGCCATCCCCAATCCCTCGTTTCGCATCCAGGGCGGCTCCACTCCAAACGCCGGCTGGGTCAACAACGAGGTCTGGCTCACCACGGGCACGCCGCAGGGTATGCGCCTGTACCGGTCGAGCGATGGGTCGAACCAGTCGACGCCGGAGGTCCTGGCCGGGCTCGCGAGCGCCCTCGACGGCACCGGCTTCAATCCCACGGAGACGGTGCCACGCCAGAACCTTGAGGGAGTTCGCGAACTATACGTGCTCGGGCTTGCTCCCCCGGGCACGACCGCGCGGTCCTCTTCAGGCTCCGGGAAGGCCCCGGGGGTTTCTCGCGAAATCCGTCTGCGCCCGTCTTCGACGCTCTTGCCGGCGACAACAACGGGTGGATCGGTGTGCCCGACGTCTACCGGGCGCCCGACGGCCGACTGCGTCTCGTCTACGTCGACAGGGGAGGGACGCGACAGAACGCGCGTATCGCCATCTCCGCGGACCAGGGCGCTACGTTCCTGAAAGAGTCCACGAACCCGTTCGGTGACATCAGCCTCTCGGGAGCCCTCGACACGAACGTCGACCCCGCGGTTCTCGCTCTCGCTTCGGGCGGCTATCTCGCCGTGACCATGCGTTCGACGAAGCTGTACATCTTCACCAGCACGGATGGCGTGAATTTCACCGCGCAGTCCGGCGCACCCATCGAAGCCTCGTCGTTCGTTCCGGGGGCCTCCGGACTCTTCGATCCCACTCTGGTTCAGCGTCCCGACGGCACGGTGTTGATGTTCACCACCCTCGAGGACGATCAGCGACGATCGAGCGTGGTCCAGGCGACCCTCCGGTTTCAATGAATTGAAGCCGACCGCAAGTCGCTCTGGTGTGCGGGCCTCGATCCGTCGTCTAATGGCGGACATGCGACGTGCACGCCTGGGGTCAGCAATCGTCCTGCTCGCCACCGTCCATGCCGCCACAGGCTGCGGACGACCCGCCCCGGCGGCGCAAGAGAAGGGTCTCGCCGCGCAGCGCCGCCAGGATCTGGGTGCTTTCGAACGCCTCTTCTTCGAGAGCGATCGTTCCTATTCCGCCGCGGCCCGCCTCGAGGCAAGGAAGCGTCTCGATGAGCTCAAGGCGTCTCCGGACTCGCCTTCCGACGCGCGATTCATCCTGGCCCTCTCGCAGATCGTGGCTCTCGCCGACAACGGCCACTCCGGCATCTTCTACCGGGGTCCGTCGCCGTCGCTCGGCCGGGTGGGCCTCCGCCTCGCCCCGTTCGGAGAGGAGTTCATCGTGGTTCAGGCCGAGGCCGCGCACGCTGATCTCGCCGGAGGGCGCCTCGTGGCCGTGGACGGCCATGCTCTTGCGGACCTTCGCGCGGCCGCGCGCACGCTAGCCGGCGGCCCGCCCCAGCGTCGCGAT
>CAZYEA010000121.1:0-13722 GCA_964646485.1 uncultured Acidobacteriota bacterium
AGGTGCTTTCAAGGAGGCGTCAAACAGGGGCGAGAGCCCCAGGGGAGCGGCCATCAACAGGTGCGTGGGCTTGGTGTACCCGGCGATGCCGAAGAGAACGGCGGAGAGGATCGGTCGATCCGCGCGCCAGGCGGTGAGCGCGAGAGCCACCAGGGCCAGATTCATCAACTCGGGCTGCAGCCAGAAGATGTAGATGGGCGCAACCGTGGCGAGGATCAGGGCTCCGGAGCCGAAGAGGGCCAGAAGGTCGTTCGCTCGGCGCCTCAACTCGAGAAACACGCAAAGCCAGGCCACCATCAGGCAGAGGGAATTGAGGACGAGGAAGCCCCGCGTCCCGAGAAGCGCGACGAAAGGCGCAGCCAAGACCGGGTAGGTCATGGCTTTTCCGAAGTAGAGGCGCTTGTCCTCTTCCGGCACCCGCTTGAGCCAGGGAGCGGTGCTGGCGAGCTCGAATCCCCCGGAGGCGCGCTTCAGGAAGATCCCCACGGGTCCTTCCGGGTACTCACGTTTGATTCGCGCCAGATCGGAAGCGGTGTACTGGAGGTCGAAGTCCGAAGCCAGGCTCCAGGTCATCGCGTAGTACGTCGCACCGTCGGAGAAGAAGCGGCCCTCGGAGAGCTTCGCGGGATCGCTCCGAAGGGACAGGACCAGCAGGCCCAGGGCGACGAGCGCCATGGTCACCCTGGGGAGCCAGAGGCGAAGGGCGCTCAACGCATCACCGGAATCCGGACGGCGGATTCGTCACTCGGCGGGATCGAGCGGGGGGAGGACATCTGATTCGATGACTCGCAGTGTCTGCCAGGCGCCCCTACGATACCGGACGAACATGACCGCGCCGAGCACGACCACGTACAGGGTGGCGAAGATCCAGGCGACATAGACACCCTGGCCGCCGCGCACGCAAAACCACCAGGTGGGGATGAGCATCACCACCCACGAAATCACCACGGTCGCGGTCATGGGGAAGCGTGTATCCCCCGCTCCCTTGAGCCCGCCCGCGCAAACGACGTTCACCATGTCGAAGATCGAATAGAACGCGACGAAGCGAAGGAGGACAGTGGCGATGCGGCTGACCTCGGCGAAGGTGGCGGGGTCGGCGCCCAGGGCGTAGGGAGCGAGGAGCACTCCCGGAGCCAGCAGGTAGATCGAACTGCAGGCCACCATGTAGATCTGGGAGATGACGAGCCCCGACCGGATGGCCCGGTCGGCCAGGGCCGGCCGCTGCATCCCCAGATATCGCGCCACCAGGGTGGACACGCCGTACCCGAGGCCGACCGCGGGCAGGAAGACGATGCCGTTGAGGTTGAAGGCGATGGAGGTGGCGGCGAGGGGGGCCACCCCGATGTTGCCGATCACGAACATGAACAGGGTGAAGCCGAGGATCTCGAGCGAGGGCTGCAGTCCGGAAGGGAGCCCGAGTTTGAGCAGGCGCAGGAAAAGGCGGGAGTCGAAGCGGAAGTCGAGAAATCCGTGAGCGTGCCGCTCGGGGGCCCTCAGGATGAGGGCGAGGTAGGCAAGCGCGCCAAGCGCCTGGCTGAGCACGGTCGCATAGGCGGCGCCCACGGTCCCAAGGGCGGGCGCGCCAAAGTTCCCGAAAATGAGGATCCAGTCGAAGACCACGTTCGCCAGGGTCGCGAGCACGGTCACGGCGAGAACGGTCCGAGTCTGGCCCCGTCCCGCGAAGTAGGTCGAGAGGGCGACCATGAGAACCACAGGGAACGTGCCGCGAAGCAGGATGCTCGCGTAGGCGATCTCGTGGACGCGCATCGACGGGGCGTGGCCGACCGCGTCGAAGAGCGGCGTCACCAGATAGGACAAGATCCAGCCCAGCAGCCCGGCCAGAACCGCGAAATAGGCGGCCTGATACACCACCGCGCCGATCCGGCTCTCCCTCCTGGCCCCGACGTATTGGGAGACGAACGGGGTGGCGTATTCCGCGGTGCCGTTGAAGAGGCCGGTGAGGACCCAGATGGCGAATCCCCCCGTGGTCACTCCCGCCACCGCCTCGGCCGACCACCAGGTGAGGAAGATGCGGTCCACGAAGTGCTGAGCGGTGACGGACATCATCGACAAGATGAGGGGGAACCCGAGGGTCAGCACCTCCCGTCCCCCTGCGTCTCCGCGCCACAACCGACCCAGCCGATTCATTCGCCGCCATCTTGCCAGATGCGGCGTTCCGGCTAGAGTTCCTTCTGAGCGCCGCACCCATGATCATCCGCGAAGCCCATTCCTCCGAGGATCTCGATGAGATCACACGTGTCCAGCGCGAGGTCTGGAACCTGGCGGACCTGGAGATCGTGGGCCGGATCCAGCTCAAGGCCAGCCAGCACGCGGGAGGGTCGGTGCTCATCGCCCAGAGCGACGACGGTATCGTGGGCGGGTTCGCCTTCGCCTTCCCCGCCTTCGCGGACGGCGAGGTCTTCTGGCACTCCGACATGCTGGCGGTCCGGCCCGCCTTCCGGGGCACGAGGATCGGCCAGCGCCTCAAGTGGGCGCAGCGCGAACACGCGCTTCGGCGCGGGATCCGCCGTATCACCTGGACCTTCGATCCCATGCAATCGGGCAATGCGCACCTGAATCTGGAAGTCCTCGGCGTCACCGCGCGTGAGTACCTGCCCAACTTCTACGGCGTCACCACCTCAGCGCTGCATCACGGCCTCCCCACCGATCGGCTGCTTGCCTCCTGGGATCTCGAATCACCGAGGGTCCTGGCCCTCTCAAGGGGTGAGCCCGCCCCAGGACCGCGCGGCCAGGCTCACGTGACCATCCCGAGCTCATGGAACGCCCTCGTGGCGGGCAGCCCCGAGGAGGCCCGCGCCGAGCAACGACGGGTCGAGAGCCAACTCGCGGCCGCCTTCTCGAAGGGACTCGTCGTGACCGGGTTCGAACGTACGTCTGGTTCCTATGTGTTGAGCGCGGACGGGAGCCAATAGACTGCCTTTCGTCGCCCTCTTCCAAGCTATTCCAATCCTCGGAGCCCCAATGCATCGCTCACCCGTGCTTGCCCTCGCCGCGGCCCTCGCCGCAACCTCGCCCGCCCTCGCCCAGGAGGCCCGGCCCGCCGCTCCGGCCGCTCCCCTCAAGACGGTGTGGGACGGGAAGAAAAGCGGGTGGGACCTCGCCACCGCGGATCAGCGAAAAGAGATCTTCGCCTTCAACGACGGGTACAAGTCGTTCCTGAAGGTGGCGCGCAGCGCCTATTTCTCCACCCGCGAGGTCGCGCGTCAGGCCCGGGCGGCGGGCTTTGTCGAGTTCACGACGCCCGCACAGGTCAAGCCCGGAGCGAAACTCCTCGTCAACAGCCGGGATCGAGGGATCATGCTGGTGGTCGTGGGTTCGGAACCCCTCGCCGCAGGCCTCAGAGTGGTGGCGACTCACCACGATTCCTCGCACCTCGACCTCAAAGCGCGGCCCATCTACGTGGCCGGCGCGGTGGCCATGTTCAACACCGTCGAGTACGGCGGGATCAAGCACTATCAGTACGCGAACGAGCCCATGGCCCTGATCGGCCGTATCGACACCACGGACGGGAAGACCGTCGATGTCGCCATCGGCATGGACGACGGCGATCCCGTGTTCGTGATCCCCGACAACGCGCCGCATTCCGACACCCCGCTCCGCAACCGCACGTACCAGACCGTCCTCGAGGGGGAAGAACTCGACCCGGTGGCGGCGAGCATTCCCACCGAGGGGTCCCTGGTCGCCACGGTGATGAAGGAGATGACCGCGCGCTACGGCATCAAGGAGGAAGACTTCGTCTCCGGCGAGCTGCATCTCGTTCCCGCCCGCATGCCCGCCGATGTCGGCATCGATCGCGGTCTCACCGGCGGCTACGGCCAGGACGATCGCCTCTCGTCTTACTGCGCGGCCCGCGCGGCCATGGACGTCAAGGGCACGCCGAAGAAGAGCGTGGTCGCCTACCTCACCAACCACGAGGAGGCGGGCTCGGTGAACAACACGGGCGCCCGATCGGAGTTCTTCAACAACGCGGTGGGCCGGCTGATCGCGGCCCAAAGGGGCAAGGAGTATTCCGACCTCGACCTGCGCCTGGCCCTGCGGGCCTCGGAAGTCATTTCGGCCGATACCAACGACGGCATCAACCCCCTCTTCGGCTCGACCAGCGAGGCCACGAACGCGGCCAAGATGGGCTTCGGCCCCGCGATCAAGCGCTACGGCCGCGGCTTCGACGGCAATTCCGAGTTCATCGCGCGGGTGCGCGGCATTCTCGATCGGTCAACCATCCCCTGGCAGACCCAGACCCCCAAGGTCGGGGTGGGCGGGGGCGGCACCATCGGTCAGTTCTTCTCGGATTGGGACATGGAGGTCATCGACATGGGCGTGCCCCTGCTCTCCATGCACTCCACCTTCGAGATTTCGTCCAAGGTCGACACCTGGAACTTCTATCGCTTCATGTCCGCGTTCTTCGCGGGCCAATAGTCCGCCTTCCCTGCCAAAGGAGTCCCCATGAGCGCTCGCTCTTACAACCGTCGCAACTTCTTCACCACTTCGGGCACGGCGGCGCTCGGCGCGGCTCTCTCCGGGGGTGGCGCCTCCACGGCCCGGGCCGCCTCGATGGGAGCCGACCTGCCCGCCCCCATCGCGGATCTCAAGCCCATGACCGCGGGAGTCACGCCCATAACCCTGGAGGAGCGGAAGGTGCGGATCGCCCGGGCCCAGGCCCTACTCGCCGAGAACTCGATGAGCGCGCTCATAATGGCCTCGGGGACCTCGCTCGACTACTTCACGGGCGCGCGCTGGGGAATCTCCGAGCGGTTCTTCGGATGCATCATCACTCGCGAGGGTGAGCCCGCGTGGGTCACTCCCGCCTTCGAGAAGGCGCGTGCGCTCGAGCAGGTCAAGATCGGCAAAGACGTGCGCGCCTGGGAGGAGCACGAGTCACCCTCGGCTCTCGTCGCCTCCATCCTCAAGGACCGCGGCGTCACCACCGGGAAGATCGGAATCGAGGAGATGATGCCGTTCACCTTCGCCGACGCCATCGCGAAGGCGGCCCCGGCCGCGCAGGTCGTGAACGGAACGCCCGTCACCGCGGGCTGCCGGGTGATCAAGGACGCGCATGAGCTCGCCCTCATGCGCCGCGCCAACGAGATCACGGTGGCCGCTCATCGCGCCGTGTTCGCTTCGCTCAAGGAAGGCATGACCCAGGATCAGGTCGGCGACCTCTCCGAGGCGGCATTCCAGAAGCTCGGCATGGCCGGAGGCTCACTCGTCCTCTTCGGCAAGGACGCCGCGTTCCCGCACGGCACGACCAACCCGCAGCCCTTGAAGGCGGGGGACGCCGTCCTCCTCGATGGCGGCGGAAGGCTTCATGGCTACGCCGCGGACATCACCCGGACCGGCATCTTCGGGGCGAAGCCGACCGACCGCCAGCGCCTGATCTGGGACACCGTGCGCAAGGCCCAGGACGCGGCCTTCCGGGCGGCCAAGCCGGGAGTCGAATGCCAGGCCGTGGACGCGGCCGCGCGCAAGGTCGTGACCGATGCCGGATTCGGCAAGGACTACGAGATGTTCGGCCATCGAGTGGGGCACGGCATCGGCATGGACGGCCACGAGTGGACCTACTTCGTCCGCGGGAACACCACGAAACTCCGGCCCGGCATGTGCTTCTCCGACGAGCCGGGCATCTACATCTACGGCGAGATCGGCATCCGACACGAAGACTGCATCTTCATCACCGAGACGGGCGCCGAGAATTTCACGAAGTGGACGGGGACTCCGGAGGAGCCGTCGATCGTCTGACGCGCGGGCGCGGGGGCGCCCTCAGTGCCTGAAGTGGCGTTTGCCAGTGAAGACCATCGACAGTCCGAGTTCGTCCGCGGCCTTCACCACTTCCTCGTCCTTGACCGAGCCGCCCGGCTGGATGATGGCGGTGGCGCCGGTCTTGGCGATCGCGTCGACATTGTCGCGGAACGGGAAGAAGCCGTCGGAGGCGACCACGGCGCCGGCCAGATCCTTCAGAGCCTTGCCGATCGCGATCTTCACCGAGTCGATGCGGCTCATCTGACCGGCGCCGATGCCCAGAGTCTGGTTCGCGGTGGCGAAGACGATGGCGTTCGACTTCACGTGTTTGGCCACGTTCCAGGCAAAGCCCAGGGCCTCCCACTCCGCGGGTGTGGGCTTGCGCTTGCTCACCGGATCGCAGCCCGCTCGATCGAAGCGGGCCATGTCCCACTCCTGGGCCAGGATGCCGCCCATCACCCGCTTCTGGTCGAAGCCGGTCACGCGGTGAATCGAGGTCACGTCCATATCGAGCACGCGAAGGTTCTTCTTGGTGGCGAGGATCGCCTTCGCCTCCCCGGTAAAGCCCGGGGCGATCACCGCTTCGAAGAACGAGCCTGTGACCTTCGCGGCCACCCCCGCGTCGCACTTCGTGCTGAGGGCGATGATGCCGCCGAAGGCGGAGGTGGGATCGCAGTCCCAGGCCCGGGAGAAGGCCTCTTCGAGAGTGGCGCCGCGACCGACCCCGCAAGGGTTCGTGTGCTTGATGATCACGCAGGCCGTCCCGTCGACATCCGTGACCAGGCGCCAGGCCGCATCGAGGTCCAGGATGTTGTTGAACGACAGCTCCTTCCCCTGAAGCACGCGGGCCGAGGCCACCGAGTAGAGAGTCGACCCCATGTCCGAGTAGAAGGCGGCGCGCTGATGCGGGTTCTCGCCGTAGCGAAGGTCCTGGATCTTCTCGAAACTCTGGTTGAGGCGATAGGGGAAGACGCTCTCCGACTGGGCTTTGGAGAAGCCCAGTTCCGCGGCCTCGATCTCCGCCATGTACTGGGAGATCGCCGCTTCGTAGCGGGCAGTGTGACGGAACGCCTTCTGGGCCAGGAAGAGCCGGGTGGCCCGGTCGACGCCGGTGGGGCGCGCGAGCTGTTCGAGCAGGAGACCGTAGTCGGCGGGATCCACCGAAACGCATACCGACTGGAAGTTCTTGGCCGCCGCGCGCACCATCGACGGGCCGCCGATGTCGATGTTCTCGAGGGCCTCGTCGAAGGAGGCCCCCTTCGACACTTTGTCTTCGAAGGGGTAGAGATTCACCACCACCACGTCGATCGGGGACAGGCCGGTGCTCGTGAGGTCTGCGAGGTGCTCCTCGTTGCGCTTCGCGAGAATCCCGCCGAAAACCTTGGGATGCAGGGTCTTCACGCGCCCGCCCAGGATCTCGGGAAATCCCGTGACCTCCGAAACCGAGGTGACGGGAACCCCCGCCTCCGCGAGGGCGGTCGCGGTGCCGCCGGTGGAGAGGATCTCGAAGCCCAGGGCCACGAGGCCCCGGCCGAGTTCGACGATGCCTTCCTTGCGGAAGACGGAGAGGAGGGCGCGCTTCTTCTGGGAGGTCATGGCTTTCAATTTTCCTTCAATCCGAATGGACGCGGGGTGACGAGCCTCGGCGGCTTCACGCGGCGCATGTCTCCCCCGGCGGCGCGCCAGATGGCAATCCAGGTCGCGGCCACCGCACTCACCGACCGCGAATAAGCGGTGGAGGACACCGCGAAGATCGGACTTCTGAAATCGATGTCGGCGGCTGCCACCACGCGCCCTCCCTCGATCCCCTCTTCGCGCAGGAGCGCCGCCTGATCGGGGGTCTTCGCGGCCGCCCGGGCCAGGAAGGCCGGAAGGTCGCCGAGCTTCAGGCGCATGGAATCGGGCTCCACCACCACCACCGGGATCTTGTCGAGGTTTGCGGTGGTGAAAAGGTAGAACTCACGCCTTATGGCCTTGGCCCGGGCGTCGCCCCCCATGCCGAGGCCGAGGCTCGGGTCGGCGAGATCCACGCAGAGGCGATAGGTGGAGCCAAGGGCAATGACCGCCGAGCGGAAGTCCTGGCCCTGCAGCGCCTTCACGCGCTCGTCGAACTCGTGGGCGAGGGCTTGTTGGGTGGGCGGGGCGAGGCGGCCCTTCGCGAGGTCGAGATAGACGAGGGGCAGGGCGGGCATCTGCGAGGCGCGCGCGTCCGCGAAGATCTCCGTCTGGTTCGCGAGGAACAATTCCGACAGGGATTGAGGCAGCAGCTTGAGCGCATCCCTGGCGATGCGCTCCGAAAGGTCCGCCGGCCACGCCTCCGTCCGCGCGGGAGCGAAGGTGAGCCCGAGGAGGAGGGCGGCGATGAGTCGGTTTCGGCTCAAGCGATCAATCGATCCGCACCGGCTTGGCTTTGAGCGCCACCTTCCCGTCCTGCAGGGCGATGCGAAAGTCGACGGCCACTGCGTCCTTCTCTTCGAGCAGGCGCTGGCGCTGCTGGGTGATGAGCTTCCGGAAGGACTCGAACTTCACCTCGGACTCCCCCGCGGTGGCGCGGGCGGCGCGGAACTGGTCATAGAGGGCGCGCACGCCCTGCTCGTCGTCCCTCAGGGTGGAGAGGCGGACTTCGGCGCGGCCCGGCCCGGGGGTGAGAACGCTCTTCGACCCGGGAGCCGACTGCATGACCGGGACGGCGGGCGCCGCCCCTTCGACCGCGCCCTCGACCTCGCGGATGTGTTTGAGCTGGACGGAGGAGAGCGGGCGGCCTTCCTCGATGGCGCGGAGCTTCCGGTTCCACATGTCGGAGAGGGTGTTGTATTTCGCGGTGAGCGACTGGAAGCGGAAACGCTCCACGTTGTTCCGGATCTCGACCCCCACGTACTTGCGGACCAGCCGATCGAGCCGCTGCTTGGCCTCATAGGGCGCCTTGCGCTCCTGTCCGGAGAAGAACCGCTCCCATTCCTTCTGGAGCTTGAAGATGCCTTCGTCGATGCGTTCGAGATCCTCCTCGAGCGCGCTCATGGCCAGAACTCCGATCTGTCGTCTCTGATCGCGGCCACCGTCACTCCTTCACGAAAAAGGACATGAGGGGCATCCACAGCTCGTGGCCGTAGGGAGCCTTGCGGCCCGCGATCAGGATCTCGCTTCCCGCGCGCGCGCCCACCAGGGCGGCCACGTCGCGCAGAACCGAGGCCTGCTCCGTCCGGAAATCGGCCCGATGCCTGGTGATCGAGCCTTCCTTGAACGTGCTGAAGGACGCGGCCTGGCCGGAAAGCTGCTTCGCCTTCGAAACCGCCTCGTCGTCGGAATCATCGAAGACCACCGAGATCGCGAAGGGCTTCTGCCTCCGGCCCGGGTAGAGGATCTCCACGAGCTCGTCGGACATGCCCTCGATAGTCTCCTCGACCGCCCGGCCCACGGGGGGCAGACGGTCGGCGTAGGTCGGAACCCGGTCCCGGCTCATCGTTTCGCGGAATCTTATCGGTTCACGGGCGCGCGGGCGTCGCCGTCTGCCGGGGAGCGCCGTCGAGCTGCTCGATGGTGGCGGTGGAAGGCGGACGCTCGGCCCGGAGCCGCGCGGCCATCTGCTCGTTGGCGGCCCAGACCCTCAGGATGTTCTCGCCCGCGAGCTTCTTCACATCCGCGTCGGTGAAGCCGCGGCGAAGGAGTTCGGCGATGAGGGCCGGGTACTTCGAGACGTCTTCGAGGCCATCGGGCAGCTCGTCGGTGCCGTCGTAATCACCGCCCAGGCCGACGTGATCGATGCCGGCGATCCGCCGGATGTGCTCGATGTGATCGGCCACCTGGGTCAGGGTGGCGTTCCCGGCTTTGAACTGCGCGGCCACCTCGTCGGTGACGCGCTTTTTCTCCGCCTCGTCGGTGAGGCCCTCGAGCCGCGCCTTCAGGGCCTCGCGGCGCTCCCGCGCTTTGGTCGCGATCTCCTGGGAGATGAAGCCGGGCACGAAGGTCACCATGACCACCCCGCCGTTCGCCGCAACCTGGCGAAGAATGTCGTCGGGGACATTGCGGGGCACATCGCAGAGGGCGCGTGCCGAACTGTGGGAGAAGATCACCGGGGACGCGCTCACCCGGATGGCGTCGGCCATGGTCTCGGGGGAAGTATGGGACAGGTCGACCATCATCCCCAGCCGATTCATCTCTTTCACGACCTCTTCGCCGAATCGGGTGAGCCCGCCATGAGTGGCCGGGCCCGCCGCCGCGTCGGCCCAGTCGAGGGTGACGTTGTGAGTGAGAGTCATGTAGCGCGCGCCCAGGGCGTAGAAGGCGCGCAGGGCGCCGAGCGAATTCTCGATGGCGTGGCCGCCCTCCATGCCGATCATGGAGGCGACCTTGCCCCGTCGGAAGATCTGCATCACCTGGGACGCGTTCACCGCAAGTTCCAGCCGGTCCGGATACTTCTGGATGACCCGGCGCGCGATCTCGATCTGTTCGAGCTGCACCTTCGCGTAGCCGAGCTTCTTCGTCTCGTCCTCGCCGGGGATGTAGACGGACCAGAACTGGCCGCCCATCATTCCCTTCGCCATCCTGGGAAGGTCGGTCTGGCCCGCGGTGGGTTTCCGAAGGTCATAGGCCTCGACGTCCATGGGCTTTTCCTTGGAGATCCGGATGGCCCAGGGCACATCGTTGTGGCCATCGATGAGGGGCGTGAGCTTGAGGATCGCCTGGGCGCGAGCGAGGAACGGATCGGCAGGGCGGGTTTCGGTCTTCGGCAATGCGGGGGACCCCTGGAGTAGCGTAAGGACGGCGAGAGCGGTGGTGATCATGTGACCTCTGGTGAGCGCGCCTTTCTGGTTCGAAGCGCGGGCAGGATCCTAAGGAAAGGGACCCTGGGCGCCACGCAAGCTTAGAGCTTGAAGTCGATCTGAATGGCGACCCAGGCGCGCCCCACCTTGCCGTTTTGGGTGGCGGGCTTGTACTTGCGCTTCTTCACGTTGTCGAGGGCCGCCTGATTGAAGCCGGTGTTGGCCGGAGCTCCCCGGATAACGCGCGCTTCGACCACGTTCCCCTGCTCGTCGACCAGGGCGGAAACGATGATCGATGCGCTCAGCCTCTGGGCGCGGGCGATGGGCGGGTATTCGATCCTGGTCTGGGAGACGAGCACCGGCGACACCACACTCGGGTCGGACAGGTCGAGCGGCGTGACGCCGGAGGCGGGCGCAGGGGTGAGGGCGGCTTGGGGCGCCGAGGCGGCCGGCGAGCCCGGAGTGAGCGACGGCGCCGCGGACGCGACCGCGGGCGTGCTGGTCTCGGTGATCGTGGGGGTGGCGGCCGCCGCGGCGGCGGCCTCGGCCACCCTTGCCGCTTCCGCCGCCTTGGCCGCTTCGGCGGCTCTGGCCTCTTCGGCCGCCTTACGCTCTTCCTCGATCTTCTGGCGCTCGGCCTGGAGCTTCGCCTCCTGGTCGGCCTGCGCTTTCCTCCTCGCTTCGTCCTGGGCTTTTTGGAGTTCCGCCGGATCGACCGCGCGGCCCCGCGCTTTTGCCTGGGCCTCGATGACCCGCTTCGCCTCGTCGGCTGCCTTCTGCTCGGCCGCGGCCTTCTCCGCTTCCATCGCGGCGAGGCGCGACTCCAGTTCCTTCACTTTCGCAAGCGCCGCGGTTTCCGCGGCGTTCATGGTGGGCGCCGGGACCGGTGCGGGAGCGGGGGCGGGGGTGGAACGGGACCAGAGGTACAAGGCGACGGCGATGACCGCGACCAGGCCAAGCGCTGCGGGCACGACCGGGAACCCCTTCTTCTCCGCCATCACGGTCTGGAAGAGATGGTCGTCCGCGACGGGCGCGGGCGAGGAAGGGGGAGGGGCAGGAACGCGGGGAATGCGTCCGGAATCACCCCTCACGGGTTCGAACTTCGCGGCCTCGGCCTTGAACACCTCAGGCTTGAGGGCCTCCATCCTCATCGTGCTCTCGATGGGCTTTGGGGGCGGCGGCGGAGCGGGCGCCGGATGGACGAGGCCCGAGGGCGAAACCACCACCCCCGCGGGAGCGGACGCAGGCGCCAGGTAGGCTCGATAGTCGGCGGTCTTCTCCGCCTTGATGCGGAGAGCATCCTCGTCACCCTCGTCGCGGAAGAGGGTATGCATGAAGAAAGCGAGGTTGAAGGTGGTGGGCGAGTAATCGCCGGAGAAGAGCAGGGTGTCGACGGCCTTCTTGAAGGCGCTCGCGTCCTTGAAGCGGCGGGCCGGGTCTTCGGCGAGGGCCTGGGCCAGCAAGGTGGCGAGAGCCTTGGGCAGAGGCGTGCCATCAGTGCCGGGCTGATGGACGCGCGCGGTCTCGATGCTCCGCTGCGTGGGCTCGGTGCGGGGGAGGGCAGCCCCGGTCAGCATCTCGAAGAGCTGGGCGCCGAGGCTGAACACATCGGCGCGTATGTCGAGGGGACTCGCGCCCTCGGTTTCCGGGGCAAGAAAGCGGGCCTCGCGCACGCCCACGCAATTCGCCACCCGCAGAGCCCGGGAGGGAAGGCCGAAGCCGCGCACGCTCACCTCGCCGTCGTGCGAGACATGGACGAACTCGGGCACGAGGAAGCCGTGAGTCAGCTTCTTCCCCTGCGCGGCTTCGAGCGCGGCCGCGGCCTTGCTTGCGATGAGCAGGGCGTGATCGGCGGCGAAGGGATGGCCCTCGGTTTGCGAACGCTCCATGAGCGCGCCCACCGACCGGCCTTCGAACATTTCGTAGGCGGCGTACGCGGTCTTGTCCAGGCGGCCCGCCTCGAACCCGCGGACGACCTGGGCGTGCTGGACCTGCAGGCCGCTCTTCAATCCCTCGGCCACGGCCTGGGCCACGTCCGGGATCAGGAGCTCGGAGCGAAACAGCTCGACATGCCGCTCGTATCCGGAAGCCCCAAGCTGCACGGCGCGGAAGAACGATCCAGCGCTGGTTCGCGCGTCCTCGGACTGCAGGACGAACCGACCGTATCGCTCTTTGGTCTCCAAGGGGCGCCTCGCTTCAAGGACAGCGGGTATCCGGCGTCCCACCTCCTGGAGTCGGATCGCGCGAAAGAACCGCCGTCGTCACCAGGAACGCTACACGCCGGGCGACCCCTGGGTCAACGTCAGCGCTCCGGGGGCGCGGGGTTCAGAACAATTCGCACGTTGGCCGGCGATCGAAACGCGGCCCCCGCGTCGCGATCGATGGAGAGGCAGGTCCATCCGTTCACCGAATCCCCCACCGAAATCACTCGGACCTCCTCTCCGACCTTGATCGAGACCCTCGTTTTCGGGCCCGCGCTGAGGAAAGCGACGAGGGTGAAGGGAGGAGCGGAGGGAGGCACAGGAGTCGGGGCCGCCTCGGGCGCCGCCACGCCCTCCCTGGGCGATGGCGCACGAACCGGCACAGGAACACGCGTGGGCTTCGGCGGCTTGCCGACTTCAGGCTCTTGCACCAAGGGATCGGAGGCCACGGCGCAGGGGGCGGGAACTTTGAGAAGTTCGGCTGGGAACACGTCGAGCACGCCGGTCACTGCACTGGCGGACCAGCGGCCGGTCTTCTCCTTGAGGGTGACCGATCGTAAGAACCCGCCTCGCGAGGGGTCGCCGAGGCGCTGCACCAGCGCGAGTGCTGCTCCCTTGCTGCCCGACGCTTCCACCATCGCTCCGCCCTGGGCTCCTCCGGTGACGGAGAGGCTGAAGGGAGACAGCGCCAGGCCAGAGGTTGCGAAGACCGCGCGTTGGCGAAGCGCCGATGGTTCGGAGGAGGCGCGGCACGCCGACTCGAGGGCGCGGCCGAGCCGCTCCTTGAGCGCCGCGCTTTCGCGCACGGCGCGCTCGGCCTTGAGCCGGTCGCGGCGCGTGGCACTTTGCTTTGACAGTCTGCCCTCCTGGTCGGAGGCGATGGGTGCGATGACCCCGATCCACAGCAGAAGCACACCCATCCAGGGCAGGATCGCCGCAGCTCCAGGGCTCAGGCGGGGGCTCGTCATCGGACGGCGCCTCCCGACCGATGAACCGCGGTCACG